>JAEZEJ010000097.1 GCA_023417775.1 Actinomycetes bacterium | reverse complement strand
GGCGCCTGGCTGTACGCCGAGACGGTGCGGCAGATCCACGAGCTCAACCCCGATACGGGTGTCGAGAACCTGATCCCCGATTTCAACGGCATCCCCGAGCTGCTGACCGAGGTCTTCGAGTCGCGGCCGGAGGTGCTGGCGCACAATGTCGAGACGGTGCCGCGCATCTTCAAGCGCATCCGTCCGGCGTTCCGCTACGAGCGGTCGCTCGATGTCATCACGCAGGCCCGCGACTTCGGCCTGGTGACCAAGTCGAATCTCATCCTCGGCATGGGCGAGACCCGCGAGGAGGTGTCGGAGGCGCTGCGCGATCTGCACGAGGCGGGCTGCGATCTGATCACCATCACGCAGTACCTGCGTCCGTCGGTGCGGCATCACCCGGTCGAGCGGTGGGTCAAGCCGGAGGAGTTCGTGGAACTGTCCGATGAGGCCCGCGAGATCGGCTTCGCGGGGGTCATGTCCGGGCCGCTGGTGCGCTCGTCGTACCGGGCCGGGCGGCTGTACCAGCAGGCGCTCGAGGCGAGGGAGCAGGCGCGCGCCTGAGCCTGTGCCGCTGACGTAGAATCGACCGTATGTCCAACCCCGCAGCCGTTCCCCAGGGCCGCATCGCGCAGATGCGGCAGGCCTATCGCAACACCAAGCAGACCGATCCCCGTCTCGGGTGGATCCTGCTGGCGATCTGGGTCGTGGCCGCGGCGATCACGGCGACGCTGAGCACGCTGCTGGTCGGAACCGGCTGGTTCAGCATCATCCTGACGGTCTTCCTGTCGATCGCGGTGGCCTCGCTGGCCACGATCACGGTCTTCGGGCGTCGCGCGGAGAAGTCGATGTATCAGCAGGCCGAGGGTCAGCTGGGGGCCGGTGGAGCCGCACTGACGATGCTGCGTCGCGGGTGGACGGTCAAGCAGGCGGTCGGCTTCAACAAGCAGCAGGACGTCGTGCACCGGGTGATCGGCCGTCCCGGTGTGATCCTCGTGGGCGAGGGCAGCCCCGGACGCACCAAGAACCTGCTGACGAGCGAGGCCAAGAAGCACGCACGCATCGTCGGCGAGGATGTGCCGATCACGATCCTGATGGTCGGGCGCGGCGAGGGCCAGGTGCCGTTGCCGAAGCTGGTCAAGAGGGTCCGCAAGCTGCCGAAGAAGATCAAGGCGGCCCAGCAGACCGAGGTGCTCTACAAGGTCAAGGCGCTGGACTCGATGCGCCCGGCCGCTCCGATGCCGCGTGGCCCGATGCCCACGAGCATGAAGGGCGCCCGCAAGATGATGCGCGGCTGACCCAGCCCCGGCCGAACCGAGATGTGCTGGGTATTCGTCAACCTGGACACCTGCTCCTTGACGAATACCCAGCACATCTCGGTTCTATTTTCCGATGCGGATGACCTTGCTGCCGACGGCGAGGTCGTGGAGTCCCCGTCCGTCACGCTGGATGATCGCGGGGATGACGAGGCTCAGCAGAGCGGTGCGCACGAGCCCGCGCCACCAGCCGATCGGTCGTCCGTCGGCGCCGACGACGGCGAGCCGCACGAGGCGTTTGCCGAGCGAGACGCCGAGGAAGCCGATGGTCAGTCCGGTGATGACGACGAAGACGCCCTGGACGATGAAGCTCTCCCCCGGGGTCTGCGGTGGGAAGCCGGTGCCGAAGGCGGCCCAGGCGAACGCCATCGCGAGGGTCCAGTCGATGACGAGGGCCAGCAGTCGGCGGCCGGGCGACGCGTCGTACAGGTCGGGTGAGGGCTCGGTCGGCACGTCGCGAGCCTACCGGCCGCTTCCCGCCAGCCGTTTCGCGACCAGCGCTGGACCCCGAGAGTTTGTAACATCGATGAAACAAACCAGTGATGGTGGAGTAATCACGCCCGCCTAGGCTCACTGGTGACGCTGATGAAGCGTCGCTGTCGATGTATCACAATGACCCGCCCCCGGCGGTCGAGGAGGCCCAGATGTTCGGCAATGCCGACGAGCTGTTCAGATTCATCAAGGACGAGGGTGTCGAGTTCATCGACGTCCGGTTCACCGACCTGCCCGGTATCCAGCAGCACTTCACGGTGCCGGTCTCCTCCTTCGACGAGGGCATCCTCGACAGCGGCCTGGCCTTCGACGGCTCCTCCGTGCGCGGCTTCCAGAGCATCGACCAGTCCGACATGGCGCTGTTCCCCGATGTGAAGACCGCCTACGTCGACCCCTTCCGGGCGCGCAAGACGCTGGTCATGGACTTCTTCGTGCACGACCCGATCACCGGTGAGGCGTACTCGCGCGATCCGCGCAATATCGCCCGCAAGGCCGAGGCATACCTGAAGACCACCGGCATCGGCGACACGGCGTTCTTCGCCCCCGAGGCCGAGTTCTACATCTTCGACCGCGTCAGCTTCGGCACGAGCGCGAACAAGTCCTACTACGAGATCCAGTCGGCAGCGGGCGCCTGGTCGACGGGTGACGACATCGTCGACAACCGCGGCTACAAGGTGCGCTACAAGGGCGGTTACTTCCCCGTCGCGCCGACCGACCACTTCACCGACCTGCGTGACGACATGATGGCCAACCTGGAGACGGTCGGCCTCACCGTCGAGCGCGGCCACCACGAGGTCGGCACCGCGGGTCAGGCCGAGATCAACTACAACTTCGACACGCTGCTGAAGTCGGCCGACGATGTCATGAAGTTCAAGTACATCATCCGCAACACCGCGTGGGCCGCGGACAAGACCGTGACCTTCATGCCGAAGCCGATCTTCGGCGACAACGGCTCGGGCATGCACTGCCACCAGTCGATCTGGAACAACGGCGAGCCGCTGTTCTACGACGAGGCCGGCTACGGCGGCCTGTCGGATATGGCGCGTCACTACGTGGGCGGCATCCTGAAGCACGCGCCGAGCCTGCTGGCGTTCACGAACCCGACCGTGAACTCCTTCCACCGCCTGGTGCCGGGCTACGAGGCACCCATCGCGCTCGTCTACTCGGCCCGCAACCGCTCGGCCTGCGTGCGCGTGCCGATCACGGGCAACAACCCGAAGGCGAAGCGCATCGAGTTCCGCTGCCCCGACCCGTCGGCCAACCCGTACCTGGCATTCTCGGCGCTGCTGCTGGCCGGCCTCGACGGCATCAAGAACAAGATCGAGCCGCCCGCGCCGGTCGACAAGAACATCTACGAGCTCCCGCCCGAGGAGTACGCGGAGATCGACCACGTGCCCACCTCGCTCGACGCCGTCCTCGACTCCCTCGAGGCCGACCACGAGTTCCTCACCGCCGGTGACGTGTTCACGCCCGATCTGATCGAGACGTGGATCGACTACAAGCGCACCGAGGAGATCATGCCCGTGCAGCTCCGCCCCCACCCGCACGAGTTCGAGCTCTACTACGACATCTGATCGGTCGGTGGGAAAACCGTAGGGCTCGATACGCTCGCGCCCGCGGTTTCCACCTCAACACGACAGCGAAGCACCCCCAGCCTCTCGGCTGGGGGTGCTTTCGTACGCAGGCCAGATCCCGATTCCGCGGCTCATGTCTGTCCCTCGTGGCACGATACGATCCATGTCCGACGATGTGTGGTTCTCTGCTCCCCCGGCAAGACGCATGGACGGCGCTGAACCATTCGCGGGCCTTGACGCGACCGTGCTGGACTTCTGGCGGTTCGCCATGAGTGATCTGCGCATGAACAATCTCCGTGGATACCTCGCTGAGTTCCTGGTGGCCAAAGCGGTCAAGGCGACCAGCCCACGCGTCGAATGGGACGCCTACGACGTTCTGGCCCCCGACGGCACCCGTATCGAGGTGAAATCCTCCGCCTACATGCAGGTCTGGGATCAGCGGCGCCCGTCAGCGATTCGATTCACAGGATTGACCGGTCGCACCTGGGATCCACGCAAAGGAGAGTCACCCGAGGCGACGTTCAACGCCGATGTGTACGTTTTCGCTGTCCAAACGGCGCAGAGTCATGACGAGTATGACGTTCTCGACGTCGACCAGTGGGCGTTCTACGTCGTGCCCCGAAAGACGCTAGAAGACCTCGGCTACAAATCGATCAGCCTCAACGCGCTGGAACAGATTACCGACGGACCCACGAGATACGCGGGGCTGGCAGCAGCGATACGCAACGCCACTACCGGAGCCAGGTAGTGGACGGTCGCCCACGAGGCAGTTCCCCATCAGAGCGGGTATCCGTTCCCGGGCCATGACAAGATCAACCACTCCCTCGCCGATCTTCAGCTGGTGGTGAACCAGAGCCGTCCCGACTGGCGGATCGCTCTCGAGCAGATGAAGGGCGTCTACGTCATCCACGATCAGCCCACCGGCGCACGCTATGTCGGCGCCGCCTACGGCGACACAGGGATCTGGTCGCGATGGAGTTACTACGCGAAGACTCTCCATGCCGGCAACAAGGGGCTCATTGAGCTCATCGCAGAGAAGGGCGAGGAGTACTTCTGCACCAATATGAAGTTCGCGCTGCTGGAGTTCTGGTCGATGCGCACCGATGACGACCACGTACTCGACCGCGAGTCGTACTGGAAAGAGATTCTGCATGCCCGCTCCCTCGGGCACAACAAGAACTAGCTATCCGCCCACCTCCACCCGGCGTCCGTGCGAGACTGCCGGTGGACACTGACGTCATCACGATTCGAGGGAACATATGGACATCGCGGGAGCATCGGCCATCGTCACCGGCGGCGCATCGGGCATCGGCGCGGCGGTCGCGCGCCAGCTGCACGAGCGGGGCGCGCTCGTCGTGGTCGCCGACCTGAACGAGGACGCCGGGCAGGCGCTCGCGCAGGAGATCGGCGGTGTGTTCATCCGCGTCGACGTCACCGACACCGAGCAGATCAAGACCGCCATCGCCGCCGCCGAGGAGCTCGCTCCCCTGCGCGTCCTCGTCAACTCCGCCGGCATCGGCTGGGCGCAGCGCACCATCGGGCGCGACGGCACCTACGAGTCCGCCCACGACCTCGACGCCTACAAGAAGGTCATCTCCATCAACCTCATCGGCACCTTCGACGCGATGCGCCTCGCCGCCACCGCCATCTCGCGCAACGAGCCGCTGGAGTCCGGCGAGCGCGGCGCGGTCTGCAATCTCGCCTCCGTGGCCGCCTTCGACGGGCAGATCGGCCAGGCCGCCTACTCGTCCTCCAAGGGCGGCATCGTCGGCCTCACCCTCCCCGCCGCCCGCGACCTCGCCGCCGCCGGCATCCGCGTCAACACCGTCGCCCCCGGCCTCATCGACACCCCCATCTACGGCGAGGGCGAGCAGGCCGAGGCCTTCAAGGCCAAGCTCGGCGAGTACGTCAACTTCCCCAAGCGCCTCGGGCACCCCGAGGAGCTCGCCAGCATGGTGCTCGAATGCGTCACCAACTCCTACATGAACGGCGAGACCGTCCGCGTCGACGGCGCCATCCGCATGCCTCCCAAGTGAGGTTCTAGGTCGCATCCTTCAACAAACTGGCCCGGCTCAAACGTCGTGTATGGAACCGAGTTCTCGCACATGATGCCGGCGAAGTCGTACACCTGGCCATCGTTACCGACGCTGAGCGATCCATGCCTCCTTGTGTCCCATCTCACGTGTACGTTGTGGAGCGACAGGAGGCAGGCCGGTGACGACACAGACGATCCGCAATCGCTTCGGTTTCGGCATCGGCACGATCGGGCGCGACGCGTGCTACACGCTCATCTCGATGTATCTGCTGTTCTACCTCAGCGACGTCCTCGAGGTCTCGAACGGCGTCTTCGCGGCGGTGACGATCGTGCTCGTCGTGGCACGGCTCTTCGACGCCGTCAACGATCCGGTCATGGGCGTGATCGTCGACAATACCCACGGCCGCCACGGCAAGTTCAAACCCTGGATCCTCGGTGGAGCGATACCGGCCGCAGCGCTGACGGTCGTCCTGTTCACCCCGCTCCCGCTCGGCGACGCCGCCTTCGTCGCGGTTTTCACCGTCGTCTACCTCGCCTGGGAGATCTCCTACACCGCCAACGACATCGGCTACTGGTCGATGCTCCCCGCCCTCACCGAGGACCAGAAAGAACGCGAGCGAATCGGCGCGGTCGCCCGGATCTGTGCCTCCATCGGCGTCTTCATCGTCGTCGTCGGCATCGTGCCGGTCAGCAACGCCCTCGGCGATCTCATCGGCGACATGCGGTGGTCGTACTTCCTGGTCGCGCTGATCCTCGCGGTCGTCCTGCTCGTCTTCCAGCTGACCATGCTCGTCCTCGTGCGCGAGGACCGCACGGTCGCGGTGCCGAGCCAGACCCGGTTCCGGGAATTGGTGACGGTGATCTTCCGCAACGACCAGCTGCTCGCCGCCACCGCCTCCCTGCTCTTGTTCATGGCCGCGTTCACCACGACCACCAGCTTCGGCATCTACTACTTCCGCTATGTCTACGGCGACGAGGGCATGTACGCCATGTTCGCCGCCGTCCTCGGGGTCTCCCAGCTCGGCGGCCTGGCGGTCTACCCCCTGCTCAGCAGACGGTTCACCAGGCGGACGCTGTTCACTTCCGCGCTAGTGGTCGTCGCCGCCGGATACGTCCTCCTCTTCCTCACCCCGCCCGGCGGCCTAGTGCCGATGGTCGTCGCCGGCGTGGGCATCTTCTCCGCGCAGGCGATGATCCAGTTGCAGATGCTCATGTTCATCGCCGACACCGTCGAGTACGGCGAGCACAAGCTGGGCCGGCGCAACGACAGCGTCACGTTGTCCCTCCAGCCGTTCATCTACAAGCTCGGATCAGCGGTCGCGAGCGGCATCGTCGGCTGGACAGTGCTCGCCTCGGGGATGAAGGAGGCCGACGACGCCTCCGCCATGACCGATGGCGGAACCCTCCTCGTCAAGATCATGATGATCGTGGTCCCGGCACTGCTCATCGTGGCGAGCTACCTCGTCTACCGCCGCTTCTACACGCTCGACGAGGCCGGCTACGCCCGCATCGTCGAGGCCCTCCGCCTCCGCAGGGCGGCCGAGCACACCGACGACGAGCACACGGGAGACGACCATGCCCGGCCATGAGATCACCACGAGGAGCCGGTTGCGCGATGTCTACGGCCATCCGCTCGGGCGCGACATCATCACCAGCCTGACCCGTCACATCGGGCGGTCGGTGCGGTGGATCGACAACCCGATCATCGGATCGATCCGATTGAGCGCGCTCCCCCGGCTCACCCGCGGACGCATCGATGCCGAGTTCGTCGATGCCATCGTCCGGCTGCTCGCCTCCGTCGCCGACGTGCCCGCCGTCGACCTGCCTCGTCGCACGGCCTGGTTCAGGGAGGCCGTCTTCTATCAGGTCTACCCGCGGTCCTTCGCCGACTCCGATGGCGACGGGATCGGCGACCTGCGCGGCATCCTCGACCGGCTGGACTACCTGGAGTACCTCGGCATCGACGCGGTGTGGCTCTCCCCCGTCTACGACTCCCCCAATGACGACAACGGCTACGACATCCGCGACTACCGCGCGATCCTCGCCGACTTCGGCACGATGGACGACTTCGACGCCCTCGTGGCGGGTCTGCACAGACGCGGGATGCGACTGGTGATGGACCTCGTCGTCAATCACACCTCCGACGAGCATGCCTGGTTCCGGCGGGCGCTCACCGACCCGGCCTCGCCCTACCGCGACTACTACTTCCTGCGGCCCGGCGATCCAGAGAAGCCACCGAACAACTGGCGCTCGTTCTTCTCCGGACCGGCCTGGCGCTGGTTCGAGGAGCAACGGCTGTGGGGGCTGCACCTGTTCTCGCCGAAGCAACCGGACCTGAACTGGGAGAACCCGGCCGTGCGGGCCGAGGTCGTGGACATCGCTCGGTGGTGGCGCGACCGCGGCGTGGACGGGTTCCGCCTCGATGTCATCAACTACATCTCCAAGACGCCCGGTCTACCGCCCGGCAATGAGCTGATCGGCGCTCTGACCGGGTTCACCGGCCTCGAGCACTACTTCCACGGTCCGCGCCTGCACGAGTACCTGAAGCAACTGCGAGCCGAGGCCTTCGACGATCCCGACTGCGTCGCCATCGGCGAGACCCCCGTGGTTAGCGCGCAGATGGGCAAACTGATGGTCGGCGATGACCGCGGCGAGCTCGACATGGTGTTCAACTTCGAGCATCTCGAGAATCCGGGCAGGACACGGTTCGACTCCTATCGTTACGACCTCGCCCACCTCAAGGACTACTACGCCCAGTGGCAGGCCGATTACGGCGAGGGCTACTGGATGAGCCTGTTCTTCGACAACCACGACAATCCGCGGCTGGTGTCGAAGGTCGATCCCCGCCCCGAGCACCGCGTCGCCGTGGCCAAGCTGCTCGCGATGATCCAATTCACCCTGCGCGGCACCCCGTTCCTCTACCAGGGACAGGAGATCGGCGCGGCCAATCAGCGGTTCCGCGGCTTGGAACAGCTGCGGGACGTCGAGAGCCTCAACCTCGCCGCCGAGCTCACGGCCGAGGGGCTGGCGCCGCAGGAGGTCTGGACTCGTGTGCTCGCCGGGACCCGCGATCACGCGCGCGTCCCGATGGCCTGGGACGCCACCGGCGGATTCACGACGGGCGAACCCTGGATCTCCGGCGACGGGAGCGAGGCCCAGATCAACGTCGAGGATCAACGCGGCGACCCGGACTCGGTGCTGGAATGGCATCGAGCGTTGATCCGGCTGCGCCGATCACACCCCGCGCTGGTCTACGGGGAGACGATCATGGAGCGCACGCCGCGCCGCAGCTGGCGGTATCGCCGGTGCGAGGGAGACGAGGAGTTCCTGGTCGTCCTGAACCTCACCGACCGGCCGACGCACACCACCGCCATCGACCCCGCGTGGGAGCTGACACTCGCCAGCGGTGCTGGGTCGCGCGATCTCGCGCCCTACGAGGCGCAACTCTGGCGACGGGCAAGGTAGGAAGGGCGAAGAACGCTCAAACATCGAACGTCGTCATGACCATCAATGGGCTCCGACGCCGACGGGTGAGCACCCATGGGGGGTTCGATGTCTGTTGCTGGTCTGAATCCCCGACCGCCTCAGGCAAGCAAACATCCCGCTCTGCACGGAGCGGGTCTCGGTGACCGAGAGAACGAGTGCCAAGATCCACCCACCTACACCCAGCTCCGTGCCAGAGTCCGTCAACTTCCCCCAGCGCCTCGGACACCCCGAGGAGCTCGCCAGCATGGTGCTCGAATGCGTCACCAACTCCTATATGAACGGCGAGACCGTCCGCGTCGACGGCGCCGTCCGCATGCCTCCCACGTGAGGTGTGGATAGCCGGAAAGACGTGTCGGTGGGCTCCCCTAACGTGGAAACATGATCCACTCGACCAGCGACGCGGCGCTCATCGACGCCGCTGACGTACGCCATCTGGCGGCACTGGTCGACTACGAGCGGATCAAGCTCCTGCTCGCCTACTTCGACGGCAAGGACGACTCTGGCTGGGGCTTCCACGGCGACCTCGCGGCGATGGGCGAGGCGCTGGGGTGGAGCCAGCACACCACACGCTCGCGCCTGCACGAGGCACGCGAGGTCAACGAGAAGCTCCCCCGCGCCTGGCTCGCCTTCTCCGAGGGCCGGATCGATGCCGCCCGGGTGAGCGAGATCGGCCGGAACCTCGACGCCCTCCACCACGAGCAGTCGCTCGAACGGCTCGACGCACGCGTGGCCGACTATGCCGAGCACCACACGCTCGCCGAGCTTCGCGCCTGGATCAAGCGCTTCATCGCGCGCGCCGAGCCCGAGCACGCCGACGAGCGCACCGCGTCCACACTCCAGGAACGCCACGTGCGCGTGATCCACCACGAGACCTCCAGCACCGGGGACCTGTGGGTCGCCAACGTGCCGTCGTTGCTCCTCGCCGATATCGAGAACAAGCTCGACCACGCCGCCAAGGCCATCCGTGACGACGAGCGCACGCTCGACCAGCGCCGCGCGGATCTCGCCCTCGCGGTCCTCGGCTCGGTCGATCCGGCCGATGACGGACCGATCGCGCCCACAGTCGCCATCGGCGTCATGGTGCCCGCCTCCACCCTGGCGGGTCTCGACGACCAGCCGGGCATCTCCTGGGACCGTCAATGGACCCTGCCGGCCACGGCGGTCCGCGAGCTCGTGAGCGCCGGCAACCCGTTCTGGTACCGACTCCTCGTCGACGAGCGCGAGAACATCCTCAGCATCGACTACACCGGACGCTTCCCCAGCCACCACCTGCGCAATGCGATCAGATTCCGCGACGGCACCTGTCGCTTCCCCGGCTGCCAGGTCCGCGGCACCCGGTGCGAGATCGACCACCGACGGCCGCATCCCCTTGGCCCCACCCACGGTGACAACATGTGGCTGCTGTGCAAACAGCACCACCAAATCAAGACCTTCCGCGCCATCGAGCCCAGCGACGACGGCTCACGCTGGTACGTGCGGCAGACCATCCTGACCGCGTAGTCCGACCAAGCCGGTGCGCTCACCCCGCGTCGCGGCGTAGCCACTCCCGCGGCGGGATACCGTGCGTGGCGCTGAACGCCTTGCTGAACGCCGACAGATGGGCGTAACCCACACGCCGCGCCACGCTCGACGGGGCATGGCCGTCCCACATCAGCGCCCTCGCCCGCGTCATCCGCGCCCGCGACCGCCACCGAGGGAACGACTCCCCCATCATCTCGGCGAACTCGCGTCCCAACGCGCCGGCATCGACACCGAGCTCAGCCGCCCAGTCGACCAGGCCCCGCGGATCCGACGGGTCCTCCTGCACGGTCACGACGATCACCTCGAGCTGCTCCGGCAGCGGCACCGAATCGGGCGGAATGACCTGCAGACGCGACAACAACGCCTGAGGATCGTGATCCCGGGGCCGTAACAGGAAGTGATTGGCCACCACCGCATGCAGCAGGAACGTCTCCATCTCCGGCGTCCTCGGAAGCTCGACGACCCGCGGCGGCTCGATCCGACCCGGCCGGGCTGTCGGACGATAGCCGAGCGGAAGCAGGATCGCGCCGGGAGCGAACTCGACCCGGTGCGCCACCCCCTGCGGCAGCCAGATCACATCGCCCGCCTCCAACCGGGAGATCGTGCCCGCGGCCTCGACACGCGCCGATCCCCGATACATCCACAGCACGCTGTCGAACGGCGTCACCCAGCCCGACGGCGGCACATCGGGCACAGCCGGCGGAACCGCGACGGCGACGAGTGCCCCACCGCGGCGCGCACCCCCGGTCGACGCACGAGCCACGGGCCGCGAGCGGCGGTGACCTGCGGCGAACCGTCCCGGGCTCTGCCCCATATGCTCCGCAAACGCATGGGCGAATCCGCTGACACTCGCGTAGCCGACCCGATGAGCCACCCACCCCAGATCGCGTCCGCGGACGAGAAGTCGCGCCGCGGCATCGAGCCGGATCAGCGTGCGCCACTGCGCCAGCCCGTGCCCCGTCTCCTCCTTGAGCTGCCGTTGCAGCGTCCGGGGGCTGACGACCGCCTCGGCCGCGAGCTCGACGAGGTCGGCCTCGCAGGCCGGATCGTCCAGCAGCCGCTCCACGACGGCTCTAGCACCAGGAGACCGGGGCATCGTCGGCAGCAGCGGCGCATCCGACTCGCCGCGAACCCGCTCGGCTCCGGCGAGCAGGTCGAACAGCCGACGGCCATCGGGCTTGGCCCCGCTCGAGAAACCGAACCATCGAGCCACCCGGTACATCAGCCAGTCCTGCCAGCTGGAGGGCACAGCCACGACGCAGGGCCGGTCCAGCGCGTCCGGCACCTCCGCCGCCTCGGCGAGCACGGGCAGCACCACCGACCCCGGGGTCGTCTCGGCCGAATGTCGCAGCGCCGGCGGGATCCACACCGCCTGACCGGCCCTCGCGTCGAACCGCTCGCCGGAGTCGAGACGCACGGTGAGCGAGCCATCGCGGACCCACAGCAGCAGCGCATCCTCATCGACCACCGGGTCGAGCCGGGAGGCGGGAATCGAGGCTAAGCACGTGGCGCTTAGGGACACCTTAGTCACAAGAGGCAAGGCTAGCCTAAGACAGTTCTTCTCCGTGTTCCTGTCCATCTCCGTGAAAGGCCGCAATGTCCACCGCTCCCTCCTCGCTGCGCCGCTCCCTCGGCGCAGCAGTCGCCCTGCTCCTCACGACCGGCCTAGCAGCATGCGGGAGCGACTCGGAGACGAGTGAGTCCGACGACTCCGTCTCCCTGCCCGAGGCCGAGGGCACGACCGACTACCCGCTGACGATCGACACCTGGCTCGGCCAGACGACGCTGGACGAACGTCCCGAGCGCGTCGCCGTCATCGGCTTCTCCTCCAACCTCGACGCGCTCGAGGCCATCGATGTCACCCCGGTCTACTACGGCGGGCGCAATGCCGACACCATGTGGCCCTGGAACGACCAGGACTATCTCGACGGCATCGCCACGACCGAGGTCCCCGAGGACGACGGGTTCAACTTCGAGGCCATCGCCGCGAGCGAGCCGGACCTCATCGTCGCGACCAACAGCATCACCAGCCAGGCCGACTTCGACAAGCTCGCCGACATCGCACCGGTCGTCGACGTGGCCGAGGAGGAGAGCGCCGGCGACAAGCTCGACTGGCGCGAGGCGCAGCGCCAGATCGGCGAAGTACTCGACCTGAGCGAGGCCGCCGACCAGGCCGTCTCCGATGCGGACGACCGCATCGCCGCCGTCGCGGAGGCTCACCCGGAGTTCGCCGGCAAGACCGCCACGATCGCCTATGACTACGGGCCCGAGTACGGCGTCTCCTACTACACCGTCACCGGCGGTCCGGCCGAGGGCGTGATGCTCGATCTCGGCTTCGCCCCCAACCCGCTCGCCGAGAACTTCGTCGACGACGACACCGTCTCCGACGAGAACCAGGCGCTGCTCGACGCCGACGTCCTCCTGACCATCTACACGGACGAGGCGAGCCGCCAGGCCCGCGAGGACCAGCCGCTGTTCCAGGCGCTGTCCGCCGTCTCCAGCGGCCAGTACGAGTCGCTGGTCTTCCAGGAGGACTCTTCGACCGATCAGCTGATGACGTCCGACGGGGAGCTCGTCGACAACGCGGTCTGGGTCCTGCGCCGCGGCGCCAGCTCGCTCGCCCTGCCGTGGGCGGCCGAGGAGATCGCCGACGGCTGGCTCGCGGGCATCGACCTGTCCTGACGCCGGACCCACCCTCCCCTCACCCGAAAGAACACGATGACCACCCATCACCGGGGCCTGCGCCCTGCCCTCCTCGCCACCTCGGCACTGCTCATCTCGGGACTGCTCGCCGCCTGCGGCAGCAGCGATAACGGGAATGAGAGCACCGAACTCGCCCCCGTGTCGCTGCCACCGGCCGAGGGCACCACCCAGTATCCACTCACCATCGACACACAGTGGGGCGAGACCACGATCGACGAGCGACCCGAGCGCATCGTCGCCGGCACGACCGGTGATGTCGACCTCATGGCAGCACTCGATGTCACCCCGATCGGCGCCGACGAACTCATCGAACTGACCGCTTACACCACCAAGCAGCTGCGCGGTGAAGTCGCGGCGACCTGGGACACCGGCGAGGTCCTCTACCCGTTGGAGCCCATCGCGGCGACCGACCCTGATCTGATGGTCATCAGTTCGGTCGTCGACAAACCGGACAATTATGACGAACTGTCGAACCTGGCGCCCGTGGTCGGCCCCGAACCGACGGAGGAGGGGACGCCCACCTGGCAGGAGCGGATTCGACAACTGGGACTCGTGCTCGATCTCCAGGAACGCGCCGAGCAGGTGATCGCCGACAATGGCGCCTACTTCGAGCGCGTGCGTGCTGAGCACCCGGAGTTCGCGGACATGACTATCGCGCTGTTGCACTTCTGGGGTGGCGATTACGGCGCGGCCTATCTGAGCACCCCGGGCTCGGGCAGCGAACGGCTCTTCACCGAACTCGGCTTCCCTCCCAATCCCGATGCCGCCCGTTTCGCCGGCACCGACGAGCTGAGCGTCGAGCTCGTGGGCTCGATCGAGGCGGACATCGTGGTGATCACCGATGCGAGCGACGCGCCGGATGAGTTCCGCGCGTTCGTCGACCAGCCGCTCTTCCAGAACCTCGATGCGGTGAAGTCCGGCCGTCTCGTCGAACTCGTCACCCACGGATACGGCGACATCACGATAGGCGACAAAGTGATAGCCGAGGACTTCGGTCACTTCGGCTGGGCGATCAACGGCGACAATGGACCCGTCCCGCTCCAGGCCCTCGCCTCCTTCTTCGTACCGGCCCTCGCCACAGTCGCGAGCACGCGATGAGGAGCTCCGACACCTGTCACGTCGACCAGGGAATAGATATGACCACGCATCACCGGGGCCTGCGCCCTGCCCTCCTCGCCACCTCGGCACTGCTCATCTCGGGACTGCTCGCCGCCTGCGGCAGCAACGCCGAGGACGACACGGACCGAGCCGACTCCTCCCACCTCCTGCCAGCGGCAGAGGGCACGACCGAGTACCCGCTGACGATCGACGCGGGCTGGGGTGAGGTCACCTTGGAGGAGCGGCCCGAGCGCCTCCTCGCGGCGGACTCCTACGAGTTCGGCCTGCTCGTGGCCCTCGGCGTGACACCGGTCGCAAGCCACGATGTCGACCTCGATCAGGTCCCCTGGTCGTCCGATGTGCTGGTCGAGGACCCCGAGACCTGGGAATGGGGCGGCGATCCCGTGCCTCCCGAGGTCGTCGCGAAGGTCGATGCCGACCTCGTCGTCGCGACGGCGTGGGGACCGACCCCGTTCGACAATCTCGCGAAGATCGAGCAGGCCGCACCGGTGCTCTCCCAACCCGAGCCCGATGCCACGGGCGTGTCCTGGCAGGACCAGATCACCCTCCTCGGCGAGGCCCTGGACCTCCAAGACCGTGCCGCGGCGGTCATCGACGACTACGACGAGCAGATGGCCGAGATCACCGCCACCCACCCCGAGCTCGCCGGCAAGACCGTGGCCTTCCTCGAGTTCTGGGCCGCCGACGAGGTCTACTACTCCAACCCGCCGGGCGGAAGCATCCAGGTGATGCTGGAGGACATGGGACTCGCACCCAATCCCGCCGGGGAGCAGTACACGAAGGATGCTCTGATCAGCGGCGAGCTGATCGGTGACGTATCGGCGGACATCGTCGTCGTCATGGACTACCTCGGCGAACAGGAGGCCCTCGACGGCCTCCTGGACGCGCCGCTCTTCCAGAGCATCCCGGCGGTGCAGGAGGGTCAGCTCCTGGTCCTGCGCAGCATCGACCGGGTCACCCTCGAGCACGATGGACAGCAGATCGGCCGGCTCGGCATTCCGATGGCCTACAACGACCCGCTCGGCACCCCGAAGCTCGCCGAGACCCTCGCACCGCTGCTGTCGCAGACACTGCAGGGCTGAGGATGCCGATCCGATGACCACCCGCACGATCGTCCCGGTCGCAGACACCGACCGGGACGAACGGCCCGAGGGCTCGCTGCACCGCCGCCGAGCCCTCGGGCTGCTGGCGATCCTCGCGGCTCTCGTGGTCGCGATCGCCCTGAGCCTCATGTACGGCGCCAACCCGCTGCCGCTCGACGCGGTCTGGCGCGGACTCTGGGCGCACGACGACACCGATGCGTCGATCATCGTGTGGTCACTGCGGATCCCGCGGACCGCCGTCGGCATCATCGTGGGCGCGGCCTTCGGCGTCGCGGGCGCCTTGATCCAGGCGCTGACCCGCAACCCGCTGGCGGACCCCGGCATCCTCGGTGTCAACGCAGGTGCCGGGTTCGCCGTGACCCTCGGCGTCGGCATCTTCGGTGTCACGAGCACGCAGGGCTACGTCTGGTTCGCCTTCCTCGGTGCCGCATTCGCCACCGTGATCGTCTACGTCATCGGCGCCGCGGGAGGCGGCTCGGTCTCACCGATCACGCTCGTGCTCGCCGGCGTCGCGCTGGCCGCCGTACTCGGCGGTGTCGGAACCTTCCTGACGCTGATCGACCCCGACACCTTCCAGCGTCTGCGTCGATGGGGGGTCGGCTCGATCAGCGGGACCAACCTCCAGGACACGTGGCACGTGTTCCCGTTCCTCATCGCCGGCATCCTGCTGGCCCTCGCGCTGGCGGGCGCCCTGAACTCGATCGCCCTCGGCGACGACCTCGCCGCCTCGCTCGGCACGAGCATCCTGCGCACCCGTGTGCTCGGCATCATCGCGGTCACCCTGCTCGCCGGCGGCGGTACGGCGCTGACCGGGGGCATCGGCTTCGTCGGGCTAATGGTGCCCCACATCGTGCGCTGGTTCACCGGACCGGACCAGCGCTGGGTCATCGCCTACTCCGCGCTCGCGGCGCCCGTCCTCGTACTCCTGTCCGATGTCATCGGCCGCGTGATCGGCCGCCCCGGCGAGATCGAGGTCGGCATCGTCACGGCCGTCGTCGGCGCCCCCGTGCTGATCCTGCTGGTCCGGCGCAGCAAGGCGAGCGGCCTGTGAGCATCCTCAGGAGGCAGGACGTCCCGCCCGTCGACTTCGGCTACGCCACCCGCAGCATCCGGACCCGCTGGTTCTCGGCCCGCGTGCCGGTACGGATCATCGTCGTCTCGTCGTTCCTGCTCCTCCTCTCGATAGCGCTCGGCATCGTGGCGCTGCGTTTCGGCGACTACCCGCTGACCCTCGATGAGGTGGTCACCACCGTGACCGGCGGCGGGCAGAGCTTCCACCGCAAGATCGTCCTCGAATGGCGGCTGCCCATCATCATGGCCGCGATCGTGTTCGGCGCCGTCCTCGGCATCGGCGGAGCGATCTTCCAGTCGCTGACCCGCAACCCGCTGGGCTCACCCGATGTCATCGGCTTCGACGCCGGGTCGTACACCGCCGTCGTGGTCGTGATGCTCCTGCTGGGCACGCGCGACTACTGGACGCTCGCCTCAGCGGCGATCATCGGCGGCATCCTGACCGCCTTCGTCGTCTACGTGCTGGCCTACCGGCAGGGGGTCCAGGGCTTCCGGCTCATCATCGTCGGCATCGGCGTCTCGGCGATGCTCGGCTCGATCAACAGCTATCTCATCACGCGAGCCGACATCGACGACGCCATGGCCGTCGGATTCTGGGGAGCCGGCTCCGTCTCCCGCGTCACCTGGTCCAGCATGGTGCCGGCACTCATGATCTTCGCCGTCATCGTGGTCTGCTCCCTGCTGCTCGCCCCCGCCCTGCGGCGACTCGAGCTCGGCGACGACGCCGCCGTCACCCAGGGCACCCGGGTGGGGGCAGCTCGCCTGGCGCTCATCGTCGTCGGCGTCGCCACGACCGCGCTCGTGACGGCGGCCGCCGGCCCCCTCGGCTTCATCGCCCTCGTCGCCCCGCAGATCGCCCGGCGCCTCACCCGCTCCCCCGGGGTCAGCCTGCTGTCCGCCGCCGCGATGGGCGCGACGCTGTTGATGAGCGCCCAGCTCCTGTCCCTCGTGGTCGCGAGCTTCTACCGCACCGTCCCGGTCGGCCTCATCACCGTCTGCGTGGGCGGCGTCTACCTGATCTGGCTGCTCGTCCACGAAGCCCGCCGCCACCAGAACCCCACCGCCTGAGCGAACGAGACGATCATGAACTCCACCTCTCCCACGTCCCGCATCGCCGCCGACCAGGTGACGATCGGCTACGACCGGCGCACGATCTCGCGCGACCTCTCGGTCGGCATCCCGGACGGCTCCTTCACCGCGATCATCGGCCCCAATGCCTGCGGCAAGTCGACGCTCCTGCGGGCGCTGGCCCGCATCCTGACGCCCACAGCCGGGGAGGTGGTCCTGGACGGCAAGGAGATCCACCGGTACCGCTCCAAGGAGGTCGCCCGCCGGCTCGGACTGCTGCCACAGACCTCGCTGGCACCCGACGGCATCCGCGTGGCCGATCTGGTGGCCCGTGGACGCGCGCCCTACCAGTCGCTGATCCAGCAGTGGCGCCCCGAGGACGAGGCCGCGGTGGCCGAGGCCATGGCGGCCACCCATGTCGACGAGCTGTCCGGACGCTACGTCGACGAGCTGTCCGGTGGTCAGCGTCAACGCGTCTGGGTCGCGATGCTGTTGGCTCAGCAGACCCCGATCATGCTGCTCGACGAGCCGACGACCTTCCTCGACATCGCCCACCAGTACCAGCTGCTGGAACTCCTCCGGACGCTCCACGACCAGCACAAGACCCTCGTCGCGGTGCTCCACGACCTCAACCAGGCCGCCCGCTACGCCGACCACCTGATCGTCATGAAGGAGGGCCGGGTCGTCACCACCGGCGCACCCGGAGACGTCATCACCGCCGAGCTGGTGGGCACGGTCTTCGATCTGCCGTGTCTCGTCGCTCCCGACCCCGTCACCGGCTCCCCGACCGTGTACCCGCTGCCGCCCGACCACCCGCCGCCACCGGTCGCGAACTCGACGGCATCGTCCCACCACGCCCCCGCATGACCGGCGCCTGGAGCCCCCCGCGGCGCCTCCCGGTCTTCTTCGACGTGCCCGCCGACCCACCGGCGCCGCGCATCGGCCTCCGCGCCGGCATGTCGCCGCTCCGCCTCGCGCTCGCCATCATCCGGTCCGGTGGAGCGATCGCGGCCGTCGGCTGTCTGCTGCTGATCCTGTTCAATACCGCCAGCACACTCATCCCGCTGGCACTGGGCGCGGCGATCGACCGTGGGATCGGGCCGGTCACCACCGGAACGTCGACCCGCGACGCGCTGTCCGGCTTCCTGGCCTGGGCCGGGGTCATCGCGGGTCTCTACGTGATCATCAACCTGACCTACCGCTTCGGCGGCCGCATGGGGTGGCTCTGCGTCCAGCGGGCGCAGTACGAGCTCTCAGCTCGCGTGGTCGAGCGGGTACTCGACGTGCGCGGCACCGAGGGGCCGCCGCAACTGCCCGGACGCCTGCTGTCGGTCGCTACCTCCGACACGATGCGCGCCTGCAGCGCGCTCTACTTCGCGATCTACCCGATCGGCAATCTCGTCGCGGTGGTGGTCGCCGCCGTGACCCTGTTCGCGATCCATCCGCTGCTCGGTACCGCCGTCATCATCGGCGCCCCCGTGATCCTGCTCGTCATGGCCGTCGTCGCACGTCCCCTCCGGCGTCGTGCCGAGCGTGAGCAGGCCGCGATCGCCGACGCCTCCGGCACCGCCGCCGATCTCATCGCCGGACATCGTGTCATCGCCGGGATCGGGGCCCGCCGGGCCGCCGCCACGCACTACCGCGGGATCAGCCGCACCGCCCTGACCGGCGCCCTCTCGGCGAACCGCGCCGAAGCCGCGCTGGTGGGCACCAATGCCGCTCTCACAGGTCTCTTCGCCGGTACGGTCGCCGTCCTCGCGGCAGCCCTGACCTTCCACGGATCGATCACCATCGGTCAGCTCATCGCAGCCGCGGGCATCGCCCAGACGATCCTGCAACCTCTGCGGATCCTCATCGAGGAGGCCGCCACGGTCGCCGCCGAGGCACTGGCATCGGCTCGCCGCCTCCTCGACCTCCTCGGACTCGGGCCGGATCCGGCCGCGACCGGCACACGAGCCGTCCCGACGACCCCGCGACTACGCCTCACCTCCCCTCACCTGCTGGAGTCGCTCGAGATACGCCCCGGGGAGTTCGTCGCGGTCGATCCGGCCGTGGTGGACGGCGACGCGCTCGTGGCCGCCCTGACGCTGTCCACCCCGCACGTCGACGCCGGGACCGTGGAGGTGAAACTCGACGACCGGCCGGTGCAGGAGTACCGGGCCGATGAACTCCGCCGCACGATCCTCGTCGCCCCGCACCACCCCGACCTGCTGGAGCCCACCGTGCTCGCCAATGCGGCCCCGCCGGAGCGGGAGGAGGATCGCGCTCACGCCGTCGCCGCCCTGCACATCGCCTGCTGTGAGAGCCTCGAGCACGAACTCCCCCAGGGTTATGACACGCCGATCGGGGACGGCGGCCGCACGCTGTCGGGCGGCCAGCGTCAGCGCGTCGCCCTGGCCCGCGCGATCGCGCGCGACGCCACGGTCCTCGTCCTGCACGAACCCACCAGCTCGGTCGACTCGGTCACCGAGCTGGAGATAGCGGGACGCGTACGCCAGGCACGACGAGCACGGACCACGATCGTCGTGACCTCCGCCTCGGCCTTCCATGCCGTAGCCGATCGCAGCGTGACGTCCCCGACGACCGGGGCGATGCCGTGAGCGCCCGCCTCCCGGTCGCCGACGGCCGGCAGATGTGGGCGGAGATCTCCCGCCTCTCCACCGGCCGTCGCTGGCGTATCGCCGGAGTCCTGGTGCTGCTGTTGATCGCCGCGGCGATGACGCTCGTCCTGCCGCTGACGATCGGCTGGATGGTCGAGACCGTCACCCGCAGCGAAGGCTCGGGCGTCCCCACGATCTTCTGGTGGCAGCTCGCGATCCTCGGGGGCGCAGCGATCCTCGGCGGGATCGCCGAGCTGCTCGGAGTCGTCTCGCTCGGCCGGCTCGTCGAGACCATGGCCGCCGAGCTCCGCGAGATTTTCGTCGCGGCGATGCTCGTCCTGCCGGAGGCCGAGATCGAACGCGTCGGCAGCGGAGACGTCGTCACCCGTGCCGCGACCGACACCCGCAATGTCTCCGACGAGCTCCCCGGCATCCTGCCGACCATCGCCTCGGCGGTCTTCACGATCCTCCTGGCCGGCATCGGCACGGCGGCGATCGACTGGCGCTTCACCATCGCCTTCCTGCTCGCCATCCCGCTGTACGTGCGGGCCCTGCGCTGGTACCTCCCCGCCGTGCCACCGGTGTACGCGGCGCTGCGGTCGGCCGACAGCACCCGCGGGGAGCAGGTCCTCATCTCCTTCACCGCGCTGCCCACGGTCACCGCCTTCGGCGCGGGCCCCGCGCGGATATCGGCTGTGCAGCATGCGACCTGGGAGGTCGCGCGCTGGCGCGTGCGCGCGCGGATCATGCAGAACCGCTTCTTCGGTCGCATCAACCTGGCGGAGGCGATCGGCCTGTTGCTCGTGCTCGCCTGCGGGTTCTGGCTCGCCGGACAGCACGACGCCTCCCTGGGCCAGGTGACCGCCGCATCGCTGCTCTTCCTCCAGATCACCGGCCCTCTGGCGAGCCTCATGTTCGTGATGGACGGCCTGCAATCGGCCGCCGCGTCGTTGGCCCGCGTCGTGGGGGTCACCCGAACTGCGCACACCGGTCCGGAGACCGCGCCTGCCCCACGGCCTTCACCGCCGGCCGACCATCCCGTGCAGCTCGAAGAGGTCGACTTCGCCTATCGCTCCGGGCATCGGGTGCTCGACGGCGTCAGCCTGACCGTGGGCAGTGGCGAGCACGTCGCGATCGTGGGGACCTCAGGGTCCGGCAAGACGACGCTGGCCCGTCTCATATCGGGATCCCGCCAGCCGGATGCCGGCAGCGTGCATACCGTGGACCGGTCCCGGATCGCCTTCCTCGACCAGGAGAGCCACGTCTTCGCCGGCACCGTGCGGGACAACCTGGCGCTCGCCGCGCCAGCAGCCACCGATGACGAGCTGCGCGAGGCTCTGCGCACGGTCGGCGCCCTCGAGCTGATCACCAGCCTGCCGAACGACCTCGACACCGCGATCGGCGCCGGAGGGCACCGACTGGCCGGCGCCGGGGCTCAGCTGCTCGCACTCGCGCGGCTCGCGCTGCACGATCCGGAGCTCGCGATCCTCGACGAGGCGACGGCCGAGGCCGACTCACGGACCGCCGCGGTTCTCGAGGAGGCGACGGCTCGCGTGATCCGGGGCAGAGCCGCGATCGTCATCGCCCACCGGCTCTCCCAGGCGCGAGCCTGTGACCGCATCGTGATGCTCGACCGCGGCCGTGTCGTCGAGCAGGGCGGCCATGACGAGCTCGTGGCCGCCGGAGGGCGGTACGCCCGGCTGTGGGAGATCTACAGCCGGGCGTGACGGAGCGGGTTCAGTCGAGCACGAGTGTGCGCAACAGGCCGCGCCAGCCGAAGCGCTCGGTCGCGATCGCCTTCAGGCCGGCACGGCCGATGAGGGCATCGATCTCGAGGTCGGTCCGATAGCCGGAACCGTTCACCGTCAATCGCAGCAGATCCTCCTCGGCGTCGTGATCGTCGACGTCCGCGAGGTCCAGCGTGTCCTCCGACACCAGCAGTCGGCCGCCCGGAGCGAGCCGATCCGCATGACGACGCAGGAGCGCGGCCGCCTCGGCGTCCGGATGATCGGCGAGGCGATCGACCACGAGCACCACGTCGGCGGCCGCCGACGTGTCCGCATCCTCCTCGACGACCCGCACCCGCGCGGCCTGTGTCGGGTCGGAGATCGTCGCCGGCAGGTCATCGCGGAGCCAAGCCGCATGTGCCGCCGATGCGAGGATCGTCACCTCGGTGTCCGGGTGAGCCTGTGCGACGAGCGAGGCCACGGCGCCGGCGATGTCACTGTCGATCAACACGTGCGCCGCACCGTCCAGCGGTGCTGCGGCGACGAGCGGTCCGGCGAGATACTCGGCCCCCTCTGACCGTTCGTCGAGGAGCTCGCGCTCGAAGGCCGCATCGCTGCGCAGACTCGCGATATCCCTTCCCGTCACGGAGGCATAGGACGCCTCGCCGGAACGCAGCGACTCCGCGAGACCGAAGAGCCCCTGCTCCAGGCGAGCCGTGACCCCGCCAGGGTGCAGCACCCGGATCATCCAAGCCTCCGCGAGCTCCTCGCCCGATGCGGTGAGCGTGTACTCATCGTCCCGCGAGGACACGAGCTCGATCGTCTCGAGATAACGCAGGAACTTGCGCAGCGCCCATTCGACGGTGCCGGTGCGCTGCGCCAGCGCCGCCGGTGTCCGGACGCCGGCGAGGATCAGCTCGCCGAGACCGAGCTCGATCGCGACCCGGATCGCCAGGGGCGGCAGGATCTCGGACTTGTGGTGGAACCTCTCGAACGAGTCGTCCTCCTGCTCCGGATCAGGCAGCGACGGGTCCTCCGCCAGCGCGGGAGCGGCCGTCCGCTTCCAGTAGCCGACGAAGTCGATATCTCCCTTCGGCACCGCCCGGTCCTGGACGAGGTGACGTCTGATGTCGCGGACCGCGGACTGCTCGCCGGCCACCCAGGCGAAGACACTGCCATCCCACCAGGAGGCTCCCTGCACCGCGTCGAGCAGGAGCGTGCCGCCCGCGGCGGCACCGGCGCGCGACAACCAGGTCACCTCCACGCCGGGCAGCTCGCGCAGCGGCTGACGGTGCGCGAGGTCGGCGACCTCGATGAAGACCTGACCCCGCGCGTCATCGGGCAGCTCCTCCAGGAGCCGGGCGATCGCGGGGGCGGCGGTGTCGTCACCGGCCACGAGCAGCCAGTCGAAACCCTCGGGCAGGCCCTGAGAGGCCGAGGGCCCGCCGAAGTGGACCCGGTCCCCGGGTTGCGCGCGATACGCCCAGGTCGCCGCGACGCCGACGCCGTGCTTGACGAAGTCCACGTCGAGCTCGCGCGTGACCGGGTCCCAGCGACGGACCGTGTAGTAGCGACCGAGCGGCCGCGGATCCTTCGGCGCATGCCAGGTGCCGCCCTGGAAGTACGGGAGCACGGGCTCGCGCTGACCAGGGTGCGCGAAGATCATCCGGATATCGTCATCGAAGCCTGTGCTCGCAAACTCCGGGATGACCTCCCCCTCGCCGGGGCTGAACGCGCCCAGCTGATCGCCCGTCAGTGTCACGCGTCGCAGGCCGGGGGTCACGTCCTCGATCCGCAGGACGCGGACTTCGCGCAGCGCGGCGGTATGGACGGTGGTCGAGCGGGCGCGACGGGGCACGGTGGTCCTCCAGATCAGTGACGGGGCGCGGATCGGGCACACCGCACGACCGCGATGATTCAGGCTAGCCTTGCCTTATCCCTCATCGCTGTCCGCGAACGCCAGGTGCTTGTCCTGTCCCATCACCACACGGCCTCGAGGCCGCACCGCGCGTCAACCGGGACGTCACGCCCCACACGCGAGACGGGCCGGGAAGCCGCCCGTGGCCACGGGGCCCCACCGGGTCGGCGTGATGCGCAGCAGCGACTTGCCCTGGTCGATCATCGCCTGACGGTACTCGTCCCAGTCCGAATGCTCGCCCGAGATGTTCCGGAAGTACTCGACGAAGGCGTCGAGGGCCTCGCCCCCGTCCGCGGCATCGAGCACCTCGCAGGTGCCGTCCACCTGCACCCAGGCGTCATTCCAGTCATCGGACAGCACCACGACGCTGACCCCGGGCCGAGTCCGGGCGTTGCGGGTCTTGTGGCGCTCGGGATAGGTCGCGATCACCACCCGGCCCGAGTCATCGACGCCGCCGGTCACGGGCGACGCCTGCGGGGTGCCGTCGGCCCGCTCGGTGATGAGGATCATCCGGTGCCGAGGGCGGACGAACTCCAGCAGCCCATCGAGGTCGACCCGGGTGTTCGTGGCGATCGTCGGTGCCATATCCGCTCCCTCACTCAGTCCGCGCGCTCGTCACGGCCGGACCGCCGACGGAACACGCCGCCGGCCCACAACGCCCACAGCACCAGCAGCGGCTGGAAGAACAACCGCGCCAGCCGCTTGCCGTCCGTGTCCAGCCCGAAGGCATCCGTGCCCTCGGCGTACTGCGCGATATTGCCCGGAAAGATCACCACGAAGAACGCCGCCAGCAACCCGCCGACCAGGCGCTTGCGTCGCGGTGCGGCGATGAACGCGGCCCCCAGGCCGATCTCCACCACACCCGACCCGAGCACCGTCAGATCCTCATCGACCGGGAACCAGTCGGGCACCTGGGCCTGGAACTCCTCACGCTGCGTCGTCAGATGCAGTGTCCCGGCGGTGACCATGAACGCCCCCAGCAACAGCCGGGCAGCGGTGCGAACAGCACTCATGGATCGAGCCTAAGTCGGGAACGGGACGAGCGCCCGCGGGCCGCCGACTCAGCCGAAGGAGGCCGCGGCGATCCCCTGGACCTCGGTCCTCGCCGTGATCGTGCAGCCGTCGAGCTCACCGGGATCGTCCAGCCCATGGGTCGCGGAGGTCACAAGGATCCGCCCCGGCCCCGTCGCACTCAGCGCGATGCTGGTCGGCTGCCGGACCGGCACCTCGATCACCTCGCGCAGCGCCCCCTCGGGCCCGAACCGCCGCAGCTGAGCGGCACCCCAGACCGCCGACCACACACATCCCTCGGCATCCACGACCATCCCGTCGGGGCCGCCGGCCTCCACCTGGGCGAAGTCCTGGGCCGGACCGAGATCGCCGGTCGCGGGATCGACCTCGTAGGCACGGATCCACCCGGTCGGCGTGTCGGCCAGGAACAGCCGCGAGCCGTCAGCCGTCACCGCCGGGCCATTGGGGATGGTCAACCCGTCGAGCACCCGGTGCACGGACCTGTCGGGATCGACTCGCAGGAGGAACCCCGTGCCCGGCTCACCGCCATAGGGCATCGCACCGGCCCAGAACCGACCACGCGCATCGGCGACGCCGTCGTTCATCCGCATCGCGACATCCGCATCGGCAGCAGGGCGCGCGAGCCAGATCGGCTCGCCCTCACGGAGCACGACGACGCCCTCGCCCGCCGCGGCGATCCATCCGTCGGGATGCTCGGCCACCGCGCCCAGTGGCACATCGAGCGCGAGCTCCTCACGAGCCCCCGCTCCCGGCTCACCACTGGTCGAGAACAGGCGTCCGGCCAGCAGATCGACGAAGACGAACCGCCCCGACGAGAGCCAGCGCGCACCCTCGCCGAGCTCGCAACGGCGCTCGTCGACCGGCTGCCAGGGACCTGAGACGACGCTCATCGGATCGCCGCCCCCTCGCCGGCACCGATCAGGTCGAGCTCGTCACGCGTAGGCAGACCCTCCCAGTCGCCGGCACTGGCCACCGCGAAGGCACCGAGTGCGGTGCCCCGCCGCAGCCGCTCACCGACCCCGGCACCATCCAGCACGGCCGACAGGTAACCCGCGCTGAAGGCATCGCCCGCACCGATCGAATCGACGACTCGCACCCGGTGCGCGGACACCGACTCCTCCCCCGCCTCGGTGGTCGCCGTCGCACCGTCGGCGCCCTGCTTGACCACCACATCGCGCGCCCCGGCGGCGATGAGCGCGCGGGCATCGGAGCCCAGCAGCTCCAACTCGTCCGGAGAGGCGATGACGATATCGGCATAGCCCGCCAGCTCCCGCAGGACCGGCGAGGCCTCCTCGCGGGACCACAATCGCGAACGGAAGTTGACGTCCAGGCTGACGATCGCACCACCCTCCCGCGCCCGCCGCACGAGCAGCACGAGGGCGTCGCGCGTCGTCGCCGACAACGCCGCCGTCACGCCCGTCACATGCACGAGCCGAGGTGTCAGCGCCAGCGCGGCATCGACATCCGCGACCCGCCACCGCGAGCCCGCCGACCCCGCGCGGTGGTACTCGACGCGCGTGACATCGGGCAGCCGCTGTTCGAAGACGAGCAGCCCCGTGGCTGCCGTGTCGTCGCGCATCACGGTGGTCGTATCGACGCCCTCGGCCGCCAAGGTCCGCAGGATCAGCTCCCCGGACTCGTCTCCTCCGACCCGCCCCGACCACGCCGCCCGATGGCCGAGCCGCGCCATCGCGATCGCCACATTGCTCTCCGCTCCGGCGATCGAGACGCTCGCCCGGCCGCCGAGGCGGAGCAGCTGGTCGCACCGGATCGCGGTCATCGCCTCACCGGCCGTCAGCACGTCCACGCCGGTCGTGCCGGTCATCGCGCGACCTGGCCCAGGAAGGTGCGGGCGCGCCCCCGCAACTGCTCCAGATCACCGCCGTCGGGCGCGTCGCCGCACAGCGGGCTCGCGACCCCCACCGCCACCGCGCCGTGGGCCAGGTACTCCGGAACCTCCTGGGCCCCCACACCGCCCACGGGGACGAAGGGCACATCGGGGAACGGCGCCCGCAGATCCTTCAGATACCGGGGCCCGGCGACATTGGCCGGGAAGATCTTGACGGCATCCACACCCAGTCCGACGGCGGTGACCACCTCGGTCGGCGTCAGCGCACCGCACACGACCGGGACGCCCAGCCCCACCGAGTACGCGACCGACGGGGCCACGGCGGGCGTCACGATATAGGTCGCCCCATGCTCCAAGGCCGCGTCCGCCTGCTCGGCGGTGAGCACCGTGCCCGCCCCGAGCTCGACATCGTCGCCGACAGCCGCCCGCACCTCGCGCAGCACCCGCAACGCATCGGCGCTCGTCAGCGACACCTCGAACAACCGCACCCCCTCCTCGGCGAGGGTCAAGGCCGTCGCGATGCTCGCGTCAGCGTCGGTGCCGCGGACGATTCCCAGCAGACGGTGTTCGGCCAGCTTCTCCACGAAGCCCTCGCGCTCGCTCATTCCTCATGCCCTCTCACCACTCGGCGAATGATCCGTCCGGGTGCTCCCACACCGGACCCTTCCAGTCGTGCCCGCGCGCATCGGCGGCGCGCACCGCGTCCTCGTCCACCTCGATGCCGAGCCCGGGCGCCTCCCAGCGCTCGATCGAACCGTCGGGGAAGGCGAACGGCTCCCGGTCGACGACATAGTCGAGCAACTCGGCCGACCCGTCGTTGTAGTGGATACCGATCGACTGCTCCTGGAGCAGGAAATTGGGGGTCGCGAAGGCGACCTGCAGGCTCGCCGCCAGGGCCACCGGCCCCAGCGGGCAGTGCGGGGCCAGCAGCGCGCCGTAGGTCTCGGCGAGGGCGGCGATCCGGCGGACCTCCGAGATCCCCCCGGCATGCGAGAGATCCGGCTGCGCGACGGCCACCCCCGCATCCAGGACCGTACGGAAACTCGCCCGGTCGAACAGCCGCTCCCCCGTCGCGATCGGCACCACCGATGACCGCACGATCTCCGGCAGATGCATCGCCAGCTCCGGCAGCACCGGCTCCTCGACGAAGACCGGCGCGTACGGCTCAATCGCACGCAACAGCCGTCGCGCGTCGGCGGGGCCGACCCGGCCGTGGAAGTCCACCGCCACATCCACATCGTCGCCCACGGCCGCGCGGACCTGCTCCACCCGACCCGCGACCTCGCGCAGACCCGCCGGGGTCGCCAGACGGTCCCAGCGTCCGGTCGCGTTCATCTTGATCGCGGTCAGCCCGGCCTCGACCTGGCCCCGCGCGGCCTCGGCGACCTCACGCGGTTCGTCCCCGCCGATCCAGCCGTAGACCCGCACACGATCGCGGACCGCGCCGCCCAGCAATGCGTGGACGGGCACGCCCAGCGATTGGCCGAGGATGTCCCAGAGCGCCTGATCCAGACCCGCGACGGCGCTGGACAGGACCGGTCCGCCTCGGTAGAAGCCGGCCTTGGTGAGCCGCTGCCAGTGGTGCTCGATGCGGCGTGGGTCCTCGCCGATCAGCAGACCGGAGAGCTCCTCCACGGCCGTGCGGACCGTCGCGGCCCGCCCCTCGACGACCGGCTCGCCCCAGCCCACCAGACCGTCATCGGTCTCGACCCGGCAGAACACCCAGCGCGGCGGCACCGCGAAGGTCTCGATGCGCGTGATCTTCACGCGTCTCCCCCCTGCTCCTCGTCGAGCACGCGCACGACGTCCTCGACACTCTGTTCCAGCAGCGCGAGCGCCGCGGCCCGCGCCTCGTCGACATCCCCGGCCTCGACCGCGTCGACCACCCGGCGATGGCTCGGCAACGGATCGCTCACCGCGTGGTCGTGCACCAGCTCGTCACGGATGTACAGCGCGGGCTCGACGAAGATGCGCATCTGCGCGAACAGCTCATTGTGCGTCGCGTCGAGCAGCGCCTGGTGGAACTGCAGATCCGCATCCGCCGCATCGCGCGGCAGCTTGTCCCGCGCGGCATCCATCGCCGCGAGGGCGTCACGCAGCGCCTGCAGGTCGCGCTCGTCGCGGCGTTGTGCGGCGAGCGCGGCCGCCTCGGGCTCGATGGCCGTGCGCACCTCGGCGAGATCGCGCAGAACCGCGGCGGCGTCACCGGACTGCTGACGCCAACGGATGACATCGCTGTCGAGCACATTCCACTCGCTGCGCGGTCGCACGAACGTGCCACGCTTCTGCCGTGCATCCAGCAACCCCTTGGCTGTCAGCACCTTGATCGCCTCGCGCAGCGCCGTGAGCGATACGTCGAACTCCGCACCGATCGCGGCGAGATCGAGGACCTCGCCGGGGCCGAGGGAGCCGTCGACGATCCGCGCGCCGAGCTCCTCGACGGTGCTGCCGTGCACTCCGCGTCCGCGGTATCCGCTCACATCTGCTCCTTCAGTCGGTATCGCATGGTCACGACGAGTTCTTGGTGATGCTCCAGCCGCCGTCGACCGTCACGGTCGAGCCGGTCACGAAGGCGGCCTCGTCGCCGAGCAGGAAGGCGATCACCCCGGCGACCTCCGCGGGCTCGCCGATCCTGCCGATCACGGTCTCGGCCGCGCTGCGGCGAAGATCGTCCTCGCTGAGCCGGTCCCACTGCGCGGTGCGGATCGGTCCCGGTACGACGCAGTTGACCCGCACCTCGCCGCCGTACTGCACCGCCAGCTGCCGGGTGAGCCCCGTCAGTCCGGCCTTGGTGGCCGCGTAGCCCGGGACATCCGGCAGGCCGAAGGCCGCGTGCACGGAGGACACGATGACGATCCGTCCGTCGCGGTGCCGCCGCAATCCCGGCAGACAGGCCCGCACCCCGTGGAACGCTCCCGTGAGATTGACATCGAGCTGCCGCTGCCAGGACTCCGGATCCATCTCGTGCAGAGGCGTCGGATCGGTGACGAGGGCATTGGAGACCAGGTCGTCGACCTCGCCGAGCTCTTCGCGCACCCGGTCGATGGTCGCGGCCCAGTCCTCGGCCGAGGCGACATCGCCGACATAGCCGCGGGCCGCCCCTCCGATCCGCTCCGCCGTCTGCGTGACGAGAGGGTCGCGATCCAGCAGCGCGACCCTCCACCCCGCGTCGGCGAGCCGGCGCGCGGTCGCCTCCCCGATGCCTCGGGCGGCTCCGGTCACCACGGCAGTGCGGCTCATGCCTCCACCGCCTCAAAGAAAAGAACGGTAGGACGGTGGCGGCATGAGATTGAGCCCAACCTTCGCTCGCTTCGCTCGCTCATGCCTCCACCTCCGGCAGTCGTCCCGCATCGATACGTCGCCCGTCCTCGTGGCGGACGACGGCCGCACGCCGGCCGAGCAGGGCCGCGGTGACGGGTACCTCCGTCACCCGCCCGGCGGCGATCTCGCCGATCCGCTGGCCGTCGTCGGCCACGTAGAGCGTGCCGTTGACATAGGCGTGGAAGGCGACCGTGAAGCGCCCGTCACCCTGCGCCGCGGGCACGCTCCAGTGCCCCGCGATCGCCACCGAGCGCACGGCCCGCTCACCCTCGGAGCTCGCACACCGCACCGTCAGCGCGAGCTGCGCGCCCGATTCGATCGTGCGTCGTGGGGAGAGCACCTCGACCTCGACGATGCGCGCCGGTGGCATGAGGTCGCCCAGGTGCGCGATGGGCCGCTCCAACGGATGCTCCATCCACACCTCGACGCGTGAACCGCCGTCCGGATACTCACCGTCCTCGTCGACGGGCACCACCTGGGTGGTGGTCGATCCACCCGCGGCGTGGGCCAGCCATCCGGTGGCGGTCGGGAAACCGAGCTTGCCGACGACATCCTGATGGGCGAGGTGGACGATGCCCGGGGCGATCACCTCAGCCGAGGGAGCCCCGGTGCCGACAGCCAGCTCGACGGTTCGCGCGTCATCGGGCGCCACCCCGACCCACACGCCGCCGCTGCCGGGCGCGTCGGCGGCGCGCTGAGTCACATTCCACAGCGACCAGCTCACCGGCCGGTCGGTCACATTGGTCCCCCGCAGCGTGAGCTCATAGGCGGACTCTCCCGGTCGCAGCACGATCTCGCGCTGCAGGCGCAGGCCGGAACGGGCGTCATCGCCGCTCGTCATCGTGAGAACGACGGCTCCCTCGGCTCCGGCATCGGTCGACCACGCGTAGGGGCCGGAGTCGAGCACCGGGTCGGGCGGGCCGGCCCATTCCCCGGGGCCGGACCACCCTTGCGGGGCCGGCCAGGTCTTGTCACCGCCGTAGTTCGACCACGCGCTCATCGGACCGTCGTGCGGTTCGATCCGGTGACCGTCGCGCGGATGCAGGTCGTCGTCGAGGAGATCCGTGTTGCGCCACAGCGTCTCGCGCCCGTACAGCGCGACACTGAGCAGGCGTCCTCCGGCCGCGGGCACGACCCCGAGCCGCAGGATGCCGTTGTCCAGCCAGATCACATCGGGACGACCGGCGGCACGATCGACCGAGACGGAGGGAAGCACGGCCGTGGTCACACGTCTCCGTCCGCCGCGAAGACCACCTTGCCGTCGCTGGCTCCGGCCGCGAGCGCGAAGGCGGCATCGGAGTCGTCCAGGGCGAAGCGATCGCTCACGATGGCCTCGGGACGCAGTCCCCAGGCGACGAGATTCTCCGCCAGCTCCGTCATCGCCGGAAGCGAGGTCACCCAGGAGGCATGCAGCGTCAACTGCTTGTGCAGGAGGGTGTCCGACACCTCGGTCACCAGCTCGCCGCCCTCGCCGACGAGCGAGACGTGTCCCCACTCGGCGGCTCCTTGGAGGGCCGACGAGCGACCGGGCGCCGTGCCCGAGGCATCGATCGTGAAGGCGTACCCGCGGCCACCGGTCAGATCCATCGCGGCGGGCAGCTCCTCGGGATGGAAGGTCGCATCGAAGACCCCGAGCCGGTCGGCCCAGGACCGGCGTCCCGTGCTCGGTTCGAGGCCGACCACCCGTCGAGCCCCCATGCCGCGGCCGAGCATGCCGGCCGCCAGGCCGACCGGACCCAGACCGACCACGAGCAGATCCCCCTCGCCGCTGACCCGGATGCGGCGCAGGCCCTCGTAGGCGGTGCCGAATCCGCAGGCGATCAGCGCTCCGTCGACATAGGAGAGCTCATCGGGCAGCGGCACGCAGGTCCGCTCCTCGGCCAGCACATAGGAGGCGTTCCCGCCGTCACGCTGCCACCCGTAGGCGGCTCGGGCCTCGGAGCTGCAGGAGATGTAGAACCCGCGACGGCAGTTGTCGCACAGGCCGCAGCCCGCGATGTGGTAGACGATCACGCGGTCGCTGACGCCGAAGCGCCGGACTCCCTCCCCCGCGGCGACGATGCGGCCGGAGGGCTCGTGCCCGCTGACGACGCCGCGATACGCGGGGCCGTCCACTCCCTTGTGGGTCTTGTAGCCACGGTAGATGTAGCCGATATCGCTGCCGCAGATGCCCGAGGCGCCGACCTGTACGAGCACCTGTCCGGGGCCCGGCACGGGGACCGGGATCTCGCGACGCTCGGTACTCGACGTGCCCGGCAGGTAGACCCCGGTCATCGTGCTCGGAATCGTGGTGGTCATGGGACGATCCTCTCCTTACTCAGCTCGTTCGCGTGGCGGTGCCCCGGCGACCCGCCCACACATTGATCAGCACCGCGCCGACGATGATCACGCCGCGGATGACGTCCTGCAGGAACGAGTCGACACCGAGCAGCACGAGCCCATTGCCGATCACGGTGATGAAGATGACGCCGAGCAGGGTGCCCAGCAGCGATCCACGGCCGCCCGCGAGGGCGGTGCCACCGATCACCACGGCGGCGATGACATCGAACTCCAGGCCGCTGGCCGCGCTTCCCGAGCCGGCGCCGAGACGGGCGGCGAGCAGGATGCCGGTGATGGCCGACAGCAGGCCGGTGGTGGCGAAGAGGAGGATGCGCACCCGGGTGAGGCTGATGCCGGCGAGCATGGCCGCCGACGCATTGCCGCCGATCGAGTACACGGCACGTCCGTAGGCGGTGTACTTGGCGATGTAGACGAAGACCCCGAACAGCACGAGCATGACGATCGCCGCGGTGGGGATGCCCAGGACGGAGCCGCCGAGCAGATCCAGCAGATCGCTCTGCGGGAGCACGACCGGGAGCGCGCTCGTCAGGTAGAGCCCCAGTCCGCCGAGCACGCTCCACAGACCGAGCGTCGTGATGAAGGAGGGGACGCCGAACTGCGCGCGCAGCCAGCCGGCGACGGCGCCCCAGCCGATACCCGCCAGGAGGGTCAGCACGATCGCCCCGACGACTCCGAGCCCCCAGTCGGCGCTGCCCATCGCGACCAGGACGGACGCGAAGGCGACGGCGGGGCCGATGCTGATGTCGATCTCACCGGCGATGATCACCAGCGTGACGCCCCACGCGGCGATGCCGATCGTGGCGGCATCGCGCAGGATGCCGAGCTGGTTGCCGGTGTTGAGGAAGCCCGCGGCGGTGATGCCGAGGACGATGTAGAGGACGGCGATGGCCACGACGAGGCCGATCTCGTTGAGCCGCGTGCCCTGCAACCAGGATCCGCGGTCGCGGGCCGGGGCGGCCGATGCGGTGGTGGTAGTCATGTCTGCTCTCTTGTTCTGCGGAGGGGTCAGTCGGTGGTCATCGCGGCCGCGACGACCGCGTCGGTCGTGATCTCGTCGCCGGTCAGCTCGCCCGCGACGCGCCCGTGGCGCATGACGACGACGCGATCGCAGACGAGCGGGAGCTCCTCGAGTTCGCCGGAGACGAACACGACGGCCGCGCCCTCGTCGGCGAGCTGCCGGATCAGGCGGTAGATCTCCTCCTTGGCCTGGACGTCGACACCGCGGGTCGGTTCGTCGAGCAGCAGCACGCGGCTCCCGGCATGCAGCCAGCGCCCGATCACCGCCTTCTGCTGGTTGCCGCCGCTGAGGTTGACGATGGGCGTGGAGGCGCTGGCCGTCGAGATCGACAGCCGGTCGATGAGCCCGCGAGCCGCCTGGCGCAGCCGGGCCCAGCCGATCGTCGGCCCCGAGCTGACCTGACCGTAGTCGGCGAGGACGAGATTCTCGTCGACGCCGAGCAGCGGGACGATCGCGCTGCTCTTGCGGTCCTCGGGGGTCATGCCGATCCCGAGCCCTTTCATCCCGCGGGCGGTCACCGAGCCGACGTGGCGCCCGGCGACGTGGATCTCCCCGGCCCCGATCGGATCGAAGCCCGCGATGGCGCGCAGCGTCTCGCTGCGCCCCGAGCCCATGAGCCCGGCGAGTCCGAGGACCTCGCCCGCGTGGACATCGAAGCCGACGTCCTCGACCTTCGGAGGGGCGACGAGGCTCCGCACGCTCAGCAGCGGCTCGACGGTCCGGTCGATGGGGCGCAGGTCGGGGCGTCGTTGCTCCCGGGCCGCGTCGCCCAGCATGAGCTCGACCACCCGGGCGGTGGAGACGTCCTCCAGATCCACGGTCTCGACCACGCGACCATCGCGCATGACGGTCGCGCTGGTGGCGACCTGGCGGATCTCGTCGAGACGGTGGCTGACATAGATCACGGCGACGCCGGTCTCGGCGATGCGGCGCACCGTGCGCAGGACGACGGCGACCTCGCCGGCGGCCAGCGCGCTGGTGGGCTCGTCCAGGATGAGCAGGCGCGGCGAGCGTCGCACGGCACGGCAGATCTCGACGAGCTGCTGTTCGGCGATCGAGAGCTGGCCGACGGTGGTGTGCACGTCGATCGCGAGGCCGAGCTCGTCGAGCACCTCGCGGGCGGATCGCGCCATCTGCGCGTAGTCGACCCGTCCTCCGGTGCGCGGCCAGGCGCCGAGGAACATGTTCTCGGCGACCGTCAGCTGCGGGACGAGGCTCAGCTCCTGGTGCACGGTCTCCACGCCGAGCTCGGCCGCCCGGCGTACACCGCCGTCGAGCTGCTCGCCGGCGATCCGCACCGCACCCGCATCCGGGGTCTCCACACCGGCGAGCAGACGGATGAGGGTGGACTTGCCGGCGCCGTTGCGCCCGAGCAGAGCCCGCACCTCGCCGGCGTGGATCGTGACATCGGCATCGGTGAGCGCCTGCACGCCCGCGTAGTGCTTGGTGAGACCACGAACGTCCGCGACGATCGTGTCAGTCATTGTGCTCACGGGTTCTTCCTCGGTCGTAGGGGCGGATGGGGCGCGGCGCGATCACGGGATGCCATCGGGATGCGTGTCGATCCAGTCCGCGCCCGAGTCGGCGGTCGCGTACTCGTCGATCGGGGCGGGGATCACCAGCTCGTCGGGCTCCTCGCCCGCGAGGATCTGCAAGGCGGTCTCCGCCGCGAGCTCGCCGACCTTGATGCCGGAGATGTCCGTGACGCCCTTGAGGATCGAGTGGTCATCGAGCATCTGCGCCGCCTGGGTGCTCATGTCGCCGCCGAAGACCACGACCTCGCCCTCCAGACCGCGGGCGCCGATCGCACGGACCGCGCCGATCATCTGCGATCCGGCCTCGCCGTAGAAGGCGTCGACATCCGGATGCGCGGTGAGGATCTGCTCGGCCCGCTCGACGGCCGCGTCGAGGGTCAGCCCCTCCTGGTTCGCGACGATCTGCGCTCCGGGCACGCGCTCCAGCAGCGCCGTCTCGAAGCCCTCGCGACGCTGGATGCAGACCTCGAACTGCTCGCAGTTGATGACGGCGACCTGCGGATCGGCGATGCCCTGCTCGATGAAGTAGTCGCCCATCTGGCGGCCCGATGCGGCACCGAACTCCGTGGGATCGCCGAGGATATAGCCCGAGACGTATTTCTCGGCGGCCTCGTCCTCGATGCAGGTGTTGTAGCAGATGACCGGCACGTCGTTCTCGTGCGCGAGGCGGATCGCGGGGATCGACGCCGTCGCCGAGGCCGGGGACAGGATCAGCGCATCGGCCTGTACCGAGGAGATCGTGTCGACGAAGGTGCTCTCCCGCGATGCATCGGACTGGATATTGGTGGCGATGAGCTGCGGATCGCGATCGGCGCCGTCGAAGGTCGCCTCCAGGCCGCGCTGCACGCCCGCGTAGTAGCCCTCGGCGTTGAGGTAGACCACGCCGACCCGTCCGTTCGCTCCCACCTGCTGGCCGCAGCCCGCCAGGACGGCCATCGCCAGCACCAGCAGTCCGGCAGCGGAGATCTTGATCGTTTCTCGCATGTGTCCTCTTGTGTCACGGGTGTCACCTTCGGACACCAGTGTGATGACGGACACGGCCCCTGTCAAGATTAATTACTAATTAATGTTTTTATCGCCAGCTGGGAGACCGGGAAGCCACCCGGCGGCGTCGGTGTACGGTTCACCTGAAACCCCTCACCGCCGGGAGGCAGCCGTGTTCGCCCATCGTGTCCCGCCGTGGGTGACCATCGCCGTCATCTCCTGCGGCGGGCTCGTCTCGGCGATGCAGTTCACGCTGATCATCCCCCTCATCGCCGACCTGCCCGGCCTGCTCGGCGTCAGCACTGAGGACGCCTCGTGGCTCATCACTGCCACGATCCTCTGCTCGGCGGTCTCCACTCCCATCGTCGCCCGCATGGCCGACATGTACGGCAAACGCCGGATGCTCATGGTCGTCCTCACGATCATGGTGATCGGCTCGGTGATCTGCGCCCTCGAGGCCGGCTTCGCGATGCTCATCCTCGGCCGCGCCATGCAGGGATTCGCCGCCTCCCTCATCGCCGTGGGCATCAGCATCCTGCGCGACGAACTGCCGAAGGAACGCGTCGGCTCGGCCGTCGCCCTCATGAGCGCCACGATGGGCATCGGCTCCGGTCTCGGCCTCCCGCTGTCCGGCGTGCTCTACCAGCACCTCGGGTGGCACTCGATCTTCTGGTCCAGCGCGCTCGCCGGAACCGTGCTGGTCGTCACCATCGCGCTGTTCATCGACGAGTCCTCGGTGCGCACACCCGGGCGCTTCGACATCCTCGGCGCGATCCTCTTCTCGATCGCGATCATCGCGCTCCTCCTCCCCCTCACCAAAGCCGGGCAGTGGGGCTGGGGCAGCCCGGTCGTGCTCGGGCTGCTGGGCCTCTCCGCCCTCACCCTCCTCGTCTGGTTCCCCACGCAGCTGCGCCGCAGCCAGCCGATGGTCGACCTGCGGATCGCCCGGCAGCGCACCGTGCTGACCACCAATATCGCCTCGCTCTTCGTCGGCTTCGCGATGTTCTCGAATATGCTGCTGACGACCCAGGTGCTGCAGCTGCCCGTCGCCAGCGACATCGGCCTCGGACTCGATGCCGGCAGCGCGGGCCTGGCGATGATCCCCATGGGCCTCGTGATGGCCGTCATGGCGCCGATCACCGGCCGGCTCCTCGATCGCATCGGCGGCCGTCTCGCCCTCATCCTCGGGTCGGCGGTCATGGCGGTCGGCTACGCCTCCCGCGTGCCCTTCTCCGAATCGGTCACCCAGGTCATCGTGGGCTCGACCGTCGTCGGCGCCGGCACCGCCATCGCCTTCGCCGCGCTGCCGACCCTCATCATGAGCGCCGTGCCGATCACCGAGACCGCCTCGGCCAATGGCCTCAACACCCTCGTCCGCACCCTCGGCTCCTCCATCGCGAGCGCGGGCTGCGCGGCGATCCTCGCGGCGAGCGTCATCGACGTCGACGGCGTCCTCCTCCCGACCCGCTCAGGGGTCGACGCCGTGGCATGGATCTCCGCCGCCATCGCCTCGATCGCGGTCCTCCTGGCCCTGGCCATCCCGGCCGCACGCACCACGATCCCCGCCGTACGCGGGCGCGAGGCACAGGGACAGGAGGTCGTCGTCCGCGGCGAGGTGGTCTTCCCCGGCTCCGGCCGCGAACGCCCCTCCCTCGTGTCCGTGATGTCCCTCGACGGCGATCAGGTCGACTGGAGCCCCACCGGGCCCGACCGCTGTTACTCGGTCGTCCTCCCGGGAGCGGGAACCTATGTGTTCACCGTGAACGCCCTCGGCTGGAGCCCTTCCTCCCGGGTCGTCGACTACGCCGGACACGGTGCCGGACCGGTGCTCAGCCTCGGCGAGGAGCTGACCCTGCACGGCCGCGTCACCCACGCCGGCACCTCCTGCGGCGAGGCGACCGTCGCCCTCGCGCACGCGAGCGGCGGCCTCGTGCAGACCACGACCTGCGATGAGCACGGCTGCTATCGCGTGCCGTTGCCCGGATCCGGCCCCTATCTCGTGACGGCGGTCCTGCCGAGCAGCCGCGACGCCGCCGCCCGCAAGCTCGTGGTGGGCGTCGAGAGCATCCGCTTCGACATCGAGCTCGACTCGGCGTCCGCCGAGGTGACGGCCGACCGCTGACTCCGGCCGAGGCGAAGTAAAGATAGGCTCACCTACATGGCGAACGCGATGGTGACGGGTGCAGCAGGTGCGATCGGTCGCGCCGTGGTCGAGACACTCCGAGCCGGCGGGTATCGCGTCATCGGCACGGATGTCAGCGCGACTCGCGAGGACGACCACCGCCTCCTCGACGTCACGGACGAGAGCGCGGTCGAGGCGACGGTCTCGTCCATCGAGGAGCAGGTGGGACCGATCGAGCTCCTCGTCAACGGGGCGGGAGTGCTCAGCCACCGCCCCACGCTCGAGCTCTCGGCGAGCGAATGGCAGCGCACCTTCGCGGTCAACACCACCGGGGTCTTCCTGGTCAGCACCGCGGTCGCCCGTCGCATGCTGCCACGGGGGCACGGCTCCATCGTGACCATCGCGTCCAATGCGGGTCGTCTGCCCCGGCACTCGATGGCGGCCTATGGCGCCTCCAAGGCGGCAGCCGCCTTGTTCACCCAGTCCCTCGGCCTGGAGCTCGGCGCCCACGGCATCCGGTGCAATGTCGTCTCCCCCGGCACCACCCGCAGCGACATGACCGCCGGCATCCTCGCCGATGCCGCCGGCGAGCAGCGCATCCTCGACGGTGATCCGACCACGTTCAAGGCGGGCATCCCGCTCGGCCGCGTGGCCGACCCCGCCGACATCGCCGCGGCGGTGGCGTGGCTCGCCTCCGACGGCGCCCGGCACGTCACGATGCAGGACCTCGTCGTCGACGGCGGCGCCAGCCAGGAGCGATGAGACACCCCCTCCTGGTGCTGTGGTGCCCGCCCGACCCAGCGGCGCGGCGGCATCCGCTCGTCACCTCCGTCGACCTCGAGCGGGCCGGACGGTTCCGGCTGGCCGTCGACACCGACCGCCACCTCACCGCCCGCGTCCTGGCACGCCGAGCCGCCGCACATCGGCTCGGGATCACCCCGGCCGAGGTCCGCATCGCCGCCGAGCCACACGGCAGGCCTCTGCTCCACGACTCCTCGGGCACTCCGCTCCCGCTCCACCTCTCGATCACCCACGCCGGCGCCCACGTCGGCATCGCCATCGCCACCGCCCCGGTGGGACTGGACGTCCAGGACGTCGCGGCGCTGAGCGAGGTGCTCGATTCCGAGCTCGTCTGGACCCCGGGCGAGCGCGCCGATCTCGCCGGTCTCCCCCTCCCCGAACGGCTCTGCACCGCCGCGTCCTGGTGGACTGCCAAAGAGGCGGTGCTGAAGAGCCTCGGGCGAGGCCTGCTCGACCCCGCGGAGGAGTTGGAGGCCCGCCATAGTCCGATCCCCTGGCTCAGCCTCGACGTCGACCCCGATCACGCCGCGGCGATCGCCTCAGCGGGCGGAGTGGACCGAGCCCTGACGAGCACCCGTCTCGGCGGCGTCGACGATCCGATCACGCGCGGCTGAGCGGCGCGCCGAGATCGACGACCCGGTCGAAGGCCGCGATCGTCTCGGGCCGATGGGCCACCACCACCACGGCCCGTCCGGCCGCCAGACGGTCCACGGCTCGTTCCACGAGCCCGGCCGATCCCGGGTCGAGGTCCGAGGTCGCCTCATCGAGCACCAGTACCGCCGCCTCGGACAGTCCGACCCGCAGCAGCCCGACGAGCTGACGCTCCCCTGCCGACAATTCACCATCGGCGACGGTGTCCAGCCCGTCGGCCAGCGATTCGAGCCAGCCCCCGAGTCCTAGTCGCCGCGCGGCGGCCAGGAGCTCGTCATCGCTCGCCTCCGGGGCGGCGAGGAGCAGCTCATCGCGCAGGGTTCCCACGCCGAGCTGCACCTGCTGCGGGATATACGTCACCAGCGCGGCTCGTTCCTCTGCTGCGAGCGATGACAGCTCCACGCCCCCGAGCCGCACGCTGCCGGCATCCGGAGGGTAGAGCCCCGCCAGGAGCTTCGCGAGGGTCGACTTGCCGGCCCCCGTGCGTCCGACCAGACAGACCCGATCGCCGGGCTCCACGACCAGGTCGACCCCGTCGAGGACGACCTCGTCGCCGTAGCCGAAGATCACGGACTCCGCGACCAGCCGTCGCCCCGAGGGGCGCTGCCGCGCCGTCGGCGCGGAGGCGGTGGCGTCGAGCAGATCGCGGGCGCGGGCCATCCCGGTCGCCGCCTCCTCCGCGTCGGCGACGAGCCCGGAGAGGTCGGAGAAGGAGGTGAACAGCGTCCGGCCCGCCAGTACGAAGGTCACGACCACGCCGACACTCAGCGCACCGCGGTCCACCAGCAGCGCTCCGACGCCGAGAAGCGCCGCGAGGCTCAGCCCCTCGACCAGCGCCATCGCATTGACCCACCGCGCGACCACCGCCGTGCGCAACTGCGCACGCACCGCGCGCTCCCCCCGTTCGTCGAGGGACGCCAGGAAGTGACGACGACCCACGGGGCTCGCCTGCCGCAACAGCGACCGGGTCCGAACGATCTCGGCGACCCCGGCCATGACATCGGCCTCCGCCGCCGCCTCCGCCGCGAACGCCGGTCCCGCACCGGCACGGAAACGGCGCATCAGCCACCAGCTCGCCGGTCCGAACCCGAGGACCACGGCCAGCAGCAGCTGCCACGACTCGACCGAGAGCACGATCACCGCCGCCACCAGGGTCGACACCGTCGTCACCAGCTGACCGAGCGACTCACGGACGAAGGTCGAGAGCGCGGCGATCTCCGCGGTGCCTCGCTGGACCAGGTCACCCGCACGATGGCGCTCGATGAATCTCAACGGGGCGAGCAGCAACCGCGCGATCATCGTGTCGCGCAGGTCGCGCACGACGTACTCGCCGGCGCGCGCGAGCCACGCCTGCCCGTATCCGGTGGCGACGACCTGGACGACCGCGCAGCCGATGCCCACGCAGGAGAGGATGATCGCCGATCGCGCGTCTCCGCGCAGCGCGGCATCGGTCACCCGTCCGACCAGCGCGGCGGTCACGATCGCCAGCGCACTCGCGATCGTCGTGGTGAGCAGGCCGGCGACGAGCACCCGCCCATGCGGCCGCGCCAGCGTCCAGGTCATCCGCCCGATGGCGTGCCGGCTCGGCCGTTCGCTCAGCTCGCGGGTCATCGCGCCACCGGTGCCAGCTCGACCACCCGATCGGCCGCGCCGAGGACGCCGTCGCGGTGCGTGACCACCACGATGATCCGATCGGCCGCCTCGCGCCGCAGCATCGCGACGATACGGGACTCCGTCCGCACGTCCACCGCGGATGTCACGTCATCGAGCAGGAGCACGGGCGGATCGCCGATCACCGCCCGCGCGAGTGCGAGCCGCTGGATCTGCCCCCCGGAGAGACCATCGGCTCCGTCGGCGAGGTGATCATCGAGGCCGAGCTCCTCGCCGAGGCCGACCTCGGCCAGCACGCGCTCCAGGACCTCATCGGGCACGGGATCGCCGAGACCGAGGTTCTCGCGTACCGAACCGACCAGTGCGAGCGGTCGCTGCGGCACGAGCACGGCACTCGGGCAGCCGGCCGCGAGACGGCGCAGCAGCGTCGATTTGCCGCATCCCGTCGGGCCGCTGATCGCCACGATCTCACCGCGTCGCGCGCTCAGGCCGGCGGGCGCGTCGATGACCAGCTCCCCGACCTCCTCGGGCTCGACACGTGCGCCTTCAGGTGCCGTGGCCCAGCCATCGGGCCCGATGACGGCGACCAGACGATCGGCCGCGACGCGGGCCTCGAGGGTCTGGGCGATCCGCATGAGACCGACCTCGACGGCGACGCCGATCGTGCCCATCCAGGTGCTGAAGGCCACGAGGCCGCCCACCGTGAGTCGGCCGTCCACGACGGCGATCACGCCCACCAGGACGCCGATCGCCACCGCGATGGTCGGTACGCCGGTCCCCCACGCCTGCCAGCGCGCGAGCCGGTCCGTCGCGGCGACCGCGCGTCGGCTCAGCTCGTCCGAGGCCGCCGCGTGCCGTGCCACCAGCACCGGTCCGCCGCCGATCCCTCGCGAGGTGACCGCCGACCCGATCGCGTGCTGGACGTGGTCGGCCCGCCGGCCATGTGCCGCCGCGACCCTCTCGCTGGCCGTCTCGAAGCGGCGGGGATGCACGATGCCGACGATCACCAGACAGGGCACCATGGCCACGGCGACGGCCAGCAGCAGCGGACTGAGCGAGAACAGGCCCGGCACCAGCACCGCGACGGTGGTCACGATGACCGACCAGGTCGGCAGACCATGCACCCAGACCCGCACCAGATCGATATCGCGTCCCGAGCGCAGCATCAGGTCCCCGGCGCCGATGTCCCCTTCGTTCCTGTCGACCACGTGATCGGCGACGACGCGGCGTAGCGCCACGCCGGTACGTCCATCGGCCAGGTTGGCCCACCAGTCCCAGCAGCAGACGCCGATCACCTGCACGACACTCGCCGCCACGACGGCCAACGCCCACCAGGCGAGGGTGGCCGGATCACCGGCCACGAGACCGCCGTCGACAGCGCGCTGCAGGAAGAACGGCAGGGCGAGGAAACCCAGCTGGCGCACCGCCCCGGCCACCATCGCCAGAGCCAGCGCGACCGACTGAGCCCGGGCCACGTGGCGCAGGAACCGCCTGCGCTGACGCCGCTGCGCGGTCACGGCTCCCCCGACAGCCGACGCGCCACGATCGGGCCGAACCGCGCCCACTGGGCGGGCTGCACCAGCTCGTCGTGGCCCACGGACGCGCGATAGACCTCGACATCGTCACCCAGCAGATCGCCCCACGCCCTCACCGGATCGCCCTCCAGGTCCGAGGCGATGAGCAGCGTCGGCACGCTGGTACGCGGTGACACCGATGCGGCCATGAGCTCGGAGGCGCTGCGGTGGGACTCCACGATCGCCTCGACGATCGTGGAGTCGACCTGGTCGCCCAGCACGCCCTGCGAGGCCCGGATGGCCTCCAGCGCCTCCGCTCGGTCGCTCTCCGCGTCGACCGCGGCCACGCCGGCGAGGAAGGCGCTCTGCTCCTCGCGCAGCACCGCGATATCGGCCTCGTCGAGGGATCGCCGATCGCTGCCGAGGGGCCCCGGATCGATAAGCCCCAGCAGTTCCACGGCCTCACCCTCCGAGGCCAGCCGAGCGGCGATCTCGTGCGCGATATTGCCGCCATAGGAGTAGCCGAGCAGACGGTACGGGCCGTGGGGCTGCACGGATCGGATCAGGTCGAGGTAGTCGCCGGCGAGTTCGCCGATGGTCCTCGCGGTGCTCGTGCCGCCGGACAGCTCGGGCGCCTGCACGCCCACCACCCCGGTGCCGGCGGGAAGGTGCGGGAGCAAGGGAGCGAACTGCCAGGCGAAGCCGCCCGCCGGATGCACGCAGAAGAGTGTGGGCTCCGGACCCGGCTCGCGCAACATGAGCAGGCGTCCGAGTCCGGCCTCGGCGGCCGGCTCGCGGACCACGGCCGCGAGCGATGCCGGCGTGGGCGAGGCCATGAGCGTGCCCACCCGTACCTCGATCCCCAGCTCATCGGCGATCGCCGCGACGACCCGCATCGCGGCGAGCGAATGGCCTCCGAGGTCGAAGAAGCCGTCATCGCGGCTGCTGACCGCGGTGCCGAGCACCTCGCCGAAGATCCGGCACAGCTCCGCCTCCAGGGCGGTCCGGGGCGGCTCCCGGTGCACATCACCGCTCAGCTCGGGGAGCGCCCGGCGATCCGCCTTGCCATTGGAGGTCAGCGGGATCGCCTCGACGGCGCCGACCTGACTCGGTACGGCGTAGGCGGGGAGCACCGCGGCGAGGTGCTCGCCCAGGTCCTCGGGAAGCCTCCCCTCCCTCGCGACCACGTGCAGTCGCAGGACATCGACTCCCGATGATGTGCGATGCACCGATGCGCAGGCCCGGCGCACGGCCGGGTGCTCCTCGGCGACCGCCTCGATCTCCCCGAGCTCGATGCGGAATCCGCGGATCTTCAGCTGAGCGTCGTTGCGCCCGCGGTACTCGATCCCTCCATCGTGCCGCCGGGTCACGAGATCCCCCGTGCGGTACAGCCTAGACCCGTCGGCGGCGAACGGGTCGGCCACGAATCGTTCCGCCGTCAGCGCCGATGCCCCGAGATAGCCCCGCGCGAGACCATCGCCCGCCAGGTACAGCTCACCGGTCCCGCCCGGCGGCACCTCGGCCAGCGATGTGTCCAGCACATAGGCCACCGAGCGCGCGATCGGTCGACCGAGCGAGGGTCTCGGCGATGCCGCGAGATCGGCGCCGAGCGCGTTGATGGTGAACTCCGTCGGCCCGTACAGGTCGTAGCCGCCGCTGCGCGGATGGTCGCGCAGCAGGGCCCAGAGCTCCGGTGGCACGGGTTCGCCTCCGAGCAGGACCAGCGCGGGCGCGGGATCGTCGAGCAGGCCCGCGGCGATCAGCTCTCGGCCGTACGACGGGGTCACATTGACGACATCGACCCCGATCGCGCGGTAGTGCTCCACCAAGCGGGGCACGTCGAGACGCAGGCCCTCGTCGATGACGTGCACCTCGTGCCCGTCCATGAGCCAGAAGAACTCCTCCCACGACATGTCGAAGGAGAACGAGACCGTGTGGGCCACGACGAACCGCTCGACCCCCGCGCGTCGCAGGGCGGGTGCGAAGATCGCCGCCCCGTGGTTGTCGTGCATCGTCGAGAGTCCGCGATGCGGCACGACCACCGCCTTGGGCTCACCGGTCGAACCGGACGTGTAGATGACATAGGCCGCCTGTTCGGGCCGGACCGAGGGGAGCTGTGCCGCCGGCCGGTCACCGCGCAGCGCCGCGGCGACGTCCGGGTCGGTCGAGACCAGGACCTGGGCGACCTCCCCCAGACCGGTCGTCTCGGCCAGCGAGGGAGTGCTGAGCACCAGCCCGGCGCCCGCCCGGCGCGCGAGCCGGCGCAGCCGCTCGGGCGGATTGGTCATGTCCAACGGCAGATAGGTGCGCCCGGCACGCAGGGTCGCGAAGATCGCGATGACGTGATCCACCGCGCGGGGCAGCGCCAGGGCCACGACGGACTCCGGTCCCGGAGTGACCTCGTCGATGAGCGTGGCCAGTGAGGCGACACGTCGTTCCACCTCGCCGAGAGTCAGCGAGAGCGGATCGCCGGCCAGGTCCCGCCCGACCAGCGCGGTGACGTCCGGGGCCCGCCGTGCCGAGGCGGCGAGCCGCGCGTCCACGCTGGTCCACGGGTGCGTGTCCGGCACCGTCGTCGCCTCGCGGTTGACCCGGTCGACCACCGGGCGCTCCGCCGGGACATCCACCCGCACCTGCGCCGCGTACTGCGCGGACCCGAGGGTGTCGAGGGCCCGGAGATAGCGTTCGAGCAGCGCCGCGGCCAGCGAGGCGTCGATCAGATCCGGCCGGAAGGCCAGGGCCACCTCGAGCTCCTCGCCGGGATTGACGGTCAGCGCGAGACTGTAGTGCGTGCCGTCGTAGGCCTCGGCCTCCTCGATGCGATGGCGGGCGAAGGTCGCGTCCTGTTCCTCCTCGTCGGCCGGGATGTTGCGGAACACGTACAGCGTGTCGAACAGCGCGCTGTGCCCGGCGGCCTGGCCGATCCACCCGAGACCGAGATGGTGCGCACCCATCACGCCGGCCTGTCGGCCGAGCTGCTCGCGCAGCTGATCGGTCACCCGGGCGGCAGGGTCGATGGTGACCCGCACGGGCACGGTGTTCATCAGCAGGCCGACCATCCGGTCGACATGGTCGAGCTCGGCCGGACGACCGGAGACCGTCGTGCCGAACACGACATCGTCGCGTCCGGTCACCGACCGGAGCACGTGCGCCCAGGCATAGGACAGCGCGGTGCTGAGAGTGACCCCCGATCCTCGGGCGATGGACCTGAGCGCATCCGAGGCTGCGGTGTCGAGCCGGGCCGTCACCGAGTCCGAGAGCACCGGCGGCGTCGTCAGGGAGCGGGGTTCCACGAGGGTCGGCTCGTCGAGGCCGCTGAGCTCGTCGCTCCAGGCCGCCATCGCCGCATCATGATCCTGCGCGGCGACCCAGTCGAGATAGTCGGCGTAGTCGGCCGTCGGCGGCAGCACGGCGTCGTCGACCGGTCGCGCCGGATCGGAGACGGCCAGGTCGTAGAGCCTCATCAGGTCCTCGAGGACGAGCGTCTGGGACCACCCGTCCGTGAGGATGTGGTGGTGCACCAGGCTGATCCGCGACCGGCCGGGACCGAGCCGGACCAGCACCATCCGGATCAACGGCGGGTCGGACAGGTCGAAGCCCTCGGCCACCTGGCGCGCCAGCAGGCCCTCGAGCTCCTCCTCCTCCTGCGCATCCATGCCGAGACCCGACAGGTCGATCTGCTCCAGTGGCATCGGGCCGGGGGCGAGGATGACGGCGACCGGCCGGTCGAAGCCCTGGTGGGTGAATCCCGCGCGCAGGCTCTGATGGCGGCGCAGCAGGGCCTCGCCGGCCGCGGCCAGCGCCTCCGGATCGACCTCGGTGCCGAGCGTCAGCTGATGCTGGACGATGTACGGGTCGAGCTCGTCTGCCCGGCCGCCCATCTCTCGGTGGACGTACAAGCCCTCCTGGAGGGGGCCGAGCGGCAGCACCCTCTCCACGGAACCGAGGCTGGCCTCCAGCCGTGAGCGTGTCGCATCGTCGAGCTCCAGCTCCGTGGCCGGGCGGTCCGCGGCCGGCGCCGAGGCCGTCGTGACGATGCTGGCGAGACGCTCGATCGTGCGCTGGGCGAAGACCTCGCGCAGGCCCGCGTTCCAGCCCCGCTCCCGTAGACGACCGACGAGGGCGATGGCGGTGATGGAGTCCAGACCGAGGGTGAACAGATCGGCCTCGGGGTCGACCGCCTCGAGCCGCAGGATGCCGGCCGCCACCTCGGCGACGGCCCGCTCGGTCGCGCCGATCGGCTCGCGCCCGCCGCCGGAGGGGGTCTCGAGCAGCGCGGCGAGCGCCGCCCGGTCGGCCTTGCCATTGGCCGTGGTCGGGATCGAGTCCACGACGGTGACGTGGGGCCGCATCGCCGCCGGCAACCGCTCCATCAGATCGTCCAGGACGCTCTCGGCGGTCACGTCCCCGGTGGCCCAGGCGACGAGCAGGCCGTCGATGACATCGGCGACCGCCGACGTCACCCCCGGCGCCGCGGTGACGGCCGCGGCGATCTCCCCGATCTCGATCCGGACCCCGTGGATCTTGACCTGGTCATCGGCACGCCCGACGTAGCGAAGACCCTCGCTGGTCGTCGTGACGAGGTCGCCCGTGCGGTAGAGCCGCTCTCCCGTGCCGAGCGGATCGGCCACGAAGCGCTCCGCCGTCAGCGCCGCACGCCCCGCATAGCCCCGACCGACCTGCACGCCGCCGAGGTAGAGCTCGCCGGTCGCTCCGAGGTCAGCCGGGCGCAGCCAAGGATCGAGCACCCGGAGCGTCACCCCGGGGACGGCGGTCCCGATCGGGGCACCCGGGCCGTCGGCGGCCTGGACCTGGTCGGCCGCAGTGACATCGATCGCCGCCTCCGCCGGGCCGTAGAGATTGTGGATCCCGGCCCCGATCGCCGCATGGGCTCGGGCGGCGAGGCTGGTCGAGAGCGCCTCACCGCTGCACAGCACGGCCCGCACGGTCGGCCAGGCCGGGTCCGGGACCAGGTCGAGCAGCGCCGCCAGCATCGACGGCACGAAGTGCAGCAGGGTGACGCCGTGCTCACGCACCAGCGCGTCGATCGCCTCGGGATCGCGATGCTCGCCCGGACGGGCGATGACACAGGTCGAGCCCGTGACGAGCGGCAGCACGAGCTCCCAGACCGCGACATCGAAGCTCAGCGGCGTCTTGTGCAGCACCACGTCATCGGCACCGATCCCGTAGCGCTCGGCCATCCACGCCACCCGGTTCGCGAGCCCGTCGAGGGTGTTGACGCATCCCTTGGGGCGACCGGTCGTGCCGGAGGTGAAGACGATATAGGCCGCCTCGGAACCGGGCCGCGACACCGCCGGCGAGCCGTCGGCCTCGGTGAGCCCCTCGGTGCGCAGGACCGAGGAGTGAAGCGATGCCGCGCGCTCCGCATGTGCCGAGCAGGTCACGATCGCCTCGATGCCGGCGTCGTCGATCATGGCGGCGAGACGGGCATCGGGTTGATCCGGATCGAGCGGGACGAAGGTCGCGCCGCCCGTGAGACAGGCGGCCACCGCCGCGACGAGATCGGCCGACCGGTCGAGCAGCAGGCCGATGACGGGCGCCCCGGAACCGTCGTCGGGCGCGGGGAGTGCCGCTCGCAGCGCCTCCGCGGAGGCGTGGAGCTCCGCGACCGTCCAGACCCGTCCCGCATCCACCACCGCCGGAGCATCCGGACGCTGCGTCCGCACCTCCCGCATCCGGGCCAGCAGGTCATCGCCCGTCGCCTGCGGCGGAGGACCGGCGAGCCCCTGCGGCGGCTCGGTCACCAGACCGAGCTCGGCGACGGGGGTGGCGGGATCGGCCGCGAAGGCGCGCAGCACCCGGTCCAGCTGATCCGCCGCCCATCCCCGGGGCCGGGCGGCGAAGGCCGCGGGACGGCTGGCGACCTCCAGCCGCCAGGTCTCGGCGAGCTCGGCCAGCAACGAGAGCGGGTAGTGCACGGCGTCGTCCGCGCGGCGGTCGACGACGCGCAGCGAACCGTCGGCGCTCTGCCAGTCGTCGACGCCCCCGGGGTAGTTCTCCACCACGACCAGCGTGTCGAAGAGCGGGGCGACGCCGACCTCGGCCTGTACACCGCGCAGATCGGCAGTCGACGCCTCCAGCAGCGCGGCCCGTCGCCGATGAGCCTCGCGCGCCACCTCGGCGAGCGACGCGGCATAGGGCACTCCGAGGCGCAGCGGCAGGGTGTTGGAGACGAGCCCGAGCACGTCCTCGATGCCGGGCAGGTCGAGGTCGCGACCCGAGGTGACCGTGCCGACCACCACATCATCGCGACCGGTCGCCGCACCCACCACGATCCCCCAGGCCGCCTGGACCACGGCGGCCGGAGTCACACCGGCGTCGCGTGCCGCCCGCCCGAGTCGGGCCGCCACCTCGGGCTCGATCTCGATCACCTCGGTGGTCACGTCGCCGCCCGGGTCGACGGGCGCGACCAGCGTGCCTTCGGTGACGCCGTCCAGTTCGGCCAGCAGGATCGAGCGCGCGACCCCTGGATCGGCCTCGTCGAGATGGTCCAGATAGTCCAGATAGTCGCCCAGCGGCTCCTCGACCTCGTCCCCCGCCAGACGTGCCAGCAGCTCACGCAGGAAGAGGGGGATGGACCACCCGTCGATGACCAGGTGGTGGGCGGTGACGAGGAGCCACGTCGTGCCGCGGGACGTGCGGACGAGCAGCGCCCGCAGCAAGGGCGGACGGGTCAGATCGAAGCCCGCATCCCACTCCTCGCGGGCGAGGGCGTCGAGATCATCGCCCGTCACGGCCCGCACCGGCACCTCGGCCTGCTCGGGCACGACCTGCACCGGCCGCTCCAGCCCGGCGTGCGCGAACGCCACCGCCAGGTTCTCGTGCGCGTCCAGTAGGTCCGCCAGAGCCTCGCGGAGCCCCTCCGCGGCCACCGTCCCCTCCAGCTCGACGCCGAACTGGAGCTGATAGGTGGGACGCTCACCGGCCTCGGACTCCCACACCGAGTGGAAGAGCATGCCCTCCTGCAGCGGTGTGACGGGCCAGAGATCGCGGACGGACGTCGGCGCGGTGGTGACGGTCATCGGGGTCCTCCCATGAGGCTGTCGATACGGGCGAGGTCATCGGCTCCGAGGGCGACGCGCGGTCGATTCGATCGCGGCCGCCGTTCACGCCGCGGGCGGTCGTCGGTCATCTCGCCCGCGGCGGCGAGCGCCGCGAGATCGGGGTGCGTGAACACATCACGTGGCGTGATCTTGAGTCCCGCGTCCTTGACCTCGGACACCAGTCGGATCGAGGTGATGCTGTCCCCTCCGAGCTCGAAGAAGGCATCCTCCGGACTCGCCTCCGGCAGACCGAGCACCGCGGCGACGGCCGCGCAGACGATCTCCTCGGCCCGCCCCGAGGGCGCCCGTCCGGCGGAGGCGATGACGGGGTCGGGCAGGCGTTGGCGGTCGACCTTGCCGTTGAGGGTCAGCGGCAGGTCGTCCAGCACCGTGATGTGCTGCGGGACCAGATGCGCGGGGATGGCTGTCGCCAGGTGCGCCTTCAGCTGCGCGGCGTCGAGCCGGGCATCGGCCTCCGCGACGACATAGCCGAGGAGTCGCCCGGTCCCCGCCTCGTCGGTCCGCACGACGGCCGCAGCCGAATCGACCCCGGGCAGGCGCGAGAGATGCGTCTCGATCTCACCCAGCTCGATCCGGTGACCGAGGACCTTGACCTGATCGTCGACACGGCGGATGAAGTGCAGCCGCCCGCTCGCATCGCGGCGCACCAGATCGCCGGTGCGGTACATCCGCTCCCCCCGACGGCCACCCGGCCGTGCCACGAAGCGCTCGGCCGTCAGGGAGAAGCGCCGGTGATATCCACGGGCGAGCTGCGCCCCCGCCAGATACAGCTCACCGGGCACATCGTCGGGCACGGGCCGCAGCAGATCGTCGAGCACGAGGACGCCGACATCGAGATAGGGGCGCCCGATCGTGACCGGCTCGCCCGCGCCGAGGGCGGCGGCGACATCGCAGCTGGTGGCCCAGACGGTCGCCTCGGTGGGTCCGTACTCGTTGATCACCGCGGCACAATGGCGGGCCATCGCCTCGGCGAGGTCGGGCGGCAGCGCTTCGCCGCCCACCAGAGCGGTGACCTCCGCGAAGGCCTCGGGGTGCGCCTCCAGCACCGGCCGCCACAGGGACGGTGTCGCCTGCAGGTGCGAGCCGCGGTGGCGCCGCACGAGCCCGACGAGCAGCTCGGGGTCACGCACCTCCTCGGCGTCCGCGAGCACCACCGCCGCGCCGCTGACCAGCGGCACGAAGATCTCCAGCACCGCGATGTCGAAGCTGATCGTGGTGACCGCGACGAACCGATCCGTGGGCCTCAGCGCCAGGTCGGTCGCCACATGGTCCACGAAGGCGCTCATCGCCGCGCAGTCGATGACGACCCCCTTGGGGCGGCCGGTCGATCCCGAGGTGTAGATCGTGTACGCGCCGTGCGCCCCCGAGGGCACGTCGAGTGCCGCGAGTGCGGAGGGGAGGTCCGACGGATGATCGACATCGGTCACGTCCAGCTCTTCGCGACCGGCGCCGATGTCGGCCGTCTCGGGCGTCACGAGCACGAGCCGCGGGGCGGCGTCGTCGAGCATGTCGGCGATCCGCTCGGCCGGATAGCGGTCGTCCAGTGGCAGATAGGTGCCGCCGGCACCCAGCACGCCGAGGAGCGCGACCACGAGCTCGACCCCGCGCGGCACGGCGATCGCGACGGTCTCGTCCGGCCCCACGCCCCGCTCCCGCAACCGGTGGGCCAGCGCCGCGGCTCGGCCCGCGAGGGTCGCGTAGTCCACCTCGACCCCGCCGGACACCAGTGCGACGGCACCGGGTGTCGCCCGGGTCTGCTCGACGATCCGGGTCATGAGGCCGACCGGCGGTGACGAACGACGGACGTGATCGTCGAGGGCCCGGCCATGCTCGCGGTCGAGCAGCAGGTCGAGCTCGGCCAGTGGCGTGTCGGGACGGGCAAGGACGCGGCGCAACCAGGCCAGCAGCCTGCGCCCGATCACCTCGGCCGTCTCCCGGTCGAACAGATCCGCCGCGGCGGTGAGTCGCAGCACCGGCGGAGCCGACGGCGACTCGACGAGCCGCACGGCGAGGTCCAGTCTCGCCGTCTCGGTCTCGGTGCCGACCGCGGCGACCTCGGCCCCCGGCAGCCGAAGCGCGGCACCGCCGCCGTCCTCATGCGAGACCATGACCTGGAAGACCGGATGGCGCGACCACGATCGGGGCGGTGCGACGATCTCGACGATCCGCTCGAAGGCGAGGTCGGCGTGGTCGACGGCGGCCAGCACCGCCGTACGCGTGCGCGCGGCGTGCCGGCAGAAGTCATCGCTCCCGCCCACGTCGAGCCGCACGGGGACGGTGTCGAGCAGGTAGCCGACCGTGTGGGCCGAGGCCCGATCGTCGCGCCTGGCCACGGGCATGCCGAGACACACGTCCGTCCCGGCCCCGATGCCCCGCAGCAAGGTGGCGACGGCCGTCTGCAGGACCATGAGGGGGCTGATCCCCTCACGTGCGGTCAGCGCGTCGAGATCGCGCCGCACCGTGTCGTCCAGCGGCAAGGTCACGGCATGCGCGGTGTAGCTCGGCTGCTCGGAGCGCGGCCGGTCGGCCGGCAGATCGATCTCAGCGGCGAGCCCGGCGAGGCTCTCGCGCCAGAACTCCTCGTGCCGGGGCGCCACCGGAGCGGGGTCGGCGATCTCGAGATGTGCGGCGACGTGCTGGGCCTCGCCGGGCAGCGCGGTGAGCCGGCCCCCGGCCATGAGCGTGGTGAGCTCCTCGACGAGCACGCCGACCGACCAGTCGTCCAGCAGCGCGTGGTGACCGCACAGCACGAGAGCGTGGTCGGCATCGGAACGGCTCAACAGGCTGAGCCGCACCGGCGGCGCGGCGAAGACGTCGAAGGCCTCGCCCTCGGCGGCGGCGATCGCGCCGGTCAGATCGTCGACCGTGCGGACTGTGAGCGCCGGACCGTCCCCGATCGGCGCCACCTCGGAGGTGAAGCCGCCGTCGCGGTGCCCGAACCGTGTGCGCAACGTCGCGTGCCGCTCGACCAGCGTCGACCATGCCGCTGCGAGCGCACCGGTGTCCACGGGTCCGTGCACCCGGTAGACGACCGGGACGTTCCAGGTGGGCGCCGGGCCCTCGACATCCGCCAAGAACAGCAGACGCCGCTGGGCATCGCTGACCCCTGCTGTGCCGCCGTCGGTCACCAGCCGGTGCACCCGCTCCTCGTCGGCGGGCGCGTCCTCGGACTCGAACGGGCGCACCGATGCGGCGATGCGGTCCAGCCGTCGCTCGGCGAAGACCTCGCGCACGCCGAGCGAGTACCCGGCCGAGCGCATCGACGCGAGCACGCGGAGCGCCGTGAGCGAGTGTCCCCCGAGGGCGAAGAAGTCATCGTCCATCGACGGATCGGCGACGCCCAGCACATCGCGGACCGCGGTGGCGATCGCCCGCTCGGGGCCGGTGCGGGGTGGCACTACGGGCCGCTCGACTGAGACGGGCACCAGATCGATCGACCGCAGTCGGGCGATATCGATCTTGTCGCTGATCGTGCGCGGGAAGCTGTCGAGCACCACGACCGCGGCGGGCACCAGCGGATGGGGCGCATGCTCGGCGACGTAGGCGCGCACCTGCTCGGGGAGGGACCCGGGGTCCGCGTCCGCGCTGGGCGTCACGAAGGCCAGCAGCCGCTCAGCCGTCGCGCCGGGAGGATCGGCGATCACCACGGCGGCGTCGACTCCCGGAACGGCATCGACCAGAGCGGTCGCCTCGGCGAGCTCGATGCGATGACCGCCGATCTTGATCTGGTCGTCGGCACGGCCGACGAAGTCGATGAGCCCGTCGGCGCGGCGGCGCACGACATCGCCCGTGCGGTACATCCGGCGGCCCTCTGCCCAGGGGTCGGCGACGAAGCGCTCGGCCGTCAGGCCGGGGCGGTCCAGGTATCCGCGGGCCAGCTGATCGCCCCCGAGGTACAGCTCCCCCTCGACCCCGGCATCGACCGGACGCAGGAAGGCATCGAGGATCCGCGCGTCCACCGCCGCGACCGGTGTGCCGACGACCGGCCGCTCGGCGTCGGCCAGGTCGGCGCCGAGCGCGTCGACCGTGGATTCGGTGGGCCCGTACAGGTTGACCACCGCAGCCTGCCGCGCACGCAGCCGCGACCACGTGCCCGGGGGCACCGCCTCGCCGCCGAGATAGAGCAGGCTGAGGCCCGCGGGGTCGTCGAGCAGGCCCAGATCGGCGAGCTGATCACCGAGGATCGGCGCCACGTCCGCGACATCGACTCCGTGCTGCCGGGCGAGCTCGGCGATCGCGACGGGATCGCGCCGTTCGTCGCTGTCGGCGAGCACGAGGGTGTGTCCGGCGAAGAGCCAGTGCAGCTGACCCAGCGAGGTGTCGAAGGCGAGCGACGCGGAGAACAGTGCGTGCACGCGATCGCGCCCTCGCCGTTCGGCCACCGTCGGAAGCACCTCGCGCTCGCGCTGCTCGCGGAGTCCCTGGAAGTGACGTGCCATCGAGCCCCGCTCGATGACGACCCCCTTGGGCCGCCCGGTCGAGCCGGACGTGTAGATGACATAGGCCGTCGAGGAGGAGGGCACCGGAACGACGGTGAGGGCTGCGTCCCGCGCCTTCTCGGGTACCGGGATCACCGCCACGTCGCCCCGCTCCTGGCGCTGATCGCCGATGATCACCACCGGTCGGGCATCGGCGATGATCTCGCGGCGGCGCTGCTCGGGATGCTCCGGATCCAGCGGCACATAGGCGTGTCCCCCGGCGAGCGTGCCCAGGACGGCGACGAGGAGATCCGGGGTGCGCGATACCGAGATGCCGACCAGGTCGCCGGGGCGCACCCCTGCCTCCGCCAGCGCCACGCGCAGCGCCTCGGCACGGGCCGCGAGACGTCCGAAGGTCACCGAATCGGAGGCGGTGAGCACCGCCGGCTCGTCCGCGCGTCGTTGCGCGATCTCGGCGAAGGAGCGCACCGGATCGATCTCCCGAGGCACACGAGGGCCGGCGATCCGCGCGTCCGCGAAGGGCGAGGCCGTCGCCCCGACCGGGTGATCGGGGTGGTCGGCGATCTGCGTCAGCGCCGCGACGAGGTCGTCGATCAGCCGCTCGCGCACCGGGGCCGGGACACGTGCCGGATCGATGTCGAGGGTCAGCCGGATGCCATCGCCGGGCAACGCGGTCAGGGTGACCGGATAATGCGTCCCGCCCGCATTGTCGATCCCCAGCACACGGACCCCCGGGGCCGAGGAGGCGATATCGGGGTAGTTCTCCACCACCACCAGCGTGTCGAAGAGTGCCGGCACCCCGATCGCGTCGCTGATCTCCGCGAGGCTCGTGCGCTCGACATCCCCGAGCTCGGCCCGCTCCAGACCGAGCGAGGCGATGGTGTCGCGCCAGCATCGGTCTCCGCACAGCGCGACCCGCACGGGCAGGGTCTGGCTCAGCAGGCCGATGACCTCGTCGATGCCGGGAAGAGCCGCCGATCGGCCGGCCACCGTGGTGCCGAACACCACGTCCGTGCTCCCCAGCGCCCGCCCGAGGGCATATCCCCACGCGGCATTCAACGCGCTGCTGAGGGTCAGGCCCTCGGCCCGCAGCGCACCGGCGAGCCGCACCGCGAGGCCATCGGGGAGCTCGACGTCCACCGTCACCGGATCACCCGGCATCGTGTCGGGAGCGATGAGCGAGCCGGTGGTGATCCCCTCGAGATGGGCCGCCCACGCGGAACGGGCGAGGTCCAGGTCGTCGCGACCGAGGACCTCCAGATAACGGCGCATCCCGGCCCAGCCGGATCCGGGCGCGACGGATCCCTCTGCGGCATAGGCCGTCAGCAGGTCCCGGATGAGCAGCGGCGTCGACCATCCGTCGGCGACGAGATGGTGCGCGCCGATCAGCACGTCGACGCCCTCGTCGGTGGGCTCCAGCGTCCAGCGCGTCAACGGCCCGGTGCCGACCTCGAACGGTGCGGTCAGCCCGGCTCGGTCGACGATGGCGGTCCGCGGCCGGCGCGGCACGAGCTGCGCGGGCCGGGCGAATCGATCGGCGACGATCCGGGCATCGAGCTGGGGGTGTCGGGCGACCACGGCGGCGACGGCCGCCCGCAGCCGCTCGAGGTCGATATCACCGCCGAGGTGGACCGTGGTCAGCGTCGCGTACCGGTCGTCATGTCCCGCGTCGAGGGCGTGGAACAGCAGCCCCTCGGCCAACGGCGGCAAGGGCGCGATGTCCAGGAGAGCCCCGTGCTCGGCCTCCACGGCATCGATCGTCGCCTGATCGAGTCCGGGCAGCGTGCAGGCGGCCGGAACGAGACGGCTGACCATCTCATCGCGCGCGGGCACCAGACGGGCCAGCTCGTCGATCGCGGTCGCGAAGGCCGTCTGCAGTGCGTCGCGATGCCCGGACAGGCTGCCGGCGATGGTCCACTCGACGGCCAGGCGGTCCTCACGTGTCACGAAGATGTTCAGCTCGATGCCGTGGGCGAGCGCGAAACCGTCCGGGACCGCGGCGGCGAAGGCCGTGTCACCGACGAGCAGCCCCGTGTCGTCGCTGAACCGTCCGAGGTAGTTGACCAGCACGCGTGGCTGCTGCCGGGTGCTGCGTCCCCGTCCCTCGTCGGGCACGTCGAGCCGTGCCTGCTGGGTGGCCTTGAGCACGCCCCGGGCATCGTCGCGGCCAGGATCGATCCGCACCGCGACCGCGAACTCCTCGGTCAGCCAGCCGACGGTCGAGGACACGTCGTGACCGGGGACGACCGGCTCACGTCCGGCACTCTCCCAGGTGAGCAGCAGCTCCCGGGACTCGGACCGGTCCGGGCCGAGATGACGATCGACCGCGAGCGACGCCGCCGCCGCGAGCACCACGTCCGGACGGGTGGCATAGCTGTCGGGCAGCCCCCGCAGCACGGCCGCGCTGGTCTTCGCATCGAGCACGATCGTCTCGCGGAGCGTCCCGCCGGCGATGTCTCGCGGCGACGGCGCCAGCGCCGCGCCGAGATCCTCCACCGGCGGCAGCTCGGGGACCGACGGACGAGCTCCGAGGGCGTCGAGGTGCGCACGCCACGAGGTCGTCGCCGACGGCGGAAGCACACGGTCCTCCAACAGCGCCGCCAGGTCGGCGAGCAGGACCCGCCAGGAGACCGCATCGATCGCGAGATGGTGGACCGCCAGAACGAGCCGATCGGCCGCGGGCCGTCCGGCGGCGAGCACGCGACCGGCCCCCGGATCGAGGCTGCCCAGCAGTCGTTCCAGCAGGAGATCGTGATCGTCTCCGGAGTGGATCGGCACGGTGACCCGCTCGGCCGGCGGGAACTCCAGGGCATCGCCGTCGAGGCGCACTCGCAGCGCGGCATGTCGTTCGACGAGCACACCGAGCATCGCGGACAGCGCGGCGTCCTCGATCCCGGCCGGCACCCGCACGACGGTGTGCTGGGCGTAGCGATCCAGGTGATCGCCCGCGAGCGCGAGCGTCGCGGCGGCGACGTCGCTGAGCGGCGCTCGCCCCACCGGGTCGTCGAGGACGGCTTCCGCCACCTCGACGGGCACCAGTTCCGGGGCGAGATCGCGGGCGGTGCGGGCACGGAACAGGTCGCGCGGCCGGGTCTGCCAGCCCACGGTGCGGAGTCGTGCGGCGACCGCGATGGCGCTGATGCTGTCGCCGCCGATGGTGAAGAAGTCGTCCAGCACCGACACCTCGGCGACATCCAGGGCCTCCGCCATCGCGGTCACGACGGCGGCTTCCCGCGCATCGGCGGCATGGACGTGCTCGGTTGAGCCCACCGTCGGTTCGGGAAGCACCCGTGTGTCGATCTTGCCTTGGACCGTCCGGGCGAATCGATCGACCACCATGACCACCGCGGGCACCAGGTGAGCGGGCACCTGCGCCGCCAGGGCGCTGCGGAGCCCAGTGGCATCGGCCCCGGGGGCGATCGCCCAGGCGACCAGCCGGGCGGGGTCGCCGTGGGCTGCCGCGTGGGCCTGGTGCACACCGGGCAGTGACTCCAGCGCGCCGATGACCTCCCCCAGCTCGATGCGGTGGCCGCGGATCTTCACCTGATCGTCGAGGCGGCCGAGGTAGCTGATGGAGCCGTCGCTCTCGGCACGTACGAGATCGCCGGTGCGGTACATCCGCTCCCCGGCTCGGCCCTCGGGATCGGCCACGAAGCGCTCGGCCGTGAGCCCGGGACGATCCGCGTACCCGCGGGCGAGATGCGGCCCGACGAGATAGAGCTCGCCCACGGAGCCCTGGGGCACGGGTCGCAGGGCGGTGTCGAGGATGCGCGCCGACGTGCCGTGGAGGGGATGTCCGATCATCGGATGATCGCCCGCGACCGGCGCGCCGAGGGCGTCGACCGTGGCCTCCGTCGGGCCGTAGAAGTTGTGCGAGCGCATCGGGGATGCCGCCAGCCGGCGCCACAGTCCCTCGGTCGCCGCCTCGCCGCCGATCAGGAACAGCCGAGGGACATGCGCCACCTCGAGCAGTCCCTCGGCCAGCAGCGCGACCGCCATCGACGGCGTGACGTCGAGGGCGTCGAGACGATCGCGATCGATCGCCCGGACCAGTTCGTGTGCGTCGCGACGGTCGTCCTCGTCGTACACGACGAGTTCGTGCCCGTGCAGCAGCCACACCAGTTGTTCCCACGAGGAGTCGAAGGAGAACGACGCCGTGTGGGCAGCACGCAGCCGGCGACCGGCCTCAGCCGCCACCTCGGCGAAGAGACCCTCGCCGTGATGGGTCGAGAAGAAGGCGAGAGCCGCACGGGAGACCATGACGCCCTTCGGGCGTCCGGTCGAGCCGGAGGTGTGCACGATGTAGGCGAGCGAAGCGGGACGCCGATCGCCCGAGAGCACGGCCGGTGCGGCTCCGCTCAGCCGGTGGCAGTCGACCGTCAGCGCCCGCGGATCGGCGGCGCGGCGATGATCCCCGTGCACCACCACCGCGACCGGCTCCGTGTCGGCGATGAGCGCGTCGATGCGCTCATCGGGGTACTCCAGGTCGATCGGCACGAAGGCAGCACCCGTCTCGAGGGTGGCGAGGATCGCCGTGACGACGTCGACACCGCGCCCCAAGGCGATCGCCACCCGTCGCTCGGGGCCGGCTCCGGCACCGCGCAGCACCTCGGCCCAGGACCGCACCCGCTCCCCCAGCTCGGCGAAGGTGATGCTGTCGTCACCGCATCTCACCGCGACGGCCGGGCCGTGCTCGGACACCGTGCGCGCGAATCGCTCCGACACGTCGACCGGGACGATCCGTCGCGTGCTGACCTCGTCGCGCGAGACCTCTGCCAGCGAGGCCCGGCCCGTCGGGCGCTCCGGGTCTGCCATCGCGCCCGCGAGGAAGGTGGCGAAGGCCTTCGCGTGCCGGTCCAGATCGCCCTGGTCGTGGAGCTCGGGATTCGCCTCGAAGGTCAGCTGCACACCGCCGTCGGGGGCCGGCACCACGACGAGATCGAGGTCATCGACGGGTCCGGTCTCCAGGGCGTGCAGCCGGCCCTTCGCCGTGCCCAGATCGAGTTCCTCGACGAAGGGCTTGATGTTGACGGCGGGTCCGCGCAACAGCTCGCCGTCGCCCAGCGCCGGTCCCCGCAAGCACTGGTGGCGACGGACCTGCGACAGCGCCCGGGCGGTCTGGAGCGCGAGCTCGTGCAGGCTCTCGGTGGGCGGTACGGCGAGGCGGAGCGGCACCACGTTGACCGACATCGACGGCGTCCGGAGGGCCTCACCCTCGGTGCGAGCGGACACCGGCAGCGCCAGGACGACGTCGTCGCTGCCGATGCTGCGTCCCACCCAGGCGGCATAGCCGGCGACCAGCACGTCGGCCCAGGTGATGCGCCGGTCCTCCGCGGTGAGGGCGACGAGGCGGTCGCGCACATCGTCGGGGAGACTCAGTCCCCGTCGCAGCGGTCTCCGCGCAGCCGGTGACGTCCGCCCGGTCAGCGGCGTCGGGGAGGCGCCCTCGAGGCTCTCGGCGAACCACGCGGCCGCCTTCTCGGCGCCCGGCGACCGCGCCCAGGCGGCCTCCTCGGCCCACAGCGTCTCGATGGAACCGAAGGAGCCGTCGGTTCCGGCATCGCGATAACGACGTGCGACCCGTCGAGTGATCGCCGCCACCGACCATCCGTCCACCCGTGCGTGGTGGTAGCGCTGGTACCACCAGACCACGTCGTCGGCGATCCGCCACAGCACCTGCGCATCGCCGAAGGACCCGTCGTCGACCGCGAGATCCGCGTCGATCCAGGCCCGCGCGGTCGCCCGGGGATCGGCATCGGAGCGGACATCACGCACGTCCACCCGCGGCTGCGCCGCAGCCTCCTCCTGACACCAGCCGTCGGCATCCTCGACGATCCGCCAGCTGAGCGCCTGCACGTCGGCGAGGGTCCGCTCGACGGCCTCGGCGAAGGCGGCGAGATCGACATCGCCGGTGATCTCCACCAGGTCGGCGACCCGGAAGGTCGGGGCCGCGGGGTCGAGCAGCCACGCATCGACGATGCTGCGCTGGGCGTCACTGAGCGGGGCACGGCGGGTCATACAGGTCAGTCCTCGTCTTCGTCGTCGTCCAGATGTTCGTGGGTGTCGGCCAGACCGCGCTTCCAGTAGCCGGTGATCGAGCTGTGGTCTTTGCCGAGCCCGAGGTCATCGCGCACCCAGCGGCGCAGCGGCTTGATCGAGCCGGCCTCGCCGGCCAGCCAGACGAAGGGATCGGCGTCCGCCGGGATGGGCAGGGCCCGGACGGCGTCGGCGAGCTCCGTGCCGCCTCCGTCTCCGGTGTGCAACCAGGTCACCTCGACCTCGCGCGGGGCATCGAGCGGGACGTGGGAGCCCGGCTCCGGGACCTCGATGACGACCCATCCGCGAGCATCCCGCGGGGCCTCCTCGAGCCAGCGCGCGATCGCCGGAAGCGCGGTCTCGTCACCGGCGAGCACATAGTGCGAGTAGTCCGCCGGGACGTGGTAGCCGCCCGGTGGTCCGGCGATGTGCACCGGATCCCCCGGCTGCACCTCGCGCACCCAATCGGCTGCCAGCCCACCGGAGTGCGCGACGAAGTCGATATCGATCTCCGTCTCCCCCGGACGATGGGCGCGGATCGTGTACTCCCGACTCGTCGGGAAGGGACGGGGCCATTCCAGCTCGTCACCGTCCGGGCGGGGCAGCCGCAGCTCCCCCGTGTCGGGGTCCGGGTAGATGAGCTTGACGTGCTCGTCGAAGATCGCGCTCTCGAAGCCCTCGGCTCCCGGACCGCCCACGGTGAGGCGGATCGAGGTCGAGGAGATCCAGGCCGTGCGCAGCACCTCGGCGGTGCGGATACGCACGGGGAAGTCGACATAGCTGACCGGTGATCCCATCAGGCCTCCCTCGCCAGCGCCTCGCGCAGGCTGCGCGGCCGCAAGTCGGTCCATTCGCGGTCGATGTACTCCAGGCAGCTCGCACGGTCGGTGGCGGACAGCACGACCGTCCAGCCGTCCGGGATCGCCGCGAACACCGGCCACAGCGAGTGCTGGCCCTCGTCGTTCACCAACACGCTGAAGGTGCCGTTCTCGTCGTCGAAGGGGTTCGTGGTCATGCGCTCCTCCTGGAGTGATCGGGGGTGATGGCGAGCCGGGCCACGAGGGCCACCAGCTCGTGGGGATGGTGGGCGAGAACATCGTGTCCGCCCGCCCAGACGTGGACCTGCCGCACCGTGCTGCCCTCGGCGGCCGTCCACGGAACGATCGGAACGAGCTGGTCCTCCTCGCCGAGCACCACGTGGATCTCGGCCTCGAGACCGGCCAGGTCGGCGGCGAGGTCGGTCTGCTCGGCGAGCTGGAGATGGACACCGGTCGCCTCAGGCACGAGCTCGGCCGCGAGCCGGACCAGATCGGCCGCATCGTCACGATGGAGCGTCGCGAGCCAGCTCGGCGAGGTCGTGGTGAGCACCAGATGCTCGGCCAGTGCCGTGCGGTCGACCGCGTGAAGCCGTCTCCAGAGCCGCGTCGTGAGCCAGAGACGGGAGTCGGACGACCAGGGAGCGGCGGCCAGCACGACCCGGTGGGCGAGATGCGGGTGACGCAGCGCCGTCCTGGCGACGACGGAGGCCCCCAGCGAATGGCCGATCAGCAGGGCGGGGCCCTCCACGCGCGAGGTCACGGTCGCCGCGAGCGCATCGGCCACGGCATCGAGGGTCCATCCGTCGTCCGGCTGGCCCTCCTCGCCGGGCAGATCGACCGCGAGCACCCGGTGTCCGCGAGCGAGCGCGGGGAGGGACGCGGCGAACGTGGTCGCCGCGGTCGCTCCGGCGCCGTGGACGAGCACGACGGCGGGCCCCTCGCCGCGGTCGATCACCTCGAGGGACGCGGTCATGCGTCCGCCCGCGCCCGCTCGAGTGCGGTGGCGAACCCTCGGAGCGTGGGATCGGCCGACACCTCCTCGAGCTCGACGACCGTGCCGGCGGCACGCAGATCGGTGAGCAGGCTCATCAGCCGGATGGAGTCCAGACCGACATCGCGCAGGTCCTCGTCCGCTCCGAGGTCGGCGACATCGTCGATGACGACGGCCGCCACGAGGTCGCGCGCCTCGGCGATGGTGAGGGAGTCAGGCATGGGAACGCTCCTGGGTCAGTGAGGTGCGGGTCCGCGGATGACGGCTCAGATGCGCCGTGAGGATCGAGTCGGCGATCTCCCCGGCGCGTACGGCGACGACCGAGAGCAGCGACGTGCCGAATCCGTGGAGATGCTCGGTCTGGCCGGCGAGGTAGAGACCCCCCGGGCCGCGCGCTCGCAGCCGTGCGCGGCTGTCGCGGTCGACCTCGAGCCGTCCCCGTTCGTCGCGGACCAGCAACCGGTCCGCGTCCCCGAGCAGCTGGCCGGCATCGAAGGTCCGGTAGCCCGTGGCCAGCACCACGGCATCGGCGTCGAGCCTTGTCGTCCCTCCTGTCAGCTCGTGGGTGATCTCGACCTCGACCCCGTCCCCGCGCTCGACGGCGGAGGACAGGCGGCTCATACGGTGGAAGTGGAGGCGCTCCCGCCCCAGCCAGCGATCGCGGTACATCGTGTCGAAGAGATCGTCGATCAGCTCGGGATTCGCGCTCCCGTTGTTCGCATTGCGGTGCAGGCTGTCCATGCGGTCGCGCACGGACGGCGGGGCATCGAAGAAGTCGTCGACCGCGGAGGGATCGAAGATCCGGTTGACCAGCGGGCCCTGCTCCGACGGCGCGATGCCGTAGCGGGAGCTCACCAGGTGCACGCGGGCCCCGGCGAACCTGCGATAGACGTCCACCGCCACCTCGGCCGCGCTCTGGCCGGAGCCGATGACGACGATGTCCGCCGGATCGGTGACGGCGCCGACGCGCGCGAGGTGGTGATGCGAGTGCCACAACCGGGTCCCCGTCGCCATCCCCTCGGGCAGCCGCGGTACAAGGCCCGCCGCGACGACGACCTGGCGTGCGAGCACGGTGGCGGGCCCCTCCGGTCCCTCCAGATCGATCTCGAAGTGATCCAGGTCCTCCCCCGAGAACACGGGGCGTACGGCACGTACCTCGGTGCCGGTGCGCACGTAGCCGGAGAGCTGAGCCGCCACCCAGCGCAGGTACGCGGCGAACTCGATCCGCAACGGCACCATCGATCCGCGATTGGTGAAGTCGACGAGCCGATCGGCGCTCTTGAGGAAGTTGACGAAGGTGTACGGCGACTGGGGGTTGCGGAAGGTCGCGAGGTCCTTGAGGAAGGAGATCTGCATGCTCGCATCGTCGAAGAGCATGTCGGGATGCCACTCGGGGACGTCACGCCGCTCGGCGAAGGCCATCGACACCCGGCAGTGCTCCGCCGCGGAGGCGTTGTACTCGTCGAGGGCGATCGCGAGGGCCATGTTGGCGGGGCCGAAGCCGATGCCGAACACGTCGAGCAGCTCGTCGGATGGGGTGCTGGAAGAGATCATGCGGGGTCCTGTCGGGTCAGAGTGCGACGGTCGACCTTGCCGACCCCCGTCGCGGGGAGCCGATCGGTCAGGACGATCTCGTCGGGCAGTTTGAAGGCGGCGAGCCCGCTGGCGCGCAGATGCCGTCGCAGATCGGCCGGGCGGGTGGATCCCGCCTGGTCGCGGAGGACGACGTGGGCCCGGATGCGCTCTCCGACGAGATCATCGGGCGCTCCCGTCACCGCGACATCGTGCACGGACGGGTGCCGCAGCAGGTACTCCTCGACCTCGGCGGGGGCGATCTTCTCCCCCGCGCGGTTGATCTGGTCCTTGGACCGTCCGACCACCACGAGGTAGCCGTCGGCACGCTCGACCACGACATCGCCCGTGCGGTAGAAGCCGTCGGCGGTGAAGGCCCGGGCGTTGTGCTCCGGCGCCCGGTAGTAGCCGCGGATCGTGTAGGGACCGCGGGTGAGGAGGTGCCCGGGCGTCCCCGGCGGCACGGGTTCATCGTCATCGTCGACGACCCGCACCTCGTCATAGGGGCTGATACGCAGTCCCTGGGTGGTGGTGACCGTCTCGAGGTCGTCGTCGAGTCGCGTGTAGTTCACGAGCCCCTCGGCCATGCCGAAGACCTGCTGCAGTGTGCATCCCCACTCGGGCGCGACCCGGCGGGCGACGGCATCGGCGAGGCGCGCTCCCCCCACCTGCAATACGCGCAGCGAGCTGAGATCCGCGGTGCGGGCCTCCGCGCTGTTGAGCCAGGAGACCGCAAGGGCCGGCACCGCGGGCAGGATGGTCGCACGCTCGGCCTCGACCAGTCGCAGCACCGTGGCCGGCGACGGATCGGGGGCGAGGACGATCGTCCCCCGCGCCGCGATGGCGCCGAGGATGCCCGGGGAGCTCATCGCGAAGTTGTGCGCGACCGGCAATGCGATGAGGAGCACCGAGGTCTCGTCGAGATCGCAGATCCGCGCGCTCTCGCGGACGGAGAACAGATAATCGTCGTGCGTGCGCGGAATGAGCTTCGGCGTGCCGGTGGTGCCTCCGGAGAGTTGCAGGAAGGCGACATCGCCGGGATGCGCCGTCCGGCGCGGCGTGCTTCCGCCGATGCCGGTGGCCTCGACCTCGGCCAGGTCGACGAGGCCGGGCGGCAACGCGCCGGCCGGCCCCTGGATCGCGGTCAGCCGAAGTCCCAGGTCGTCGGCGAGGGCTGCCGCCGCTGCGCGGCGATCGTCGCCCGCATGCGTCCCGCCGGTGACATAGCCGACCGCCTCGGCGTGTCGGCAGAAGTGCTCGATCTCCACCCTGCCGTGCGCCGGAAGCGCGAAGACCGGAAGCGCTCCACGACGCCACAGCGCGAATACGGTCACGACGAAGGCGGCGACATTCGGCAGCTGCACCACCACGCGGTCGCCGCGCTCGATGCCGTATCCGGCCAGCCCGGCGGCGAGTGCCTCGACGCGCGCGTCGAGTCCGGCGTAGTCGAGCCGAGCATCCTCGGCGACGACCGCGAGACCCTCAGGATGCGCGGCCGCGGCATCGCGCAGCAGCTCGTCGAGGGTGACGCCGGTCCACAGGCCGAGCTCGCGGTAGCGTGCGGCGACCTCGTGGGGATAGGGGATCCAGCCCGGCAGCGGCGATGGCGCGGGCATGTCGTCGACGGTGCTCATGCACCGCTCACCGCCAGGGTGTCCGCGGCTGGCTCGGTCTCCACCTCGCCGGCGACGGTCACGAGCGAGCGCAGGAAGGTCTGCAGCTTGGTGGCCGTCTCAGCGTGCTCGCCCGCTGCCGTCGAGTCCGCGACCACGCCGGCGCCGGCGTGCACACGGACCTCGTCATCGCGCACCAGTCCGCAGCGCAGCGCGAGCACCCATTCGCCGTTGCCCTCGGCGTCCATCCATCCGATGAGGCCCGCGAAGAAGCCGCGGTCGGTCCCCTCGAGCTCGCCGATCAGGCGACTCGCGGCGATGCCGGGGTGTCCGCAGACCGCCGGGGTCGGATGGAGTGCATAGGCCGCGTCGAGTGCCGTGACCCCGGGACGCAGCCGGCCCGACAGCGTCGTGCTGAGGTGCCACAGTTGCTCGGTCGCCGACAGCGACGGGGCGGCCGGGACCTCGAGGGTGCTGGTCAACGGGCCGAGGGCGGCATCGACCTGGTCGACCACGATGCCGTGCTCGCGCAGATCCTTGGCGGATCGGGCGAGTCCGTTGCGGGCACGCAGGTCGTCGTCCCGGTCCACGCCACGGGGCGCGGAGCCGGCGAGCGGAGTGCTGACCACCGACCGACCGTCGACGCGCACCAGCAGCTCGGGCGAGGCGCCGAGCATCGTGCCGTGCTCCCCGAGGTCCACGCCGAAGGCATAGGCCGCCGGATTCGCGGCTGCGAGCACCTCGTACAGGGCGGTCTGATCGACGGCGGTCCGCGTGCGCACGTCCACCGCGCGGGCCAGGACGACCTTGGACAGCTCCCCGGCCTCGATCCTCTCGAGCGCCGCGCCGACCGCGTCTCGGTACCGCGGATCATCCGGCACCTCGGCCGCACCTGAGAGCGCGCGCCGGGTCCGGCGGACCGGCTGGTCGTGGGTGAACTCGTCCGGGACCCAGAGCCGAGCCGGGCGGTAGGGATCGAAGCCGATCGCGCCGACGACGATCGACCGCCGGCCGGTCTCGGCCTCGACGCGTCGCACCATCGCGAGCGCCGCCCCCGCGGCCCCGGGTCCGTGTGCCAGCCGGGGATCCAGATGCTCGCGCACGCCGCTCCCCGTCACCGTGCAGTCCGGGCCGGCGAGTCGGAACGCCCCCGCGGATCCGAATGCCGGCGCGATCACCGTCCGGTCACCGCCTCGGCCGCCGCCACCGCGTCCACGGCGGCCTCGGTCGTCAGCACCGTGGCGCACCGTTCGGCGGCATAGTCGAGCGCCTGGACGTGGTGCTCGCGGGAGAAGTCGGCGACCGCATCGGAGACGACGAAGGGGGCGATGTCGTGCATGAAGGCGTCCGCGGCGGTGAGCAGCACCCCGATGTGCGCGTACACGCCGACCACCACGATCTGGTCGCGTCCCCAGTCCCGCAGCAGGTCGAGCAGCGGGGTGCGGATGAAGGCGTTGTACCGCCACTTGGTCAGCAGGACGTCGTGGTCACGCGGGGCCACGGCCGCCACGATCCGCGCACTGTCATCGGTCTGCAGGCCCGGCCCCCAGAAGTCGGACAGCAGACCGCGGTCCTCCGGCTGCTGTTGGGGCGGTTGGGCCGTATAGACCACTGGCATTCCGGCGGCATCGGCCGCTTCACGGAGTCGATGGACGTTCGAGATCGCCACGTCCGCCGGACCTCCTCCGGTGGACTCGAAGGCACCGATGAAGTGCTCCTGGAGATCGTGCACGAGCAGGACGGCGCGTCGCGGGTCGAGCGACCATTCGACGCGATTGGCGATGTGATCGGTCGCGGTGGGCATCTCGTACGCGGCGATGGACGGCAGTGCCATGATTTCCTCCCGATATGTGGTGATGATGTGCGGCGGATGCCGGCTCAGGCGCCGGCGACCGCCTGCTGCAGAAGCGGCGTGAGCTCCTCGAGGACCCACGGAACGCTCAGCGGGGTCTTGTAGGTCAGGGGCGAGGCGACCTCGTCGGGGATGACGGCGTAGTGACCGCCGCTGACCGATGCCAGCGAGGTGAAGAGACGATCGCTCTCCAGCTCGTCCTGGGTCATGACGCCCTCGTCGCCGAAGGGGTAGGCGACGAGCAGGACATCGGCATCGACCTGGTCCAGGTTCTCCTTGCTGACCGCGTTGTCGCTCGCGTCGAAGTCACCGGCGTTCGGAGCCTGCACGAAGCCGAGGTCGGTGAAGAAGCTGGCATCCGAGCCCTCCCACGACTCATAGGTGATCTGCTCCGGGTGGATGTTGACCTGCGTGTAGGTCGTCCCCTCGAAGTCCGGGTTGGCCGCGCGGACCTCGGCGAAGGCGTTCTCGATATCGGCCTCGATCCGCTCGGCCTCGTCCGTCAGGTCGAGGGCCTCGGCGGCCTCGTTCGTACGGTCCTGCCACGACATCGAGGACAGTCCGTCCTCACCCTGGTAGGACACGACCGGAGCGATCTTGGACAGCTTCTCGTAGTCGTCCTCGAGGGTGTAGCCGCTCGTCGCGAGGATGACATCGGGCTCGGTCTCGGCGATCGCGGCGAAGTCGACCCCGTCGCTCGGGTCGAAGGTCTCGATCGTGAAGCCCTGCTCCTCCGCGGCATCGGCGGTCCAGGGCGAGATCTCGCCGTAGAGCGGCGCGATGACGGGATCGACGCCGAGGGCGACGGCGATGTCGAGGTCGACATCGGACACGACGGCCACCTTCTCGGGCTTCTCCTCCAGAGTCGTCTCACCGAACGGGCTCGACAGCGTCATGGGGTAGGTCCCGTCACCGGAGCCGGAGGAGTCCGAGCTCTCCGAGGCATCCGATCCGCAGGCGGACAACCCGAGCCCGGCGACGAGGATGACGGCGCCGAGGGCGGCGTGGCGGGCAGATCGATTCATGTGGGGGCTCCTTCGGGGCTCACGGGGGTGGGTTCGCAGGGGGGTGCCGGGTCGTGGCGACCACGGACGAGGACGAGGGGCGATCCGGTGTCGGGATCCTCGATGACACGGGCGGTGACGCCGAAGACATCGCGCAGCAGCTCGGCCGTGACGACCTCGCGCACCGGACCGGAGGTGACGACGCGTCCTTCGCGCATGGCGACCACCGTGTCGGCGTAGCGGGCGGCCTGCCCGAGATCGTGCAGCACCATCAGCACGGTGGTTCCGGCGTCACGCAGATCGGTCAGCAGGTCGAGCACCTCGAGCTGGTGGGCCACGTCGAGATAGCTGGTCGGCTCGTCGAGCAGCAGGATGCCCGTCTGCTGGGCCAGGGCCATGGCGATCCAGACCCGCTGTCGCTGGCCTCCGGACAGGGACTCGACGGGACGCTCGGCGAGTGCCGCCGTGCCCGTGCGCACCAGCGCCTCGGCGATGGCGATCTCGTCGGTGCGCGTGGGTCTCTGCCCGATCCGGCGGTGCGGATGACGACCGCGCCAGACGAGTTCGGCCACGGTGATGCCCGAGGGGGCGACCGGCTCCTGAGGAAGGATGCCCAGTCGTCGCGCGACCT
>JAEZEJ010000067.1 GCA_023417775.1 Actinomycetes bacterium | reverse complement strand
GCGGGGGGCGTGACGGCGATACGGGTGGGGGCCGAGGTCCGGGCCGGGAACGCCTCGCTCAGGGTCTCCTGGGCCTGGACCGACTCCGGGGTGTCGAGGAACTGCTCGTTCTGGCTGAGGCCGGTCCGGAGCCCGAGGACGCCGCTCGCCATGACGATGAGGGCCAGCAGCGAGGCGACGAGGACCGGCCAGGGGCGTCGGGTCACGAAGCGGCCGACGCGGTACCACCAGCCGCGGTGGCTCGGGTCGTCATCGCCGTGCCGTGGCACGAAGGGCCAGAACAGCCAGCGACCGGGCAGCGACATGGCCGCGGGGAGGACGACGAGAGCGAAGACCACGGCCACGGCGATGCCGATCGCTCCGGCGAAGCCGATGCGGCTCACGAAGGGGGAGTCGGTGACGAGCAGGGCCGCCAGTCCCAGGACGACGGTCCCCGAGCTGGACAGGATGGCGGGCGCGGCAGCTCCCACGGCATAGCGCATCGCGTCGTGGCGCGACTCGTGGCGCCGCAGCTCCTCGCGGTAGCGCGCGATCAGCAGGAGCGCGTAGTTGGTGCCGGCGCCGAAGACGAGCACCGAGGTGATGCCGGTGATGGAGCCGTCCACGGGGATGTCGAACCACGCTGAGAAGGAGTCGACGACCTTCGCCGCGACCCGATCGCCCAGTCCGATCACGCTCAGTGGGACGATCCACAGCCACGGGCTGCGGTAGGTGACGATCAGCAGGATCGCCACGACGGAGGCGGTGACCAGGAGGAGGCGCGTGTCGGCGCCGGAGAAGACCGAGCCGAGGTCGGCGAAGACGGCCGGAGCACCGGTCACCTGTGCGGTGAGACCGTCGGGGAGAGCGCTGGAGGCGGTGTCGCGGATGGTGTCGACGAGCTCCTGGTTCTCCCCGGCGGGGAGATCCGCCTCTACGGGCACCGCGACGAGCGCGACACGCCCGTCCTCGGAGGGGATCGGCGGACTGCTCGTGACATCGAGAGCCCGGGAGATCTCGTCTCCGCGCTCGGCGATGGTGCCGAGCTGGCTCTCGGTGAGCGGCTCGTCGCTGGAGAAGACCACGAAGGCGGGGGAGGAGTCGGCGCCTGGGAGATCCTCGAGGGCCGCGTTGGCCAGGGCCGATTCGGCGTCATCGGGGAGATTGGATCCACCCTCGCTGCCGGTGGTGGGAGCCGGGGCGAAGGCCATGATGACTCCCGCGACGGCGACGCCGAGGAGCAGCACGAGGATCGAACGACGGGGTCCGACCAGCCGGGGCAGGGGACCTCCATGTGCCGGGCGGGAGGCGTTGCCTCGGTCTTTTCTTCGATCATCGAAATATCCCACGCACCAAACAATAGACTCGACGGCGTGACCATGCAGAGTGGCGGGGCGTCCCGGCGATACGAGGTGGTGCGCCTCGTGCAGCGACTGTCTACGGCGTCGTTGCGTTATGTGGATCGCGAGGGAGCGGCGCGAGGACTGCACCGGTCGGATCTCAACGCCCTCCAGGCGCTCGCCGAGGCCCGGGGTGCGGCGATGAGCCCCGGCGAGCTCGCGACCGCCCTCGCGCTGAGTCCGTCGGCGACGACGACGGTCCTCGACCGTCTGGAGCGCGCCGGGCATGTGCGGCGCCGGCACGATGAGCACGATCGGCGCCGGGTCGCGGTGACGATGACCGAGACGGCCGGTGCGGAGGCGCGCGCCATGTTCGGCCCGCTCGCGTCGGCGATGGTCGAGGCGATGGACGATTTCGACGATGCGGAGGTCGAGGTCATCGCACGTTTTCTGGATGCGGCGGCGGAGACCATCGAGCAGGCCGGCTGAGGGCGGCTGGGGTGCGCTGATCTGCGCTCGAGTGATCGGCACCCTACCGTGAATGCATGGCCGAGATCGTCGTCTTCCATCATGTCCACGGATTGACCGAGGGTGTGGAGTCCTTCGCCGAGATGCTCCGATCGGCCGGCCACGTCGTGCACGTTCCCGATCTCTTCGAGGGCCGGACCTTCTCGACGCTGAGCGACGGGCTGGAGTATGTCCAGCAGGTCGGGTTCGCCGAGGTGATGGCTCGAGGGGCGGCCGCGGTCGAGGAACTTCCCGGTGAGCTCGTCTACGTCGGCTTCTCCTTGGGCGTGCTGCCGGCGCAGCTGCTGGCGCAGACCCGGCCCGGCGCTCGAGGTGCTCTCCTCGTGCACGCCTGCCTACCGGTGAGCGAGTTCGGCGACCAGTGGCCCGACGGCGTCCCGGTGCAGATCCACGCCATGAACAATGATCCGGAGTTCACCGGCGCCGACCTCGAGGCGGCTCGGGAGCTCGTCGTCCAGGCCCGTGAGGCTGAGCTGTTCCTCTATCCGGGCAGTGAGCACCTCTTCGCCGATGACAGCCTCTCGGACTACGACGAGGCCGCCGCCGGGTCGCTGCGTGAGCGGGCGCTGGAGTTCTGTCGCGCCGTCGGCTGAGGTCGTCTTGCGGCACCATGACGGTCCAATGAACAAGTTTCGGCCGCTCGGTGAAGACTGGATGAATCAGTTTCATCTCACATGACGGACACTGTTTTTTCCTGGATTTCCAGTGTTGCATGGGTGTCACGAAGGTCGTGATGGTGTCATTCGATGCGAAGTTGATTTGCCAACTTGTTCAACGATGAGTAGGTTTTGAACAACTTCTCCGCACGACCCCATCTCGCTTGCACCGACGACGTACTAGGAGCTCCTCATGGCGAATCTGACCCGACTCCCGATGCCGATCCACGAGTCCTACGACTGGCAGTACGAGGGCGCGTGCCGTGACGTGGATGTCGAGCAGTTCTTCTCGCCTGAGCGTGAGCGCGGTGCCAAGCGCGATGCCCGCGAGGCCGCGGCGAAGTCCTACTGCGCCCGATGCCCGGTGGTGGATGCGTGCCTGCAGCACGCGCTCTCGGTGCGCGAGCCCTATGGCGTGTGGGGCGGCATGACGGTCCGCGAGCGCGAGGAGCTGATGGCTGGTCGTTCGGTCCGGGAGACCGCTGCCTGAGCGGAGCAGCCGCCGGGTCCACTGCGCAGACCGAAGGGGGGCGGGCGGCCCCAGGTTTGGG
>JAEZEJ010000035.1 GCA_023417775.1 Actinomycetes bacterium | reverse complement strand
CGCGGCGCGGGCGGCGGCCCCCCCGGTACGCGCGTCGATCAGTTCGGGGACGAAGCGCAGATGCTCGTTGAGCACGCGGGCGGCCTCATCGGCATCGTGGGCATCCATCGCCGCGAGGAGCTCGCGGTGCTCGCGCTCGATCGTCTCGCGCCGATGGGGTGCTTCGGTGATGGTCCGGATCGCCAGCCGGATGTGACGCGGACGCAGCGTGAGGTAGAGATCGGTGAGGACCCCGTTGCCGCCGTGTTCGACGATCGACTGATGGAACTGCTGGTCCAGCCGCGCGAAGGTCGACCAGTCCCGTCGTGACCCGGCCTCCTCGATCGCGTCGAGGACCTCCGGGGCCGATGCCGGCGCACCCCGCTCGTGACGGCAGATCTTCGCGAGGGCCGCGGACTCGATGATGAGCCGGGCATCGTAGATCTCCTGCATCTCGGTGGCGGTGAGGGTGCGGACCTGTGCCCCGCGGCGTGGAACCAGGTCCACATAGCGCTCGGCCTGCAGCCGATGGAGTGCTTCGCGCACCGGGGTACGAGAGGTGCCGACCGCCCGCGCCAGGCTCGACTCGTCGAGGAACTGCCCCTCGGCGAACTCACCGGCGAGGATCGCCTCGCTGATGCGGCGATAGGCATTCTCTCGGGCCGAGGTGGGCGCGGATCCCTCGTCGGCGAGGAGCGAGGGCGGCGGGGACATGCTCCTCAGCCTATCCCGTGCGGCTCCTGCCGGAGCGGGCGCGATCGCTGCCGAGCTCCACGGGGGAGGGGGCCCTCGACCCGTGTCCCAGGTCACGCTACGCTGGACGCCTTGTTTGTATACAAGCTGTCTACACAGTGTCGACCGAGCCGCTACGCCGCGGTCGACGACCGAGCTGAGGGAGTCTGATGAACCAATCCACGAGTCCGCGGCACGCCGTCTGGCTGTCCGAGCCGTCGAGCGCGGCCGTCGAGATGGCGGCCCTGGCCGGCTACGACACCGTCGTGCTCGATGTCGAGCACGGCACCTTCGACCTGGCCGCGCTGGACTGGATCCTGCCGCTGATCCGCGCGCAGCGGCTGACCTCGATCGTCAAGGTGCTCGGGCCCGAGCGCGGTCCGATCCAGCAGGCGCTCGATCTCGGCGCCGCCGCCGTCGCGATCCCGCATGTGGAGTCCGCCGAGCATGCGGCCGAGGTGACGGCCTATGCCAAGTTCCCGCCGCTGGGCCTGCGCTCCTTCGCCGGTGGCCGCACCTCGAGCTACCGCGGCTTCACCGATGACTGGGTGACCGAGCAGGACGCGACCACCCGGTGCTACCCGATGATCGAGGATGCCTCGGCCTTCGCCGATATCGAGCGCATCCTCGACCTGCCGACGGTCGACGGCGTGTTCATCGGTCCCTCGGATCTCTCGTTGCTGCGCGGCCGCGGGGCCTATGGCGTGACCCCGGCCGACCTCGACGACCTGCGCGTCATCGCCCGCGCGGCCCGCGCGGCCGGCAAGCCCTGGATTCTGCCCGCCTGGAGCGATGCCGAAAAGCGGCTCGCGGTCGAGGAGGGCGCCCACACGATGGTGGGTGTCATGCAATATGGCGCGATGCTCGGCGGCTTCACGGCTGCCCTGGAGACCATGCGTTCCCTGGAGAACGAGCACGGAGGTGCCCGATGAGCCTGGTCGTCGCCGCGGCGCAGTTCGCGCCCACCGAGGACAAGACCGCCAACCTGAGGGAGATCGAGGGACTGGTGCGGTCGGCCGTCGCCCGAGGAGCGCGACTCATCGTGCTGCCCGAGTACGCCGTCTTCACCGCTCCGGCGATGGACGACCGCTTCGTCGACAGCGCCGAGTCCCTCGACGGTCCGTCGGTGACCCGCCTGGCCGAGCTCTCCGCCGAGACCGGCGTCTCGATCGTCGCCGGCGTCAACGAGGCCGCGGGTGACGGCCGGATCCACAACACCCTCGTCGGCGTGCAGGACGGGCAGGTGCGCGCGGTCTACCGCAAGGTCCACCTGTATGATGCCTTCGGCTACCGCGAATCCGATCGCGTGATCGCCAGCGACCCTCGCGCGCCGGAGCTGTTGGAGGTCGACGGCTTCACGATCGGCATGCAGACCTGTTACGACCTGCGCTTCCCGGAGGTCTCGCGCACGCTGGTCGACGCCGGGGCCGACATCATCGCCCTCCCGGCAGAATGGGTCCCCGGCCCGCTCAAGGAGTTCCACTGGTCGACCCTGCTGCGGGCACGGGCGATCGAGAACACGGTCTATGTCCTCGCGGCCGATCAGTGCGCCCCGACCGGTGCCGGCAACAGCGTCGTGCTCGACCCGATGGGCAACACGCTGGCCGGCGTCGGCGAGGCGGTGGGCGTCGCGGTCGCGGAGGTCGAGCGGTCCCGCCTCGATGCCGTCCGCACGGTCAACCCGGCCTTGGAACTGCGGCGTTATCGCGTCGTCCCGCGAGAGGAGTGAGAGATGAGGATCAAGCGGATCGCGCTGGGGGCGGCGGCCGTGCTGGCCGTCTCCGGTCTCGCGGCCTGCGGGGAGGGCGGCGGTGACGAGTACGTCCTGCACTACTCGACCTACTCCAATCCGACCTCGGACCAGTCCAAGACCGTGCAGCGCTGGGCCGAGGACATCGAGCAGCTGACCGACGGCGGCGTCACCGTGCGCTTCCACTATTCGGAGAGCCTCGTGGACGCCGACGAGTCGGTGCAGGCGACCCTCGACGGGCGCGTGGACCTGGCCCAGGTCGGCTCGCTCTACGCGGCCTCGGATCTGTCCATGTACACCGCGGTGGAGCTGCCCTTCGAGTCGAGCAACCCCGAGGCGCATATGGCCGCGATCCAGCGGCTGTACGAGGAGAACGACACCTTCCGCGAGGACTTCGAGCGCCAGGGCGTGCGGCTGCTCTTCCCCTTGCCGATCGGCAATGCGGTGCTCGGCACCAGTGCGCCGGTCGAGTCCGCCGATGATCTGCGCGGACGCAGCATCCGTGCCGGCGGGCTGCTATCGGAGGTGATGGTGGCGGCGGGCGTCAATCCCGTCGCGATGACCGCCACCGATGTCTACGAGTCGATGGAGCGGGGAGTCGTCGGCGGCTACACCTCGCTGGGGATGTCGAATCTCCCGACCTTCGGCCTGTCGCGATCGACGTCCTATGTGACCGACCCGGGCATCGGCGCCTATGGGTCGTCCATCGTCGTGATCAACGAGGACCTCTTCGAGGAGATGCCCGAGGAGTACCAGGAGGCCCTGCTAGACGCCTCGGTCCAGGCCCGTGGCTACGGCATCGAGGAGCTCGACGAGCTCGGTCTGGAAGCCTGCGAGCAGCTCCGCGAGTCCGGGGCTGTCTTCTCGGCGCTGCCCGAGGACGAGGTCGCCGAGATCCGCGATGAGACGGGTGCGGCCGATGCCTGGGTGAAGCGCTACGAGAAGCGCGACTACGATGCCCAGTCGGTCCTCGACGACTACCGCGCATTCCTCGGCGAGGAGAACGAGTCCTCGTCCTATGCCGATGCCCTCGACGTCTGCCTGCAGGAGGTCTCCTGATGAGTCCGGTGACTTTCCCTCGTCCGGTGCGGGCCTTCTCGTCCGCGCTGGTCATCATCGCGGGAGTCGTGCTCTTCGGTCTCGCGCTGCTGACGGTGGCCGATGTGATGAGCCGCAATCTGCGTGGCCAGTCGATCCTCGGCGCGATCGAGATCTCCACCCTGTTGCTCGTGGCGGTCGCCTTCTTCGGGTTGGCCGCGGCCGAGATCGACGGTCGGCACGTCTCGGTGAGCCTCCTGGAGGAACGAGCGGGCCGTCGCGGGCGCATGGCGATGAGCCTGCTGCGCGCGGTCCTGGTCACGCTGCTCGGCGCCGTGCTGGTGTACGGCATGTTCGGCACCTTCGACGGTGCGCTGGAGCGAGGCGAGACGACCAATGACGTCCTGCGTCTGCCGACCTGGCCGGCCAAGCTGGCCGTGGCCCTGTCTTTCCTGTTGTTCTTCGTGCTCGCCATCTGGCGCGAACTGCTCACCTTCCGCGCGTTGCGCGCGGGCGAGGAGGTCCCGTCGGGTGACGTCGAGGTGCTGATCGATCAGGTCGAGCCCGTGACCCTCGGAGGTTCTCGTGACCGTTGACTCCGTCCTGACGCTGACCCTCGTCATCGTCCTGTTCCTGGGGCTGCTGGCCGTCCGTCTCCACGTGGGGCTGTCGCTGATGCTGGCCGGCCTGGTGGGCGTGGTGATGCTGCGCAGCACCGGCGCCGCCGTCGGCACGGCCGCCAACCAGCCCTATTCCACCGCGGCGGACTACTCGCTGACGATCATCCCGTTGTTCATCGTGATGGGCGTGCTGGCTGTCAACGCTGGCCTGGCCCAGGCGGGCTTCGACGGTGCCTCGAAGGCGCTGGGCCGGCTGCCCGGCGGAAGCGCCCTGGCATCGCTGGCGGGATCCGGACTATTCGCGGCGGTCACCGGATCGAGCGTGGCGACGGTCGCGACCATGGCGCGGGTCTCGACCGATGCGATTGTCAAGGCGGGTCTGGGGCTCCGTCTGGCGGCCGGCGTGGTCTGCGCCGGCGGCACCCTGGGCGTGCTCATCCCGCCCTCGATCGTCCTCGTGCTCTACGGGGTCGTGGCCAGCGAGAGCATCGGTCAGCTGCTGCTCGGCGGCATCGGACCGGGGCTCCTGACGATCCTCGCGTACGCGGCCACGGCGATGATCATCGTCTCGCTCGGGCGTCGTCGCCGCCGGGTCGCGGAGGACGCCTCGAACGGAGAGGTCACCGGTGGCGCGACCAGCGCCGTCGCGACTCAGGCGCCGGCCAAGGTCGACGTCATGGGCATCGTGTTCCTCGGGGTCATCTTCGGCACGTCGATCGGGACGATCTACCTGGGTCTCGCGACGCCGACCGAGGCGGCCTCGTTCGGTGCGCTGGCGGCACTGATCATCATGCTGCTGCGCGTGCGTCCGCCGGAGTGGGTGGCACGGCTCAAGGACTCGGTGACGGAGGCCATCGGCTTGACGGCCATGACCTTCCTGCTGATGACCGGCGCGGGGGTCTTCACCTACTTCCTCGCGCTGTCCGGGGCCAGCGCGGCCCTGGTGGACGCGGTGGTCAGCGCCGATCTCCAGCCGTATGTCGTCCTGGTGCTGTGCCTGCTGTTGCTGCTGCCCCTGGGCATGTTCCTCGACGGGATCTCGATGATCCTCATCGCGGCACCGCTGCTGCATCCGATCCTGACGGGCTATGGCTTCGACGGCATCTGGCTGGGCATCATCATCGTGAAGGTCGCTGAGATGGCACTCATCACGCCGCCGGTGGGTATGAACGCCTTCGTGTACTCCGGGGCGGTGCCCGAGGCGGGGCTCGGCAAGGTGTTCCGCGGCATCGGGCCGTTCATCCTGGCGGACATCGTCGTGGTGGCACTGCTCATCGCGGTGCCCGGGATCGTGACCTTCCTGCCGGAGCTGTCCTCCGCCACCTAGCGGATCACTGACCCGAATCGGGAGCCGCGGACCGTCCTCAGTGAGGACGCTCCGCGGCTCCTGTCATATGTCCCACTCTGCGAGCAGACGGTGATGGGAACTTTTGCGGTAAGAATGTTCCGGTATTGCGGGTGATTTGCTCCGGATGAGGGCTAATCGGAGCGTTCCCTCTCGTATAGAAGGGGGTCATCCGTTTTAGCGGACGATACCGTCCCCGCAACGGGGTGAGATGTCCGCCCCGTATTTTGCTCGGTATCGGCCTCGCGTCGATCCATAGTTCGGATGGGGACTCATGGATTCACACTGGAATCGTCTAAGAAACGGGCCACCACGGTCCACAGGAAGAAGTACAGTCCGTCGATGGGTGGCCGCGGGAGCGGCGGGGGCGCTCGTCGGCGGCATGCTCGGAGCCGGGGCGGCGACCGCCGCGCCGGAGGACGACTCTGAAGCCCTCGGCCAGGTCATCTACTCCGATGTTCTGGATATGCAGCTGCTCGAGACCGCCTTCACGGAGAGCGGCAACCTGAGCGACCCGGGTCCGAACGCCAATCCGCTGAACATCGGCGCGCTCGGTGCTCTGGAGATCGGACTCGGCAATGGCCTGACGCTTCCGCTGATCAGCACGCCGGAGGGTGCCGGTCTGCTCGACCTCGGCGAGGTCGGCGCGCTGCACTCCTTCGCTTCGTCGGAGTCGGCCGATGGCTCGATCGCCAGCGCCGGCGCGGTCGGCGCGGACGGCACGATCGCGATCGATCCGGAGAACCCCGGCGCCTATGGCCCGGCCACGGTCAATCTGATCGACCTGCTTCGTCAGCTCAACCTCGACGGAGTGACCGAGCAGCTGATCGACCAGTTCGAACTCGAGCTCGGTGCCATGGCCTCCCGGGCCGAGGCGACCGGTGCCGATGTCGACTCGGAGTACGTGCTGGCCGATCTCGGGCTGAACTTCCACGCCCCGGCCCTCGACGGTGTCGTCGGCGCGGTCGACGGTGTGGTCGGCGAGGCCGGTACGGCGCTCGATGGCTTGGTGGGACCCGGCGGGACCGTCTACGGGATCGTCAACACGCTCGTCACCGGTCTCGACGCGATCAGTATCCCGTTCGTCGGTGGCATCAATGCCTCACTGAACGAGCTCAGTATCGACACCACGGGCCTCGTCGACAGCGTGCGTAACGAGCTGCTCCAGACGCCGATCAACAACGCGACGGCGAACGAGGACGGCTCGGTCAACGACGATGCGTCGATCAACATCGATCTGTCGACCGGCTCGGTCAATGTCAACCTCGAGCAGCTGCTCGTCGGCCCCGGCGGTCCGTATGAGGGACTCACCCTCAGCACCCTGCCGGCCAACACCGATGTGCTCTCCGATGACGTGGTCAACACCATCGTCAGCGGCGTCACGAATGCGCTGACCGGCGATGCTGCCGCCTACCCGAATGCGCTGACGGCGAAGGTCACCAATCTGGTGACGGACGCGGTCTACGGCCTGGGCGTCAACATCGACGTCCAGCTCGGTGTCTCCCTCATCGGTCTCCCGGTCACCGACACGCAGATCGTTCTGCAGGACGCGGATGGCAACACGGCGACCCTGGGCGGCGTGCTGGGTGTCGAAGGCTACCCTGCGGCGAGCCTGCAAATTCTCGATTCGAGCGTTCTCGGTCTGCTGCTCAACCCGGTCACGGCGCTCCTCGGCCCGGTTCTCGGCGAGGTTGGACCGCTGCTGCAACCAGTGATCAACACGTTGATCAGCAACCTCTCGAGCACGCTGAACGGCATCACCGGGCCGATCGTCACGGGCCTCCTCGGTGAGGATGCGCTGCTGAAGACGATCATCGATCAGGTCGCTTCGATCACCATCAACGATCAGCCGACGTTGAAGGATCCGGCGCAGCCGAGCCATCTCGAGAACGGCGAGGGCTTCACGGTCAGCGCCCTGAGCCTCGGGCTCTTCCCGGGCGCCTCGGTCGTGAACCTGGATCTGGCCTCGTCGTCCGTGCGGGCGCAGGAGGATGTGATCGAGGATGTCGTCATCACCGATCCTTCCGAGGGTGACCAGGTCCCGGTCGGAGCCGACGGCACCGTCACGGTGCCGGTCTCGGGTACCGGCGAGCCGGGCGCGACGATCACCGTCACCGTCGGGGACGTCACGGAGACGACCACGGTCGAGGACGACGGCACCTGGACGCTCGACATCCCGGGTCTCGAGGTCGGCGATCACACGATCGTCGCCGCGCAGACCGTGGGTGGCGAGCCCGCGGGCAGTGACTCGGTGAACATCACGGTCACCGATGGTGCTGCGGATCCGGGTACGGAACCTGGAACCGATCCGGGAACCGATACCGATACGGATCCGGGAACCGATACCGATACCGATCCGGGTACTGACACGGATACCGATCCGGGAACCGATACCGATACCGATCCAGGAACGGACACCGACACCGGCACTGAGCCGGGAACGGATCCGGGCGAGGAGTACGACCCGAGCCTCGTGGCGGATGATCCCGTCCAGGCCGGAACGGATCTGCCGGTGTCCAGCGATGGATGGCCGCCGAACACCGAGGTCACGATGGTGCTCACGGATGCGAACGGCGACGCCGTCGGTCCGGCGATCACCGTCACGACCGATGGCAGCGGTTCGTTCCCCGCTGGTACCACCTACCCGGTTCCGGCAGGTGTGTCGCCTGGCGACTATGTCCTGCTGGCATCCGATGCCGACGGCAACAGCGCACAGGACACGGTGACGGTCACGGTTCCGACGGAGTACGACCCGACCCTCGTGGCGGATGATCCGGTCCAGGCCGGAACGGATCTGCCGGTGTCCAGCGATGGATGGCCGCCGAACACCGAGGTCACGGTGGTGCTCACGGATGCGAACGGCGATCCCGTCGGTCCGGCGATCGTCGTCACGACCGATGGCAGCGGTTCGTTCCCGGCTGGTACCACCTACCCGGTTCCGGCAGGTGTGTCGCCTGGCGGCTATGTCCTGCTGGCATCCGATGCCGACGGCAATACCGCTCAGGATGCGGTGACCGTGACTGCCGCGGCGACGGACCCGGGCACTGATCCGGGTACCGACACCGACGGTGGCTCGGACACCGACGGCCGTGGCAGCGATACCGATGGTGGCGGTGGCGGCAAGTTGCCGCGGACCGGTGCGGATTCGGGCGCGGCCGCACTGCCGATCGGTGTGCTCATCCTCGCGGCTGGTCTGGGCTTCATCGCCTGGTCTCGTCGGGAAGGATCACTCGACCACGAGTGATCGCCGGAGGATAGGGACGGCGGCTCCGGAGCATCTCGCTCCGGGGTCGCCGTCCTCGGCACGTCAAGCAAGCATCATCGTGGAGGACGCGGTCAGACCATGAGTAATGAGAAGTCCTCGGTGCGCGGCGCCGACGGCAGGCGCACATCGCGCGAACAGAGTCCGCCGGTGCGGGTGTCTCGCGCGGCCAGTGCGGCCGCGGCGGTGGCGCTGGTCGTGGCGGCTACCCACATTCTGCTGACCGCGACCTTCAATACGCCCTACAGCGGACTGAAATACGACGTCCTGCCGGGCCGCGCCGCCGACAGCTACATCAACCCCTATCTCGTGCAGGACTACCGCATCTTCGCCCCCGACCCGGCCAGCAGCGACCGCAATCTCTGGGTGCGCGCCTGGGTCGAGAAGCCGGACGGTGAGCGCGTCGAGACGGCGTGGATCGACGCCACCGGTGTCGAGCTGGCGGCCCCCTACCGACGAGTGCTCCGCAAGCAGCTCACCGTGCTCGCCGCGGAGCGGTTGATGGGGGCCTACGGCGAGCTGACGGATGCTCAGAAGCAGGTGGCCGAGGAGAACTTCCACCGCGATCACGACCTGAACCCGCTGCGGGCGGCTCTGCTCGAAGCCGACGAGGCGAACAGTGGAGCGGTCAACTCGTTCATCCGGGTCTCGAACTTCGTCACGTCCTATGCGACGCAGGTCGCCTATGCGATGTGGGAGGACGAGGGCGAGGTTCTGGGTGTGCAGGTGCGCTCGGTCTACAGCCCCGTCATCCGGTGGGAGGACCGATTCGACGACTCCGCGCGGCCTCCGGGCTCGAGCTACACGGACCTGGGGTGGCGCCCGGTCATGGAATGGTCCGCCCAAGATCGGGATGCCTTCGCCCGATCGTTCACCCGATGGGCCGAGCACGCCGGTGTGTCGGCGGAGACGGGGAGCGGCCAGACCGATGGGGAACGCGCCGATGACGAGACGGACGGCGATGCCGGAGCCGGGGGTGAGGAATGAGTGCGGTGTCTGCTCTCTGGGAGCGTCTGCTGGGCTGGATGTACTCCGGCCGTCACGCCACCTACGGGTTGGCGGTCATGCGGATGGGATTCGGCGCCATGACGCTGCTGATCCTGGCGTTGTATCTGCCGAACTACTCGTACTCCTTCGGGCAGGGCTCCCGCTGGGGGGAGGCTCTGTACAGCACGTCATCGGCGAATGACTTCATCTGGCCGATCTCGTCGCTGTTCTCCCGGTACGACTCCGACCCCGTCCTCTACATCAAGGTCGCGATCCTCGCGGCGCTGGCGGTCGCCTACATGCTGGGTTGGCGGATGCGGATCATCGGCCCGCTGTTCGTCATCTTCTGGCTCGGCTATATCTCGGTGAACCCGTTGATCCTCAATACCGGTCACTATCAGACCTTCCGGGTCATGCTGCTGTTCCTGCTGCTCGCCGACACCTCGCGCCGGTGGTCGCTCGACGCGCGCCGTCGCCGGTTGAAGGGCGAACCCGAGCCGCTGGGCTTCCGGGGATGGTCGCTGCCCCGTTGGATGCCGGTACTGAGCAACAACATCGCGGTGATCCTCATCGGGGCCCAGCTGTGCGTCATCTACTTCTCGAGCGCACTGTGGAAGATGGAAGGCACGATGTGGGAGCAGGGCATCGCGGCCTACTACCCACTGCGGCTGGAGCAGCTCACGCTCTTCCCCTGGCTGAACGAGCTCGTCTGGCACCTCACGCCCCTCGTGATCGTCGCCACGTGGATGAGCGTCTACATGCAGTTGCTGTTCCCGTTCACCCTGCTCAACCGGTGGACCCGGATCTTCGGGCTGGTGGCCATCACCTCGATGCACGCGGGCATCGGCCTGCTGCTTGCGCTTCCCTGGTTCTCGCTGGTCATGATCCTGAGCGACATGATCTTCATCCGCGACACGACCTGGCGGCAGGCGAGTCGACTGGCACGAGAACAGGTGGATCGTCGGTGGCCGGTGATGGTGGCGCGATTGCGACGGCGCGAGACCGCCGGGGGCGGGAAGGAGCCGGCGCCTCAGGCGGTGGAGTAGTCCAGCTCGGCGGTGATGCGCAAGCCGGCGTCGTGCTCGACATCCCAGGATCGGCAGATGTAGTCGACGATCGAGAGGCCCCGCCCGCTGACCGCGTCGTCGGGGACCTGCACGGGACGCAGATCGGGGGCCTGCCCGGCGTCATGGACGCTGATGCGGACGTAACCGTCGTGGATGCACCAGGAGACCTCGATGCGGCCCTGCTGGTCGGGATGACCGTGCTCGACCGCATTGGCCACCAGTTCGGAGAGGACGAGGACGGCGTCGTCGATGACCTCCTGGCGGATGTCGGCATCCTCGAGTTCGGCCCGCATCAGGGCTCGGGCACGCCGCGCGACGGCCGCTGAGCACGCGAGGTGGATCGTCGTGCACGGGTCGTCGGGGACGTGGATCGAGGACACGGGACAACGCTAAGGCCTCCCCGGCCTTCGCGCCGATCGCCGACGGGGCTCAGGCGAGCCGATTCAGGATCGTGACCAGGTCGTCCTCGGTGTCGGTGCCGATCTTCTCGAAGACCAGTTTCATCACCGGGTCGGCGGCCCTCGCGATGCCGTGCATCTGGATATGGGCGTCGTAGGTGATCTCGCTGCCGCCCTCGTGGGGGCGGACTGTGATCGTGTCGGTCGCGGTCGCGGTGTCGTTCTTTCCCTCGAAGACGACTCGATCGTCGGTCAGCTCCTTGAGCTCGTAGACGAGCTCGGTGGAGACACCGGCGATCTTCGAGCGGTTCTTCCACCGGCTGCCCGGGGCGATGGGCCCGTCGTCGATGCGTTCGCACCATTCGGTGCCGGGGTCCCACTCGGGGGCGTTGGAGAAGTCCTTGAGATAGCCGAGGACGCGATCGGGGGTGGGATCGACGGTGAAGGTGCGGGAGACGGAGGTCATCTCCCCAGTGTGGGTCCGATCCTCGGTCATCGCGCGCGGAGGACGACTCGGTCGTAGCGTGAATGGTCAGACCCGACGAGAAGAGGCGGCAGATCATGAGCGACGAACAGAAGACCGTGGACGAGCTGCTCGAGGGCCTGCCCATCTGCATGTTCACGACGACGACCGATGACGGCTCCCTGCGCAGCATCCCGATGGCGCGGCAGGAGACCGATCTGGATCCCCAGCAGTTGTGGTTCATCACCGCGCGGGACACCGAGCACACCCAGGATGTGCGGGCGCGGCCCGAGGTGCTGCTGTCCTTCAGCTCGTCGGACACCTGGGTGTCGTTGACGGGGCGCGCGGAGGTGGTCGATGACGTGGAGAAGCTGCGCGAGCTCTGGACGACCTTCGCCGAGGCCTGGCTGCCGGAGGGGCCCGAGGGCGAGAACTCGACGCTTCTGAGGGTGACCGTCGACAAGGCGGAGTTCTGGGACACGCCCGGTGGCAAGATCGCCTCGGTCATCAGCCTGGTGAAGACCAAGATCACCGGCGACACCTACGATGCCCGTCACGGCGTCGTCGAGCCGAACGGCTGATGGCGATGTCGGTCGACCGGCGCAGTCTGGCGAAGGTGTCGCGGCGCGCGGGGCTCGTCGTGGCGGCTGTGCAGGGGGCGACGGCTGTCGCCGCGCTGCGCCGGGGACGGCGGGACTACGCCGATGCCGCCTGGGGGCCGGGGCTGGCCGCCATCGCCGTGTCGAGCGCGGTCAGCGGGAGCGGCGACCCGTGGCGGCGGTGGTCGACGGCCGCCGTCGCGACGGCGTGGGCGGCGCGGTTGTCCTCGCTGATGATGGGCCGGCTGCGGGACAGCGATGAGGAGGATCCGCGGTATACGGAGTATCTCGACGGGGACTCGACGCCGAAGGTGGTGGCGAAGGTCTTCGTCACTCAGGGCCTCGCCCAGCTGTTGGTGTCGGCGCCGGTGCAGCTCGCCGCCGCCAGCACGCTTCCGCGGTCGGCGCGACGAGTGCTCTTCCCGCTGGGCCTCGCGGTCATGGCCGGTGGTCTGGTGATCGAGACGATCGCCGATCGGCAGAAGGATGCCTACAAGGCCCGCGACGATGAGGACAAGCCGCAGGTGCTCGACACAGGCCTCTGGGGCATCTCCCGCCACCCCAACTATCTGGGTGACTCGATCGTCTGGGACGGGGCATGGGTGGTGGCATCGGCCTCGGCTCCCGGCGGTTGGACCTGGCCGGCTCCCGCCGCGATGTCGTATTTCCTCATGTACGCCACCGGGGCGAAGCGGACCGAGCAGCGGATGCAGGACCGGCCGGGCTATCGCGACTATCAGCGCCGGGTGCCGTTCTTCTTCCCGCGTCCGTGGAACTGACCCCGCTCAGGCCCAGAGGTCCACGCGGGTGCCGGAGTGGATCTCGCGGAGGGCGCCGGGCGTGACCTGGTCGAGGCTCCGGGCGATGCTGACCCCGGGGCGCTCGGCGATGACACGATAGACGTCCTCGTTCGGCGGCACGGCTAGCACCGGCACGCCGGCGGCGAGCCCGGCCTCGACGCCGGTGGGGGAGTCCTCGACCACGACGACATCGGCCGGGGCGAGCCCGAGCCGCTCGGCGGCGGTGAGGAAGACCTCCGGGTCGGGCTTGCCGCGCCGCAGCTCATCGCCGCCGACGATATCGCGGACAGCGCCGCCGGCTGCTCGTTGGACGAGTTCGGCGAGACGGCGGTAGCTCTGGGTGCCGATGGCGGCTGAGACGCCATCGGCCTGCAGGCCATCGAGGAGCTCTCGGGCGCCCGGCAGCCATGGAACCGCGGTCGCGTAAATCGCGGCGAGCTCGTCGATCATGTGGGCGATCGCCTCGTCGACCGTCAGGCCGAGCCCGCGATCGACGATGGCCTGAGTGGTCTCGCGTAGCGGGCGGCCGAAGAACGAGAACGCGTCCTCGGTGGTCCACTCGACGCCACCGCTCGCCGCGACCGCGATCTCCGCCTGCGCCCACAGCGGCTCGGAGTCGATCAGCGTCCCGTCCAGGTCGAACACCACGCCCGCCAGCCTCATCGGAGGACTTCCAGGTAGTGGGCGCAGGTGCGGGCCATGGCGTCGCGGCCGGGGGCGATGTACTTCCGCGGGTCGACGCCGTCGTTCTCCTCCAGCCACTCGCGGACCGCGTCGGTGAACGCGATGTTGAGAGCCGTGCCGATGTTGATCTTGCGCATCCCTGCGTCGGCCGCCCGCGCGAGGAGGTCGTCGGAAACACCCGACGAGCCGTGCAGCACCAGGGGGACGTCGACGCGGCCGGCGATCCGCTCGATCAGGTCGAGGTCGAGGGCGGCGGACTTGGTGGTCATCGCATGCGATGAGCCGACGGCCACGGCGAGGGAGTCGACACCGGTGTCGGCGACGAATCGTGCGGCTTCATCGGGATCGGTGCGGACGCCGGGCGCATGGGCGCCCTCCTTGCCGCCGATCTCTCCCAGCTCGGCCTCGACCCAGATGCCCCGGGCCGCGCCCCACTCGGCGACCTGCCGGGTCGCGGTCACGTTCGCGTCGTAGTCCTGGGTGGCTCCGTCGAACATGACCGAGGAGAAGCCGAGGTCCAGCGTGCGGAATGCGAGCTCTGCGTCGGTGATGTGGTCCAGGTGCAGGACGACCGGGGCGCTGGACGCGCGGGCGACGGCGACCATTGCGGCGGCGATCGCCTCGGGATGCCGATGGAAGGCGATGGCATTCTGCGACAGCTGCATGACGACGGGCGCACCGGTCTCCTCGGCGGCGGTGACGATGGCCTCGGCGTGCTCGAGGGTGATCGCGTTGAATGCTGCCACGGCGGTGCCGGACTCCGGGTCGCCGAAGAGTTCGTGGGCGCTGAGAAGCATGGAAACAGTCTGCCAGTAAATCCAACCTTGCACAAGGTATCCCAATTTTGTACAATCAAACCCACGCACACTTGGGCCAGATCGCGAGGAGGTCTCGATGCTCGCCGCCGAACGACAGCAGCGTCTGCTCGACGACCTGCGAACCTTCGGACGGATCAATGCCGGTCAGGCCGCCGATGCCCTCGGCACCTCCACCGAGACCATCCGCAAGGACCTCATCCTGCTGGAGAACCGCGGCCTTCTGCGCCGCGTTCACGGTGGCGCGCTGCACCTCGCACCGATGACCTTCGAGCCCGATGTCGCCACCCGCAGCGAGAATGTCGAGGAGAAGGAGCGCATCGCCGCCGCCGCGGTCGCCCACATCCCCGAGGGCGGGGCCATCGTCATCGACGCCGGCTCCACGACCCGGGCCTTCGTGGAGCGCATCCCGGATCGTGCGCTCACCGTCTACACCAACGCGCTGGCGATCGCCTCGGCCCTCGCGCCGCTCACCCGCGTGAGCGTCTCGACCTTCGGCGGGCTGGTGCGACCGAGCACCACCGCGCAGGTCGGGCCCGTCGCGATGCGCGCCATCGAGCGGATGCACTTCGACATGGCTTTCGTCGGCACCAATGCCATCTCCGCGGCACACGGCCTCGCCACCCCCGACCCGGACGAGGCGGCCATGAAGGCAGCGCTCATCGCGCACGCCGAGAGCGCCGTGCTGCTGACCGATCACACCAAGTTCGCTCAGCGATCTCTGGTCACCTACGCCGACGTGACCGACCTGGACGTCATCATCACCGGCACCGAGCTCGACGAGACGCACCGTGCCGAGCTCGCCGACGTCGATGTGGAAGTGGAGTTCGCATGATCGTTACCGTCACGCCGTCCCCGGCGATCGACTGGACCGTCGCCACCGACGCCTTCGACTTCGACGCCGTCAACCGGGCGCGCAGCTCCACGCGTGAGGCCTCGGGCAAGGGCGTGAACGTGTCATGGGCGCTGCACCGTGCCGGCGTGCCCACCCGGGCCGTGTTCCCCGGTGGCGGGCAGACCGGTCGCTTCATGGACGAGGCGTTCGCGGAGGCGGGCCTGCCCTTCGTGCGGGTCGACACCGGGCGCGAGGTGCGCACCAACATCACCCTCATCACACCGGGCCATTCCACCAAGATCAACGAGCCGGGGGTCCCGCTCGACGCCGAGCAGACGATGGAGTTCGCTCGCGCCACCCTGGAGGCCGCCCACGACGCCTCGGCGGTCCTCGTCTGCGGCAGCCTCCCGCCGTCCATGGGCCCGGGCCAGCTCTACGAGCTGGTCGACCGGCTGCTCGGCCTCGGTGTCTACGTCGCCGTCGACACCTCCGGCGAGCCGCTCTCGCTGGCCCTCGCCGCGGGTCCCGACCTCATCAAGCCCAATGTGCATGAGCTGGCCGAGCTGGTGGGACGCGAGATCCGCACCTTCGGCGATGTCGTCACCGCTGCCCGCGAAGCCATCGACCGCGGCGCGGGTGCGGTGCTGGCGAGTCTGGGTGCCGACGGTGCGATGTACGTCGACCGTCGCCGGGCACTGCTCGCCACCAGCCGCGACATCCCCTTCGTCAACTCGGTCGGTGCCGGTGACGCCCTGCTGTCGGGGTTCATGGCCTCGTCCGCCGATCCTGCCGAGCGTCTGCACAGCGCGGTGCTCTGGGCCTCGAGCGCCGTGGCCCACGATTCGACGCTGTTCCCGCTTCGTCCCGAGTTCGCTGCTCGGATCGCGGTCGCCGACCTCGTCGACCGCGACACCCCACTGGGGGAGCCGTCGGCTCCGCTGGTGTCCACCGTGCCGTCCGTGGCGGATGGCGTCTGAGAAAGGAAACACCATGGCTGGCGAGTTCATCATCGCTGCGACGGGCTGCCCCACGGGTGTGGCGCACACGTACATGGCCGAGGCGGCGCTCAAGAAGGCCGCTGAGCAACGGGGGATCGAGATCCGTGTGGAGACACACGGCCAGGTGGGGCTCGAGAACGGTCTGACGCCTGAGGAGATCGAGCGCGCCGACGGCGTCATCATCGCCGCGGACAAGGATGTCGAGCCGCAGCGGTTCGCCGGCAAGCCGCTCGTCGAGGTCGGCGTCAAGGAGGGCATCCACCACGCCGATGACCTCATCGACCGCGTGCTCGCCAAGGCTAAGAGCGCGGTGCCGGCGGGCGCCGGCGGGCGGATCGAGGACGAGCCGACCGATGAGAACGACTTCCTCAACGTCCAGGCCATCGACACCTCGGGTGAGGAGGGGTGGCGCAAGGTCGGCCGTGCGGTCTACAAGCATCTGATGAACGGCGTCTCGTACATGCTGCCGTTCGTGGTCGGCGGCGGCGTGCTCGTGGCGCTCTCGTTCCTATTCGGCATCTACTCCGCCGACCCATCGCACGAGGAGTACAACCGCTTCGCGGAGATGCTCAACACCGTCGGCGGAACCGGGCTCGGCCTCATGGTGCCGGTGCTGTCGGCCTTCATCGCCTACTCGATCTCGTCGCGTCCGGGTCTCACGGTCGGTCTCATCACGGGTCTCGTCGCCTCGAACATGGGCACCGGCTTCCTCGGCGGGATCGTGACCGGCTTCATGGCCGGCTACGGCATGCTCCTGCTGGGCAAGCTCTTCGAGAAGATGCCTAAGTCGCTCGTCGGCCTGAAGGCGATCTTCCTGATGCCGGTGCTCGGCACGTTGATCTTCGGCGGCATCACGTTCTTCATCTCCTCGCCGATGGCGAGCATCTCGTCCTCGCTGGAGGAGTTCCTCACCGGCTTCCAGAACGCCAACCCGATCGTGCTGGGCATCGTGCTCGGCGTGATGTGCGCCTTCGACATGGGCGGTCCGGTCAACAAGGCCGCGTATGTGACCGGTGTGGCTCTGTTGGGCGAGGGGAACTTCGAGTTCATGGCCGCGGTGTCGGCTGCCTGCATCGCCCCGCCGATGATCACGGCGATCGCCGTGACGCTGTTCCCGAAGGGCTTCGAGCCGGGTGAGCGTCGCGCCGGCTACGTCAACTACGCACTCGGCGCCACGCACATCACCGAGGGCGCCATCCCGTTCGCGGCCCGCAACCCGCTGGTGGTCATCCCGATCCTCATGGTCGGCAGCTCGATCGCCGCCGTGTTGACCTTGTTGTGGGGCGTCACCTCGCCGGCACCGCACGGCGGGTTCCTGGTGCTGCCGATCGTGGGCAACCCCTTCGGCTGGGTGGCGGCGATCGCGATCGGCTCGGTCATCGCCGGCGCCATGTACGGGTTCTACCGACTCACGCGGACCCGTAAGTCCGCTGCTGTGGTTGAGACCGCGGCCTGAACGAAGGAGTGACCATGGAGATCTTCACCCCAGAGAACGTCCGTATCGGCGGTTCGGCCGGCAGTAAGGCCGAGGCGTTGTCGCAGATCGCGGCCTTCGCCGTCGAGCGCGGCTACGCCTCCGATGCCGAAGGAGTCGTCCGCGGGCTCGAGGCGCGCGAGGCGGAGATGTCGACCGCTCTCATGGACGCCATCGCCATCCCGCACACCAAGCACGCGGCGGTCGACCAGGCCGCCTTGCTGGTCCAGCGGTTCGACGCTCCCATCGACTGGTCCGGCGAGGAGGTGTCGGTGACCCTCGCGATGCTCGTGCCGGAGGCGGAGGCCGGTACCACGCACCTGACGCTGTTGGCGCAGGTGTCGCGGGCGCTGATCGACGAGGAGCTGCGCGCGGTCCTCACCGGCGGATCGGCCGAGGAGATCCACACCGTGCTGAGCGCCAAGCTCGCCTGAGCAAGGGGCGAGGGCCCGGTGGTGACGCGTGAGCGCGTCCTCGCCGGGCCCTTCTCTATGTCCGGGGCTTCCTCGTCGCGCGGCAGGGCGAGAGGCGATCTATCGTGAAGTTGGTCGAGCAGTGGCCATTCGATATCGACGTGGGGGAGCCGAGTGAGCCCGGCAGATCAGCACGACCACGGAGGACCGCCGCCGGACGATCCGCGCAAGCCGGATGCGCCGACGGACCTGGTCAAGCCATCGTGGTTCTACATCGCCCGCAAGACCGTGCGCGAGTTCACCAAGGACCAATGCCTCGACCTGGCTGCGGCGCTCACCTATTACGCGACCCTGTCGCTCTTTCCCGCGTTGCTCGCGGTGGTCTCCCTGCTCGGCGTGGTGGGGCAAGCCGAGCGAACGACCGAGGCCGTGCTCGACGTCCTGGCCGATCTGCTGCCGAGGTCGACCGTCGACACCTTGAGCGGTCCGATCGAGACGCTCGCGAACGCGCCGACCGCGGGCATCGCCCTCATCACCGGTGTGCTCGGCGCCCTGTGGACCGCCTCGGGCTATGTCGGCGCTTTCGGTCGCGCGATGAACCGCATCTACGAGGTCGACGAGGGCCGCCCGATCTGGAAGCTGCGGCCGTGGCAGATCGTCCTCACCGTCGTGATCGTGTTGCTCACCGGTGCCGCGGGGCTCCTCCTCGCCTTGTCCGGTCCGGTGGCCAGCTCGGTGGGATCCGCGATCGGATTGGGCAGCGGGGCGGTGATGGTGTGGAACATCCTCAAATGGCCGGTCCTGCTCGCGATCGTCGTGCTGATCGTGGCGTTGCTCTATCACTCCACGCCGAATGTCCAGCAGCCGAAGTTCCGGTGGGTCAGCATCGGCGCGGTGCTGGCGATCATCACCTGGATCATCGCCTCGGCGGGCTTCGCCCTCTATGTCGTGAACTTCTCGAACTACAACAGCACCTACGGTTCGCTCGGCGGCGTCATCGTCTTCCTGCTGTGGCTGTGGATCACCAATCTGGCGCTGCTCTTCGGTGCGGAGTTCGACGCCGAGGTCGAGCGCGGCCGCGAGCTGCAGGCCGGGATCGCCGCCGAGGAGAGCATCCAGCTGCCGCCGCGCGATACCCGGCAGATCGAGAAGGACCGCAAGAAGGACGAGAAGGATCTGGCGCGCGGCCGTCAGCTGCGACGGCAGGCGCCGCAACGTGCCGAGGGCGACGGCCCGCGTGAGCATGACGAGACGAAACCTCGACGACGAAGGAGCGATGAGCGATGAGCGAGGAGAATCCGCAGGACATGTCGACCGGGGAGCTGGTCACCCGGTTGTCGGAGCAGACGTCACGCCTCGTGCGCGACGAGCTGCGCCTGGCGCAGGCCGAGATGTCGCAGAAGGCCAAGCACGGTGGGATCGGTGCGGGTCTGTTCGGGGCCGGCGGGCTGCTGGCACTGTTCGGGCTGGGCACCTTGATCGCCGCCGCGGTCCTCGCGCTGGCGCTGGCGCTCCCGGCGTGGGCGGCCGCATTGATCGTGGCCGCGGTCCTGTTCGTGGCCGCGGGCATCGCGGCACTGGTGGGCAAGAAGGAGATCCAGCAGGCGAAGCCGACACCGGAGCGGACCATCGAGACGGTGAAGGATGACATCGAGGAGATCAAGGAGGCGACCCGCCATGACCACGGGAAGTGACCGCCCGGAGCCGGGCAGCGACGCGGGCATCGACGACATCGAGGCCGATATCGAGCGGACGCGAGAGGACCTCGGCGAGACCGTCGATGCGCTCACCGATCGGTTGAATGTGAAGGCGCAGGCGGAGCGCAAGGCCGAGGAGGCCAAGGCGAAGGCGGCCTCATTCGCCGAACACGCGAAAGACGCCGGGACGACGGCCGATGGGAGACCCGATCCCCGGGTGCTCGCCGGGGCGGGCGTCGCGGCGGCGTTGGCGGCTGTGGTGGTCGTGGTGCTGGTCCGGCGTCGTTCGCGCTGAGCCGGACTCCGCGCTCAGCGCGGGTTCTTGATGCCGAGCACCTGATGTGAGGTGCACGCCATGACGAGCGCGATGATCCATCCGATGACCGACCAGCCGAGCAGCAGGTTGAGCCAGAAGATCGCGCCCGTATTGGACTTGCCGCGGGTGGCGGCGATGGCCCACGGGAGCATGTAGCCGACGGTCAGGACAGTCACGATCCAGCTGACGATGAACTGCACCGGCCGGTTCCGGCGGTCGGTCACGAAGTCGCGGCTCATGCGATCAGGATAGAGCCTGGCCCGTGATCGCCGGAGGGTCAGCGTGCGCGGCTCAGTCGTCCTCCGCGGGACGCACGACGGTGGACCAGACGGGGCCGCCGTCCTCCCCGTACCAGGCGACCAGCGCTGTTCTCGTGTCGAAGCCGACGATCGAGGTCACGCCGGATTCCGAGTCGGCGATGGTGGGCAGCTCGGGCTCGATGCGGATGCTCGACGGCTCGGCGTTGAAGATGCCGTACGCGTCATCGGCTTGGACGGGGCCACCGCGCTGGGTCAGGCCACCGGTGGTGATGAGCACACGTCCGCCGAGACGCTCGTCATTCGCGGGCACGGCATAGGGGTAGCCGACAGCGAGGGCGTCGACGTTCTGGTTCGTCGGCGCATACGGGGTGAGGATGGTGCCGGAGGTGGCCGAGTCGACCATCGCCTCGGGGAGCCGTACGAGGGCGGCCCACTGGCTGGTGCTCTCGGCGTTCTCGGAGGGGTGGCCGAGCTCTTGGGCGCCGGGGACGCGGCCGCGTATGCGCTGTTCCATCAAGGGGACGACGACCCCGGTGCCCTGCTCGAACTCGACGCTCGCGGGCTCGCCGAGAGTCGTGATGCCCTCGGAGGGGAGGGCCTGGAGGATGTCATCGGCGGTCTCGCGCTCCCAGAGGTCGGCGGAGAGCGGCGCTGTCAGCAGAGTCGAGGTGTAGCCGATGCCGTCCTCGTGGCGAAGCTCGAAGCGGCTGCCGGACGACCCGAACAGTCGATCATCGACCTCGACCTCGTTCCCATCGAGGTCGGCGACGGATCTGACATCCTCGCGGGTCAAGTAGATCGAGTTCGCCTCGGTGCCGTCGACCTCGTCCACCGGCAGCCTGACGATGACATTGTCGAGGGACCCGGAGGCCGCGTAGACCGTCGGAGAGGAGGACGAGTCGCTCGTGTCGACGACGACGACGCGTACGACTCCGCGAGCGAACTGCGGTTCGTCCACCGGCACGGCGAAGGCGACGAGTTCACTCACCTCGTTGACGCCGTTCCGGCCCTCTCCCGCCCACAGCAGGATGGGCGTGGTCTCGCTCTCCAACCTCTCGGCGGCATCCTCGACCAGATCGGTGTCCCTGACGAGGCTGCCGGTCGCGGTCCATCCGCGTTCGTCGGTGATGACGCGGGGAGCGTCCTTGCCGCTGGCGAGCTTCCCCTCGGCGACCGCCCAGACGATCGCGCCGCCGATCAGCACCACCGCCGTGACCCCGAGAACCGCCCATAACCGCCAGTCACGACGGCCGGAGGGATCGGTCTGCTCGTCACCCGCGGATGCGCCGGTCATCGGCTCTCGTCCTGCGATGAGCTGACGACGGTGGACCAGAGGGGCTCGCCCCCCTCGCCGTACCAGATCACCGCGGCGCGAGACGTGTCGAAACCGAGGATCTGAGCCGCGCTGCCATCGCTGGGAGCGGCGATGACGGGGAGCTCGGGGTCGGTGCGCGCATTGGTCACGATGGAGTCGAGGGCACCGAGACCACGGCCGGAATCTCGGGGGTGGCGGGTCGTGATGCCGGGCGTGACGACGAGCGCGGGTGCGCCGATCCGTTTCTCGTCGACGGCGACCGCGTAGGGGTAGCCGTCGGCGAGGGCATCGGGGGACTGGGTGTCGGCTGCCGCGGGTGCGCGGATGGTGGGCGAGGTGGTCGAGTCGACCATGGCGGCGGGGAGCTGGACGAAGGCCGACCAGCGGATCGCGCCGTCCTCGCCCTTCGCGAGATCGCTCAGATTCTGCTCGGCGATGGGGGCGACGACGCCGGTGCCCTCGCCGAATTCGACGGCGGAAGGGCTGCCGACCGCGGTGACCCACGGGCCGTCGAATTCGAGTTTGCCGATGATGTCCCTCGCGACCTCGCGGTCCCAGAGGTCGGCGGGCAGCGGCGAGTCGAGCTTGGGGTCGGTGTAGAACACTCCCGAGTCGGTCTCCAACTCGAGCCCTCGTCCGCCTCCCCCGCCGATGAACCGGTCGACGATCGTCGGCGACTCATCGTCCTCGAGGGAGGAAGCGGAGGTGACATCCTCGCGTACCAGCCAGACGCCCGGATGGTCCCCTTCGACCTCGTCCAAGGGAAGGGCGATGACAAGATTGTTCAGCGGTGCGAGGCCGTACTGGACATAGGGAGAGTCGATATCGTCGCCGATCCCGACGAGGGCGAGCTGGGCCAGGTCCTCGGAGGCGTCCGCGGAGTTGACCGGGATCGCGAAGGCGGCGTACTCGCTGATATCGAGGGTTCCACTCGTGCCCGTGCCGGCCCACAGCAGGATCGGCGTGGTGTCGGTGTCCAGCTCGGCGGCTGCTTCCGCGATGAAGTCGTCGCCATCGATCAGGCTGCCGGTCGCGGGCCAGTCGACGGTACCCATCTTCACGGGCGGGCTGTCGCGGCTCGTTTCGAGATCGCTCTGGTCATCGCCGCCCACTGCCCAGGCGGTGAGCCCGCCGACCAGCAGCACCACGGCGCCGGCGACGACCGCCCACACACGCCAATCCCCACGAGCGGGCGGCTTCGTCTCTTCATCACTCATATCAGCACCAGTCGTCCGTTTGATCCCTCCCACCCCATCATCTCCGCGGCGGACGCGCTCGTTGTGCGACAGCCGGACGACGGCGTGTTCCGGTGGAGCGGACGCAGGCGTCGTTCAGTCGAGGCGGAGCGCGGAGTTGCGGGGGCGCGGCGCGGTCGCCTTCCCGGCGGCGTACTCCTCGGTGCTGACTCCGGTGACATCGGCGGCGTCGCGACCTTCCTCGACGAAGATGCGGCGGGCGATGTCGGCCCACGACGTCGGCTCGTCCGTTCCGGTGACGTGATGCACGCCGTACGGGGCGCCGGTGTCGAGGAGCCGCAGGATGCCGGCGGCGAGGTCGTCGGCGGGGGTGAGCCGTCCGATCTGGTCGTCGACCACCGAGGGGCTGATGCCGTCGCGGGCGAGTCGCCGCATGGTGTCGACGAAGTTCTTTCCGTCGCCGATGACCCAGCTGGTGCGCACGATGTAGTGCCGCGGCACCGTCGAGGTGACGGCCTCGCCGGCGGCCTTGGTCTGGCCGTAGACGCCGAGTGGCGAGAGCGGTTCGTCGACCGGGTGCTCCTCCAGCGTGCCGTCGAAGACGTAGTCGCTGGAGACGTTGACGAGGGTGAGTCCTCGTTCGATCGCGATGCGGGCGAGGGCGGCCACGCCGGTCACGTTGACCGCCCACGCGTCGCGGCGTCCCTCGGGGGTCTCGGCGCCGTCGACATTCGTGTAGGCGGCGGCGTTGATGATGGCCTGCACGTCATCCCAGGGAACGGCGTCGAGGGTCGATGGATCGGCGAGGTCGACCGTGGAGCGGTCGTAGAAGTCGAGGTCGGGACGTGCCTGCCGCAGCGCGCGTCCGAGTTGCCCGTTCGCCCCCAGCACGATCGTCCGCTTGGCAGGGACGGGCGTGACATCGGCGAGCAGCGGGTGGTTCCGATCCTTCTCGGACATCTCGGCGATGTCCGCGGGCCAGGGGATGGCCAGGGCCGGATCGAGCAGGTTGACATTGGTGTAGACGGCGTCGGCACGCCAGTGCGCGTTGACGAGATACGAGTAGGCGGTGTGGTCTTCGAGGACCTGGAAGGAGTTGGCCACGCCGCGCGGTACGAAGACCGCGGTCTGGGGGTCGAGCTCGACCCAGAAGGTGCGGCCGAAGGAGTCGCCCTCGCGCAGGTCGACCCAGGCGCCGAAGGCGCGCCCCGCCGCCACGGACACGAACTTGTCCCAGGGCTCGGCGTGGATGCCGCGGATGGTCCCGGCGTCGGCGTTGAAGGAGACATTGTTCTGCACCGGGCCGAAGTCCGGCAGCCCGAGGGCCGTCATCTTCTCGCGCTGCCAGTTCACCTTGAACCAGCCGCGGTTGTCGCCGTGGACATCGAGGTGGACGACGAGGAGCCCGGGAATCTCGGTGGTGTCGACGCTGACCATCACTGGCCCTTCGCCGCGTAGCCGGCCTCGACGGCGGCCTTCTTGGGCCGCCACCAGCTCTCGTTGTCCCGGTACCACTGAACGGTCTGCTCGAGGCCGTCGGCGAAGTCGGTGAAGCGGGGCGTCCACCCGAGTTCGGTGCGCAGCTTGGTCGAGTCGATGGCATAGCGCAGGTCGTGGCCGGCGCGGTCCGTGACGTGATCGAAGTCGTCGGCCTCGCGGCCGAACAGCTGCAACAGCATCTCGACGACCTGCTTGTTGGTCTTCTCGCCGTCCGCCCCGATGAGATAGGTCTCGCCGATGCGCCCCTGCTCCAGGATCCTCAAGACCGCGCTGGAGTGGTCCTCGGCGTGGATCCAGTCGCGGACATTGGCGCCGTCGCCGTAGACGCGCGGACGGATGCCGTCGATGAGTCCGGTGATCTGGCGCGGGATGAACTTCTCGATGTGCTGCCACGGCCCGTAGTTGTTCGAGCAGTTGGAGATGGTGGCCTGCACGCCGAAGGAACGCACCCAGGCCCGGACGAGCAGGTCGGAGCCGGCCTTGGTGGAGGAGTAGGGGCTCGACGGGTTGTACGGGGTGGACTCGGTGAAGCGGTTCGGGTCGTCGAACTCCAGGTCTCCGTAGACCTCGTCGGTGGAGATGTGGTGGAACCGTGTGCCGTGCTTGCGGGCGGCCTCCAGCAGCGTGTACGTGCCGATGATGTTGGTGTCGAGGAACGGCCGGGGGCCCTCGAGGGAGTTGTCATTGTGGGACTCGGCCGCGTAGTGGACGATCGCATCGTGGGAGGCCGCCAGCTCGTCGACGAGCTCAGCATCGGCGATATCGCCGACGACCAGCGAGACGCGGTCCGCGGGCAGACCGTCGATGCTCTCGCGGCTGCCTGCATAGGTCAGTTTGTCCAGCACGGTGACCGCGAGATCGGTCTCGCGAACGACGTGATGCACGAAATTCGATCCGATGAACCCGGCTCCACCGGTGACCACGATCTTGTCCATGCGATGACGCTACCAATCGGCACCGCGTCGTCGGCATGATCCCGGTAGGCTCGGCCGCATGCGTGGAATCATCCTGGCCGGCGGGACCGGGTCCCGGTTGCATCCGATCACCCTGGGCGTGAGCAAGCAGCTGGTCCCGGTCTACGACAAGCCGATGATCTATTACCCGCTGTCGACATTGATGACGGCGGGGATCCGCGACATCCTCGTCATCACCACGCCCCATGACGCACCGCAGTTCGAGCGGCTCCTCGGCGACGGCTCGCATCTGGGCGTCAACATCACCTTCGCGCAGCAGCCGAGTCCCGACGGGCTGGCGCAGGCCTTCGTCATCGGCGAGGAGCACATCGGCTCGGAGGGGGTCGCCCTGGTGCTGGGCGACAATATCTTCTACGGCGCCGGGGTGGGTACGAGCCTGCATCGCTTCGATGAGACGGAGGGTGCGGCGGTCTTCGGCTACTGGGTCGCCGATCCGGCCGCCTACGGCGTGGTGGAGTTCGACGAGTCCGGTCGCGCGATCTCGTTGGAGGAGAAGCCGGCCCAGCCCAAGAGCCACTACGCCGTGCCGGGCCTGTACTTCTACGACAACTCGGTGGTGGAGCGCGCGAAGGGTCTTCAGCCGTCGGCGCGTGGCGAGTTGGAGATCACGGACCTGAATCGTCTGTATCTCGACGAGGGCACGCTCCAGGTGGAGGTGCTGCCCCGTGGAACGGCGTGGCTGGACACGGGAACCTTCGACGATCTGGCCGACGCGGGTGCGTTCGTGCGCACGATCGAGAAGCGCCAAGGCTTGAAGATCGCATGTCCGGAGGAGATCGCCTGGCGGCAGGGGTGGCTCTCCGGTGAGGAGCTGCGTCAGCGCGCCGAGCCACTGGTCAAGAGCGGCTACGGCCGCTACCTCCTCGACCTGCTGGGATGAGTCGCCCGGCGACCTCGGCGCGACCCCCCGGGCGCGAGTGTCGTCATGGCGATGAGAACTCGTCGTCATCATTTGGAAGCATGGGCTTCCTAGCCTCATCGGAATGCGTCGTGAAGGGAGCGGCGTTCTGACGAGAGGTTCCGATGACATCTTCATCCGCAGCGCGGTCCGGGAGGGCCCGCGCTCGTGCCGCCGCGGTCACCGCTGGGCTGGTGGCCATCCCCCTGCTGGCCGTCGCGCCGGCCTCAGCCGAATCGACTGCTGCCGAGGCGTGGCACGAGATGAGCGCCAGCCTCGACCACCTGGCCGCCGAGGCCGCTGAGGCCGGGGTCGACCTCAGCGCGACCGTCACCGATCTCGGCGGTGTGTTCTCGGGGGAGACCCACGAGGTCGGCGATCAGCAGCCGGTCAAGGCAGCGAGCATCATCAAGCTGCCATTGCTGGCGGCGCTGATGGACGAGGCCGATCAGGGCCGGCTGAGCCTCGACGAGGTCGTGACCATCGATGCCGGCAGCAGCAATATCGTCGGCGGCTCGGGGACGCTGCGTGATCGCGAGTTCCCGCTGGACATCAGCATCGCCGAGCTGATGGAGCTGATGGTGCAGGTCTCGGACAACACGGCGACCAATGTGCTCATCGACCGTGCGGGCGGCTTCGACGGAGTGAACGAGTACATCGCGGGCTTGGGATTCGAGCATCTGTGGCTGGGTCGCAAGATGATCCACCCGGCGTCGCCGCCGCTGCAGGAGAACTGGATCACCAGCGGCGAGGTGAACGAGCTGGTGCGGATGCTCTATGAGCACGAGGTGCTGAGTCCGGAGTCGAGCGAACACATCATCTCGCTGATGAAGGGGCAGCTGGTCGACACGAAGTTCGGCGCTGTCATCCCGCGCGAGGTGCTGGCGAACAAGACGGGGGAGCTGGCCGATGTATCGCACGATGCGGGCTTGATCCTGGTGCCCGGTCGCGAGGTGGCGCTCACGGTCACCACCTCCTTCGACCCCTCCGTGATCCAGCGTCCGCAGGTCGATCTCTACGTCCAGCGGGCGGCCTCGATCGTGTACGACGCGACGCGCGAGCCGTTGGTGCCGGAGCATCAGCCGACTCCGGAGGAGTGGCCGGAACTGGCGGCGGTCGTCCAGCCGATCATCGACGAGGCGCGGGGGAACGGCATCGACATCGGTGTGGCGGTCGAGGATCTCTCGGGCTACTACGAGGACCGTCGGCTCTTCCTTGGGGCGCAGGATCGGTTCACGACCGCGAGCACGATCAAGATGTCGCTGGTGGCCACGGTGATGCACCAGGTGGAGCGAGGCCGGCTGTCCCTCGATGATGTCGTGACGATCACGGAGGACGAGCGCTACGGAGGGTCGGGGACGTTGAAGGACCGACCCTTCCCGCAGGAGGTCAGCGTCGGCACCCTGCTCGAGTTGATGGTGACGGTCAGCGACAACACGGCGACGAACAAGCTGGTCGACGTGGTGGGCGGCTTCGATGCGATCAACGCGCTCACGCAGGATGCGGGCATCGCGCAGCGCGATCTGCACTTCGGCCGGAAGATGTTCGGTCCCGTGGTCCCGCCGGACGGCGATGTGTGGCTGACCCCACGGGGCATGAACCAGCTGATGGTGCTGTTCTACGACATCGCGTCGGGTCAGCAGGCGATGCCGGAGTTCCTGAGCGCGGAGTCGGCGCAGCACATCATCGAGCTGATGCTCGCGCAGCAGGTGAAGACCAAGCTCGGCGCGACGGTGCCCGCGGAGGTGCTGGCGCACAAGACGGGTGAGAACGATGTGGTGAGTCACGATGTCGGAATGCTGCTGGTGCCCGGCCAGGAGATGACGCTGTCGGCGTTCTCGCGAGGGGCCGAGGGGTTCAGCGGGGACGTGCAGGCCACCGCCGATCCGTATCTCCAGCGGATCGGCGCGGCCGTGTACGCCTATGCGCTGGACACGGCCCCGCCGGGGCCGACTCCGGAGCCGGAGCCCACGCCGCCGCCGACGGATGAGACTCCGGACGGAGCGGACCGAGGAGAGACTGATCGCCCGATCGCGGACGGTCGGGATCTGCCGGATCTCGGGGCTCCGGAGGATTCGATGACCCTCGTGGCGCTGGCGATGATGCTCACGCTCGCGGGCAGCGGTCTGCTCCTCTGGCGCCGGAGAGACGCGGTCGCCACGCAGTAGGAGGGGACGTGACGATGCCCACCGGATACAGGCCCGGTGGGCAT
>JAEZEJ010000017.1 GCA_023417775.1 Actinomycetes bacterium | reverse complement strand
CCGGCCCCCCCCCCGCCAGGTGCGGCGGGGGGCCGTCGTCTGTTTCCGTCCGCGCACCCGGTACCCCGCCGAGGGCGGTGAGTCGTCAACCAGGGGATCCGGTGATGGCCGCGCCACCCGTCCGACGATGGTCGATGGCGCACCGCGATCCAGTGCCGCCGGACGTCGGTGAACAGGCAACCAGCTGCACCATGTCGGTGGGTGATCACGCACCGAGATCTCCCACCGCAAGAAGCCGGTGCGCCGTCAACCACCCACCGTCCCGAGCGCCGCGCCTCGCGTGGTCGCTCACTCACCACCCCCTTGCATCGCCGGCATCCTCGCGCCCGGCGATGGTTGGTGGCTCACCGCCCAAAGTGCCCGGAGACGACGAATGCGGCCCCCGAGCGTATCGGGGGCCGCATCCGTCGAAGCGGTATTCAGTCCTTGAAGGCGTCCTTGACGTTCTCGCCGGCCTGCTTGAGGCTCGACTTCGTCTGGTCACCCTTGCCCTCGGCCTCCTTGGACTTGTCGTCGGTGGCCTTGCCGGTGGCCTCCTTCGCCTTGCCCTTGAGGTCCTCGGCCGCGTTCTTGATCTTGTCGTCCAGTCCCATGGCTACTCAGTCCTTTCGATGGGGGCCTGCTACCTCAAGTCAACCCCGAGCACCGCGCCCGCGCATCTTGAAGAGCACCGGGGGACCGTGATATGCGCCATGCGGCGGACCCGGAGCCTCAACGGCTCAGCTCCGAGTTCCACGGCGGGTCGGCGCCGGGACGGCTGACGGTGATCGCCGCGATCCGCAGCGATCGCTCGGCGACCGCGTCCAGGTCCCAGTCGCCGGGCGAGGCGGTCAAGGTGGCCTCGACCAGTCCGGCCATCAGGCTGTCGCCCGCCCCGACCGTGTCGCTCACCTCGACCTGAGGGGACGGATACTCCCGGACCCGCCCATCGGGAGAGAACACCTCGATGCCGTCGCCCCCGCGGGTGAGCACGATCAGCTCCGGACCGAGCCCTGCCCACCGCTCGGCGACTTCCCTCGCGGGAGCGGCCGGATAAAGCCAGGCGAGGTCCTCATCGCTCACCTTCACCAGCATGCTGCGGCGGACCCACTCCTCGACCCGCTCGCGGCTCTCCTCACGCGGGGGGATGAGACTCGGGCGGACATTCGGGTCATAGGTCACCACGGTGTCCTCGCCGAGCCGGTCGACCAGAGCACGAACCCGTCCCGCGCCCGGCTCGCGGAGGGCCGACAGCGAGCCGATGTGCACGACCTTCGGATCGGCGTCGATGCTCAGCGAGGCGATGTCCCAGACGAGATCGAAGTCGTACTGGGCACTGCCGTCCGATCCGAGGGTCGCCCGCGCCGTGGCCGTCCGATCCAGCGCATGAGCCTCCACCTCGACCGCGGAGTCGGCCAGCCAGGAACGGATGCGCCGTCCCCGGTCGTCATCGCCGAGGGCCGTCAGGAGCCGCACCGACCGTTCGAGCCGGCCGAGACCCAGCGCGACATTGGCCGGGCTGCCACCCGGATACTCGGTGTCGCCTCGACCGGGACGCACGATGATGTCGACGAGCGCCTCGCCGATGACCACGACCTCTGCACTCATGGCCTCATCCTCCCACCACCGGCGCCCGTGCTGACGTCAGCCGAGGGCGCGGTCCAGGTTCAGCGCCGCGCTGATGAGCGCCAGATGCGTGAAGGCCTGAGGGAAGTTGCCGAGCTGGTCCCCCGTCGCACCGATCTGCTCGGCGTACAGGCCGAGGTGATTGGTGTAGGTGAACATCTTCTCCAGCGCGACCTCCGCCTCCTCCAGCCGACCGGCGCGGGTCAGAGCCTCGACGTACCAGAAGGAGCAGAGGCTGAACGTGCCCTCCTCCCCGTCGAGGCCGTCGGGGGCGTGATCGATGTCGTAGCGGAAGACGAGGCTGTCAGCCACCAGCCGCTCCTCGATCGCCGTCAGCGTGGAGAGGAAACGCGGATCGACCGGCGAGGTGAACTTGACCATCGGCATCAGCAGAACACCCGCATCGAGGGCCGAACCGCCCTCGGCCTGTACGAATGCCTGCAACTCCTCATTCCAGCCGCGCTCCATGATCGCCTCGTGGATCTCGTCGCGGACGCGCGACCACTCCTCCAGATCGCCGGGGAGGCTGCGGAAGCGCGCCATCCGGATCATCCGCTCCACCGCGACCCAGCACATCAGCCTCGAGGTGGTGTGGTGGCGGGTGCCCTCGCGGATCTCCCACATGCCGGCATCCTCGTCGTCCCAGTGCTCCAGCAGCCACGACAGCACGCGCCGCAGATCCCGCCACGCGTCCTGACTGATGCCCGGGCCGTACTTGTTGTAGAGGTAGATCGAGTCGATCACCTCGCCGTAGATGTCCAGCTGGAGCTGACCCACCGCCGCATTCCCCACGCGGACGGGCTGGGAGTCCCGATAGCCGCGCAGATGCTCCAAGGCGTGCTCGGTGACCGGCTCGTCGCCGTCGATGTCGTACAGGACCCGCAGCGGGCCGAGCTCGTCATCGGTGTTCTCCTCGTCGCCGAGCCGCTCGGACAGCCACCGCACGAAGGCACCCGCCTCGTCGGTGAATCCCAGGCGCAGCAGCCCGTAGAGCGTGAAGCCCGCGTCGCGGATCCAGACATAGCGGTAGTCCCAGTTGCGCTCGCCGCCGATCTGCTCGGGCAGGCTCGTGGTCGGAGCCGCGATCACCGCTCCACTGGGCTCGTGGGTGAGCAGCTTGAGGGTGATCGCCGAGCGATGGACGGTCTCGCGCCAGCGCCCCGTGTAGTGCGAGGCGGAGAGCCAGTCGCGCCAGAACCGCGAGGTCGCCTCGAAGAGCCGCTCGGTGTCGTCCTCGCCGTAGGGTGCGAGCGTCTCCTCGTCCTCCAGCGCCTCCAGCACGAAGAGCGCCGAGTCGCCGCTCTCCAACTCCACCTCGGCGCAGACATCGGCCCCGTCGACGGTCAGCTCGGCGGTGGAGCTGAGCCCGAGACGGGTACGGCTGCCGGTCAGCAGCACACCGCCGTCGACCTGCTCCACCCGAGGATCCTCGCGGGCGTAGTCGGGACGCACGGCCACGCGCGTCGACACCTTGGCCTTGCCACGCACCGCGATCACGCGGCGCACCAGTCGCTGGCGGTGCTCCTCGTCGTGAGGGCGCGCGATCGGCATGAAGTCGTGCACCTCGACGACCCCCTCCTCGGTGAGGAAGCGGGTCGCCAGGATCGCCGTGTCCGGGAAGTAGAACTGCTGGGTGCGCACCGCGCCGTCGATCGGGCTCAACGTCCACGCTCCACCCTCATCGGGGTCGAGCAGGGAGGCGAAGACGCTCGGCTGGTCGAATCGCCGCGGGCAGAACCACGAGATGGTGCCGTCGGTCCCCACCAGCGCCGCGGTCCGCAGGTCGCCGATGAGGCCGTGATCGGCGATGGGCAGGAAGTCGGTCTGTGTCGCCTTCTCAGCCATCGTCACGTCCGAGGTGCCAGCCGATCGGGCCGGGAAGCTCCAGCGCCGACTCGGGGCCCCACGAGCCCTGCGGATAGATCACCGGCTCGGGCGGGTCGTCCAGCACGGGGGTCACGACCTGCCAGAGCCGATCGATCTCGTCCGAGCGGGTGAAGAGTGTCTGATCACCGCGCATGGCGTCGAGCAGCAGCCGCTCGTAGGCCTCGAGCGGGAGGTCGTCGCTGTCGGCGGGCACCTCGATGGTGACCGCCGAGCGGGTCAGGGCGAGCTCGGGTCCCGGGCGCTTGGCCCACATCTCCAGCCCCACCTCGGGCGCATCGCCGATCTCGAGCACCAGCCGGTCGGGGCAGTCGATCTGATCGCCGAATCGGCTGCCGGCCGGTGTGCGGAAGGTCAGCGTGATGGTGCGGCGGGTGGCCGCGAGCGCCTTGCCGGTGCGGAGGTAGAACGGCACACCGTCCCAGCGGTCGTTGTCGACGAAGACCTCGGCGGCCACGAAGGTCTCGACCTGCGACTGCGGGTCGACCTCGTCCTCATCGCGATAGCCCTCGTACTGACCGAACACCACGCGCTCGGGATCGAGCGGCTTCATCGCCGCGAAGACCTTCGCCTTCTCATTGCGCAGGCTCAGCGCGTCGAGGCGCACCGGCGGCTCCATCGCGACGAAGCCGAGCACCTGGCTGAGATGCGTGACGATCATGTCCCGGAACGCGCCGATGCCCTCATAGAAGGAGCCGCGCCCCTCGATGGTGAGCTCCTCGGGCACGTCGATCTGCACGGACGCCACATGACCGCGGTTCCACGCCGGCTCGAGCAGCCCGTTCGCGAAGCGCAACGCCAGGATGTTCTGCACCGCCTCCTTGCCGAGGAAGTGGTCGATGCGGAACACCTGGTCCTCGGCGACGACCTCCTTCAGCGCGGCGTCGAGCTCACGCGACGAGGCGAGGTCGCTGCCGAAGGGCTTCTCGACGATGAGCCGCGCGCCGTCCGCGATCCCCGTGTCGCCGAGCATCCGCACGATCCCGGTCATCGCCGACGGCGGGACGGACAGATAGACCAGGACGCGCGCCTCCCCGCCGAGTTCGTCGCGGGCCTCGTCGATCGCGGCGGCCAGGTCGTCCCCGCCCTCGGCGGAGAGCACGAAGGACGACCGCTCGGTCAGTGTCCGCACGACCGAGCGGTCGGCATCGTCGACGAAGCGATCCATCGAGCGCTCGATCACCCCGGCGAGATCCCCGCCCTCGGGCTCGTGCCGACCGGTGCCGATCAGCCGGAAGTCCGGTGGCAGGTAGTCCGCCGCGGCGAGCGCGTAGAGACCCGGATACAGCTTGCGACTGGCGAGATCGCCGTTGGCGCCGAACAGCACGATGATCTGCGGTTCGAGATGGTCGGTGGGGGTGGACTCCACGAGATCCCTCCTCGGGATGGGCGGGATCTCACGCTACGGCCGCCCGCGCCGGCCCGCACGATGAGCGGCCGCACCCCCGCGTGGCCTACCGACAGCACAGGGATTAGTGTGGACCGCTTACCCTTGAGCCGGTCATCGGAAACAGGGAGCACCATGGGCAAGCGCGGACGGCACATCATCCGCCCCAAGCGCAAACGACGGATCATCACGAGCGTGATCGTGGCCGTCGTGCTGCCGGTGCTCCTCATCGGCGGGATCGCCCTCAAACTCGCCGGCAATGTCAACACGATCGATGTCGACACCACCGCCGCCTCCGAGCCCGACGGCCCCCTCAACGTCCTCATCATCGGATCGGACAGCCGTTCGGCCGGCGAGGGCAAGTACGGCGAGGACGACGGCAGCGGGCGCAGCGACTCGATGGTGCTGGCGCATCTCGCCGAGGACGACTCCCGGGTCGATGCCGTGCAGATCCCCCGCGATCTCACCACCGAGGTCCCGGCCTGCGAGGACGATGGCTTCGCCGGCGGACTCAGCATGATCAACGCCACCTTCGAGTACGGGCCGGGCTGTGCGGTCAAGGCCGTACAGGAGGTCACCGGGGTGCCGATCCATCACTTCGTGGTGCTCGACTTCGACGGATTCGCCGGCATGGTGGATGCGATCGGCGGCATTGAGATGTGCCTGGAGGAGCCGGTCCGCGATGAGCTGTCGATGGTCGACCTCGATGCCGGCCGCCACAAGCTCGACGGCGAGCAGGCCCTCGCGCTCGCCCGCACGAGGCACGCCTTCGGCGACGGCTCGGATATCGCCCGGCTGGAGCACCAGCAGCTGGTGATGTCCTCGATCGCCCAGAAGGCCACCAGCCAAGGCGTGCTGACCCGCCCCGACCGCCTCGTGCGGCTGCTCGACGCGGTCACCAAGTCCCTCACGGTCGATGACGGGCTGGGCGGTGTCGGCGAGATGACCGGGCTCGCGCGTCGACTCGCGCGGGTCCCGCTGTCGGGCATCACCTTCCAGGTCATGCCCTGGCAGCCCGCCGCCTTCGACGAGAACCGTGTCGAGATGACCGACGAGGCGCGGACCCTCTTCGCGGCGTTGCGCGATGACGTACCCCCGGGGCAGGAGCAGGCGCCCGAGGAGAGCACGGCGCCGGCCGATCCCGCGGCCCCCGAGCAGCCGGAAGAACCCGGCTCCTCCACCGGTCCGAGCGCCGGCGCCACCACCGCCGACACCTCCATCTGCGGCTGACCTCGCTCACCCGGTGGCGGTACCTGGTCAACCCCATCGGACGACGATGTCTACCTCTGTCGGCAACGATCGGTTGACGGCCTATCGCTCCGCCTCGCCGAGGAAACCGCTCCGCTAGATCGGATCTAGCGGAGCGTCTCGCGCCTCCTGGGTAGAACCAACGAGAGGAGTGCGCCGTGCCCGATGCGGCCATCGAAGTCCGCGGACTCGTCAAGAGATTCGGCGACAACGCCGCGGTCGACGGAATCGACCTGACCGTTCCCACCGGCACCGTGTACGGGGTCCTCGGCCCCAACGGAGCCGGCAAGACCACGACCGTCAAGATGCTGGCGACGCTGATGCGCCCCGATGGCGGAGAGGCCCGCGTCTTCGGCCACGATGTCGTCCGCGAGGCCGACACCGTCCGTGGACTCGTCGCCATGACCGGGCAGTACGCCTCGGTCGACGAGGACCTCACCGGCCAGGAGAACCTCGTCCTGCTCGGCCGGCTGCTCGGCTACTCCAAGAAGGCCGCCGCCGATCGCTCGGACCTCTTCCTCGAGACCCTCGGGCTGACCCCCGCGGCACGTCGCCAGGTCAAGAACTACTCCGGCGGCATGCGCCGACGGCTCGACATCGCCGCGAGCCTGTTGTCGGTGCCGCAGCTGTTGTTCCTGGACGAGCCGACCACCGGACTCGACCCGCGCAGCCGCAACCAGGTCTGGGAGATCATCCGCGCGATCGTCGACCAGGGCACCACGGTGCTGCTCACCACGCAGTACCTCGACGAGGCGGACCAGCTGGCCTCCCGCATCGCGGTGATCGACGAGGGCAAGGTCATCGCCGAGGGCACCAAGGGCGAGCTCAAGGCCTCGATCGGCGTGGGCAGCGTCCACGTGCGGCTGCGCGATGCCGACCGGCGCGAGCAGGCGGCCGCCATCCTCGCGGAGACCCTGAGCGCCGACATCCAGCGCGATGCCGACCCGGTGGCGCTCACGGCTCGCGTCCGCGAGGGCAGCGATGCCGGCACCAGCCCGGTCAACGAGATGGCGGCGCATCAGACCGGCGTGGCCCTCGGCGAGCTCGCCCGCGCGGGCATCGTCGTCGATGCCTTCTCGATGGGACAGCCGAGCCTCGACGAGGTCTTCCTCGCCCTCACCGACCGACCCGCGACCACTGAGGAGGATGCGGCATGACCGTGCAAGACACCACCGGAAGCACCGAGCTGAAGACGCCGACCGCGGCGGAGCTCTCCCAGGTCTTCACGACCGAGCGCCCGCCGCGCCCCTCGGCGTGGTCCGCATCGACGACCTTCGGCTGGCGTGCGCTGCTGAAGATCAAGCACGTGCCCGAGCAGCTCTTCGACGTGACGCTGTTCCCGATCATGATGACGCTGATGTTCACCTACCTGTTCGGTGGCGCGCTCGCGGGATCGCCGACCGACTACCTGCAGTTCTTCCTGCCGGGCATCCTCGTCGTCAGCATCGTGATGATCACGATGTACACCGGGCTGGCGGTGAACACCGATATCGAGAAGGGTGTCTTCGATCGCTTCCGCACGCTGCCGATCTGGCGGCCGGCGCCGATGGTCGGCTATCTGCTGGGTGACGGCTTCCGCTATCTGATCGCCTCGGTCGTGATCGTGACGATGGGGCTCATCCTCGGCTACCGTCCGGCCGGCGGCGTCGTCGGCGTGCTCGCGGGCGTGGCGGTGCTGCTGCTGTTCTGCTTCGCGCTGTCGTGGATCTGGACGATGTTCGGCCTGATGCTCCGCTCGGAGAAGTCGGTGATGGGCGTCAGCATGATGTTGATCATGCCGTTGTCATTCCTGTCCAGCGCCTATGTCGATCCGTCGACGATGCCGAACTGGCTCGAGGCCTTCGTCAACGTCAACCCGATCACCTTCGCGGTCGACAGCGTCCGCGCGTTGATGAACGGAGACTGGCCGGGCACGGACCTGCTGTGGCTCGCGATCCTCAGCGCCGGCCTGATCGCGTTCTTCGGCGCGGCCACGATGCGTCTCTACAACCGCAAGTGAGCCCGCGGCGGCGGTCGTTCAGCGCAGGCCTTCGAGCCGGCGCTGGATGAACCGCCGCTGTGGCGTTCCCTCGACGAGCTCGAGGGCGCGCTCCCAGGCCCGGCGCGCGGCCTCGACATCGCCGGTCTCGGTGTGCAGCAGGGCCAGCGCGGCGTGGAAGGGGTGGTGCCGGTCCAGTTCCGGGACGTCCTCCAGCTCCCGCAGCAACGCGAGGCCCGCCGACGGCGAGTCGCGGCGGGCGACCGCGATGGCCCGGTTCATCCGCACGACCGGGTCATCGCGAGTGCCGAGCAGCAGGTCGTACAGCACGACGATCTGACGCCAGTCGGTCCGGGCGAAGGACGGTGCCTCGGCATGGACCGCGGCGATGGCGGCCTGGATCGTGAAGCGTCCCGCGGTGGGCCGCCGGGCCGCCCGCTCGACCAGCGCCGTCCCCTCGGCCACCAGCGCGCCATCCCACCGGGTGCGGTCCTGGTCCTCCAAGGCGATCGGGACTCCCTCATGGTCGATGCGCGCGGCCTCGCGGGCCTGGGTCAGCAGCAGGAGTCCGAGGAGGGCCTCGGCCTCCGGCTGCTCGGGAAGAGAGGCGACCACGATGCGGGCCAGCCGCAGCGCCTCGCCGGTCAGCTCCGTCCGCACGACCCGTTCGCCGCCGATGGTGTCGTAGCCGGTCGTGTAGATCAATGAGACGGCGCTCAACACGAGATCGAGCCGCCGGGAGAGGGCCTCCGGTTCCGCGGGCACCGCGATCGGGATGCGATTGGCCGCGATCCGCTTCTTCGCCCGGGTGATCCGTGCCTGCAGGGTGGGGACGCTCTGCAGCAGGCAGGCAGCCACCTCGGCGGTGGTCAGACCGGCGGCGAAGCGCAGCATCATGGCGATCTGGTCGGCGGGGCCGATCGCCGGATGGCAGCAGGCCATCATCATCGCGAGCTGCTCGTCGCGGGCATCGTCCAGACCGGCGATCGCCTCGCTCTCCGCCGGAGGCGCGGAGCCCGAATGCTCGACGGCATAGGCACTGAGCTTGCGCGCATAGTTGGCATCCCGCCGCACGCGATCGAGGGCCGTGCGGCGCGCCGTCGTCAGCAGCCACGCGCTCGGAGAGCGTGGGACGCCATCGTCCGCCCACCGGACGAGGGCGGTCTCCATCGTCACCTGGGCGGCATCCTCGGCCAGATCGAGGTCACCGAACTGACGCGCGAGGACGGCGACCAGCCGAGCCCACTCGTCCCGGTGCAATCGGGCGAGGAGCTCGTCGGGCCGTCCGGTCATCGCGTGCTCAGAACTCCAGCATCGGCCGGACCTCTACGCGGCCGCCGATCGCTCCGGGGCAGCGTGCCGCCCAGCGCAGGGCCTCGTCGAGGTCGTCGACCTCGATGACGATCGTGCCGCCCACGAACTCGCGGCTCTCCGCATACGGTCCGGCGGTGATGACCGCCTCGGCATCGGCCGATGCCTTCGTCACCGTGGTGCCGAGCTCGGGATCGGTCAGGGCGAACCCGCCCCGCAGGATGCCCGCCTCGTCCAGCTCGCGGTCGAAGTCCATGAAGTCCTGATCGGTGGGAGCGCCGTCCTCCTCCCCGCACCGGGCATCGTCCAGGTGGCCCATCAGCAGCATGACGTACTTCATGTCGTGTTCCTTCCGTCTCGGCCCACCGGATGCGGGCTCACCTGATAGACGAACGGGCCGACGAGGGATCGACAGCCCGGCGATGCTGACTCGATGGTCTCACCGCAGGACCCAGTCGACCCGCTCCTCCGGGCGGTAGACACAGGAGCTTCCGGTGCTCACCGAGGACCGCAGATGCGCCGCGAGGTCGGGGTGCACATCATCCAGACGGCGCAGCGTGTCGCGGATGCGCGCCCCGACGGTCTTGCGAGCCCGTTCGGCCTGGTCGCCGAGCCGCCGCGAACGCCCGCCGAGACCGGTCGCCGCACGCAGTTCGTCGATCAGCGCCGCCCGCTCCGCCAGCAGGGTGTCCCGTCGCTCCGCGTCTCCCTGCCGGCCCGCGTCGTCGAGGAGCTCGTCCAGCTGATCCAGGCGGGCGCGGTACTGCTCGCGGGCGGTGTCGTCGAGTACCGGGTCGCCCCCGAGGCGCGCGGCCGCCGAGGCCTCGGACTCGGTTCCCGGCGTCAGCAGGTCCACGCTCCCGATATCGGTGCCCGGCGATGAGACCAGTGCGTGCAGGTCGCCCAGGCCCTTGGCATCGGGCAGGGAGACCGTTCTCCCGCCGAGGCCGACGCGCCACGTCGCGCCCTCCCGGCGGAACTCGCCGGTCATCGCCTCCCCTGCGGAGCGGGCCACGGCGACCGTCGAGGCGGTGTCGTCGAGCAGGCTCTCGACCCGCGCCCTCATGCCGGGGGCCTCGATTCCGCCGAGAGACTCGCGAAGACGGTCCTTGATGGCGGGGACACGGGCATCCTGGGAGTCGAGCATCGACATCAGCTCGAGCCGGGCGGCGGTCGCCCAATAGGGGGTCGAGAGGTGCTCGGCCTGGCCGATGGCCCGTTCCGCCAGCTCGACGGCCCGCTCGCGTTGGCCCGCGGCCGCTTCGACCATCGCGAGATAGAGGTCGACCGGTCCGCCCAGATCCATGCCGTAGAGGTCGACGGACCAGGTGCCGCTCAGTTCCGCGAGCCGGGCGCGGGACCGAGCGATCAAGTCCTGATCGCCCGTGCCGGCGGCGATCAGGGCCGTCACCCGGTCGTGCACCACCTGCGGGAGGGTGTCACCCTCGATGTCGACGCGGCGCAGATGGGCGGCCGCCTCGGCGAACCGTTGCTCCGCGGCGCACTGTGTCGCCAGCAGCAGCTCACCGTCGAGATCGCCGCCGAGCAACGGTTCGAGCATGGAGCGCGCCGACCGCATCTCGCCGCGCAGCAGGTGCAGGTTCCACTTCAGATAGCGGGTGACCCACCAGAAGAGGTTCTCGGACGGCAGCATGGTCTCGGCCGTGGCGAAGCGCTCCCATGCTTCGTCGAAGCGTCCGCGGAAGCCCGAGATGAGCGCACCGTCGACGTGCTCGCTCGCCGCCAGCCGCGGCGTGCGGTAGCGCGCGGCGAGGGTAGCGAAGACCCGGTACTGCTCCAGATAGCCCGGGTCGTTCAGCTCCAGCATCGTCACCCACTGCATCGAGGCGGCGAACTGCTCGGTGTCACGATCGCCGGTGCGACGGGCGACGGTCTCCAGCTCATGCATCACCCGTTGACGCTCGGTGGCCGTGCCTGGCCTCCACAGCGAGGCGTGATGCACGGTCAGCATCGCCGCGAGCACCTCGTGATCGGATCCGGCGCGCGCCATCTCGGCGAGATGCTCCACGACGGCGGCCGCGAGCTCCGCGTCGTCGGCAGGGGTCTCGGACAGCAGCGCCGTGGCACTACGCCGCAGCAAGGCCTGCACCCGCGCGGAGTCGACATCCGGATAGCGCTGCAGGCCGAGTGCGATTCGTGCCCCGGTGACCGGTGACAACCCGGCGGCGGTGTCGAGCAGCTCGGTCATGAGGTCGACCGCAGCGTCATCGGCTTCACGGTGCAGCGCCGCCGCGAAGTACAGCTCGGTGGCGAGGTCGAGCCGGATGAGGGCCCTGCGGTCGGGGTCCGAGGTCAGCTCCGCTGCACGCCGATAGCAGTCCGCCGCGGCGGCGAGGTCCAAGCGTGCGTTGGCATCGCGACCCGCGGCGACGAGCAGGTCGACGGTCCGCTCGGCCGGGATCAGGGCGCCGGCCGCGACGGCGTGCTCGGCGGCCTGACCGGGCAGCACCAGATCGGGATGCTCCCGCAGGGCCGCGACCACGGCACGGTGCAGCTCCGCGGCGGCATCGTCCGCGAGATCGGTGAGGACGGTCTCGCGGACGAGATCATGCACGAAGGCGTACCGGCCCTCGCCGTCGACACGGAGCAGTCGCGCCGAGAGCGCGGCCGCTCCGCCGGTCGAGGCGCGGCCGAACGGCATGTCCGTCACCTCCGCGAGCACCCGCAGGGAGGTGGGGTTCTCCACGATCGCGGCCGCCCGCAGCAGCGCGATGGTGTCCTCCGGCAGCGGGGCGAGACGCCGGCGGACGGCCTCGATGACCCCGGGCGCGAGGGCGTGCTCGCCGTAGCCACCGGCCCAGAGTCGCGTGGTCTGCTCGACGAAGAACGGATTGCCGCCGGTGCGCCGGTGCAGGTCGGCGATGAACGAGGCCGGGGGGCGCTGACCTGACACCCGATGGGCCAGCGCCTCGACCGCACCGAGGTCGAGGCCGCTGACCGCGATCGTCGCGGCCTGCGGGGCGATCGCGGTGAGGGCGCGATGGGCCGGGGTGCCGCTGCCGTCGATCTCGGTGTCGCGATAGGTGCCGACGAGCAGCAGCCGCTCGAACCAGGTGTGCCGGGCGAGGTGTCCCAGCAGGTCGATCGTGGCCAGGTCGGCCCAGTGCAGATCCTCCACGACGATGACGAGCGGGTGCCGGTGGGCGACAGCGGCCAGCATCGACGCGAGCGAGTCGAAGAGACCGAACTCGGGGTCGTTCCCGGGCTCCGCGAGGGTGGTGAGATCCGTGGGATCGAGTCCGGCATCGGCGATGAAGGTTTCGAACTCGACCGTTCCGAGGGCGCGGTGGAGGGCGCGCACCACCTGCGTCCACGGCCACAGGGCGGGTGCGGCCGGAGAGCTGGAGCAGGTGCCCACGACCGGGATCGCGTCGAGGGTGCGAGCATGCTCGACCGCTGCACCGACCAGGGTCGTCTTGCCGATGCCGGCCTCGCCGCTGATCAGCACCATGCCGCCGTGGCTGGACACGGTGCGCTCGACGTCCTCCCTCAGCCGGGAGGTCGAATCATCGCGACCGAGAATGGCACTGAACATCGCCAGTGATTGTCGCACGTCGCCCCGACAGGACCCCGCGACGAACGCGCGGACCGGATCAACCCCGGCCGGTGACCCAGCGGCGCACGGACGTCGAGCTCACCGTGACGATAACGAGCACCGACAGGCTGGTGGTGGCGAGGACGAGCAGACCGGGGTGCGCGTCGCCGGAGAGCAGGACGAGCTGCGAGACCGCGTCGACGGTGGCGACCGCCATGAGGAGGGTGCGGGCCCAGCGGCGGCGGCCGAGGGTGAACCCCCACAGGGCGACGACGGCCGATGCGCCGATGGTCATACCGACGACCTCGGCGATGTTGTCGGCGAGTCCGCCGTGCAGGGCGAGGGTGATCGCGCCGATGAGCGTCAGCAGCGCCTTGACGAGACCGAAGGCGCCGCAGATCAGCAGGGCGGGCGGGGGGAGCCGCCGCTCCCAGGGTGCGCGCCGGGTCGGGTCGGGGACCGGCGCGGCCCCTGCTCCGCTGAGTCCGTCCACGTCCACGATGGCGAGGGAGCCGTCGGTGCGGACGATGTCGCCGCCTCCGTTGCGGGAGGTGAAGGCGGTCGAGAAGTCCTCGACCACGCGCAGTCGAGCCTCGGGAACCGCGTAACGGACGGTGTCGACGACGTAGTCCCGCTCGATATCGACATCCCCGTCGATCTTGTGCGTGACCTGCAGGGTGAAGGTGGAGAGCCCGACCGCGCGATCGTAGGTGGCGGCGGCGAGCCAGTCCACGCGGAAGCCGCCCGGCAGGACCCATCCCTCGGGCACGGGCCAGAACCGCACGTGATGGCGCTGTGAGGCATTGCCGTCGACCTCCTGCTCGTAGGCGAAGGCCTGCTGGCGACCGAACAGCAGCAGCGGCGAGACGGGCGCAGCCGGATAGGACCGGCGCAGCACCGCCGAGACCACGATGCCCCACGAGGACCGGAGGGTCACGTCGTCCGCGCGCGTCCAGCCGGCACGGGTCATCGCCTCGTGCACGTCATCGGCCGAGCCGTCCGCGGCCAGGTTGACCACGTCGCCGAGCAGGCCGACATCGGTCACCGCCCGTCCGATGAAGTAGTCGGGCACGTAGATCCGGGCGAGCAGCTGCTGCAGCCGCGGGAGGCCCACATAGGCGAGCAGCAGCCAGAAGACGATCCCGCTGGTGATCCCGAGCGCGGAGAGGCCGGACTGTCCCGAGAGCACCTCCCAGCCGAGCCAGACGACGAGCAGCGCCGCGACGGCGAAGAAGCCTCCGTCGATGGCATCCTCCAGGGTCCAGTCACGGCTCGTCTTCCGCGGGGGACGGGGATAGCTCGGCGGATGGGAGGGAGGCGGGGTCGTGACCGGACGGCCACGACGCCAATCGGGCTCAGTCACGGTGCGCTCCTCGGGGCCTGGCCTCCCCCGATCGGGTCTGCGTGGTGGTCACGAGGTCAGCGTAGGCCCCCGGAAGCCTTAGGCTGGAGATCGTTCGGAGGGAGACCCACGATGAGCGAACGGCGAGCCGCACCGACGGCCGTCGACGGGATGCTGCGATCGCCGCGCATCGAGCCGCCCGGCTGCACCGTCGCTCAGGCTCGTGCGGTGTTCGCCGATGATCATGTCCATGCGCTGCTGATCACCGAGGGACGTCGACTGGTCGCCGTCGTCGAGCGCGAGGATCTGGCCGGAGCGGCGGATGCCGAGTCCGCGGTCGACCGCGGACGACTCCACGGACGTACCGTCGAGCCGGCCGCGGAGCTCGAACCGCTGCGGCTCTGGATGGTGGCCGAGGGACGCCGCCGGCTGGCGGTCGTCGACGACGAGACACTGCTCGGTCTGCTGTGCCTGAAGTCCTCCGGGAACGGCTTCTGCACCGATGAGGGGGTCGCCGCCCGAGCGAGGGAGCGCGCAGAGCTCGACGCGGACCCCGAGGTCAGATGACGAATTCGAGGCGAACCGTGCGCGTTCCGACCGTGAAGCTGTCTCCGGCATGCCGTCCGTCGACGGCGGCGGCGACCGGAGCATCGGCGGCGATGCCCTCGTAGGTGATCCCGTCGACCTCGAAGGCATCGGAGACGACACCGAGGACGTAGCGATCACCGTCGAAGCCGATGACCGCTCCGGGACGAGCGATATCGGTCACCGAGAAGTCGAGTCCTTCGATCGAGTCGAGGATCTCCTGCTGCCGGCTCGCCGACCGTTCGAAGAGGGGCTTCAGGTCACCGGCATCGTCGGCCTGCGACTGGTCGTCGGCGCGGACGACATCCTCGGGGTCGAGCTCGCTGGCGGCCTGCTCGGCTTCGACATTGGCCTGCGCCGCGGCGAGCTCCTGACGGACTCGTTCGGTCAGCGCGTCGATCACGCGCCGCTTGGTATCGGCATCGGGTGTCTGCTCGGACATGATCCCTCCTCAGGCTCCCGAGCGACCCTACCCACGTGCTGACCCGCCCGCAGCCCGCGAGAGACGACGAAAGGCCTCCGATGTCTCGGAGGCCTTCGTTCGTGAGTGGGTGGCGCGCCTGTAGGGATTCGAACCCCAAACCTTCTGATTTGGTGTTCACCCTGGTCAGCCGTTCGCGCTGCTACCGATGTGGCCAGCCCGTCATCGAAGACGGCGCCGAGGTCTGCATGGAATGCGCTTTCCCCGATGACGCCGTGGTGATCGACATGGCCGCGTACCGCACGGCGGTCGCTTCATGAAGATCATCGGGTGAGCGTCCTGTCGGAAGCTGGACGTGCGACCCACTACGCCACGATCTCGGCCATGAACCTGTGGACATCTCCTATCGCCAACTTCCTGACCTACCTTCGAGCGGGTGGTGCGCCCGACTCGACCTGTCGGACCCGGCGTGAACATCTATCGCTGCTCGCCACCGCTCTCGGCGGCGATCCGTGGAGCGTGACCGGGCAACAGCTCATCGGCTATTTCGCGAGCCTGACCGTCGCACAGGAGACCAGACGAGGACGACGCACGACCTACAGGGCGTTCTACTCATGGGCCGCCAACAGTGGCCTCGTCACGGGCAACCCTGCGCTGGCCATACCGGTCATAGCGGCGACCCATCCGAACCCGAGGCCCGTCCCGGATCGCGTCTACAAGCTCGCTCTGCTCGGCGCGACGCGCCGAGTCCGGCTGATGATCCGGCTCGCTGCCGAGCTGGGCATGCGCCGCGCCGAGGTTGCCGTCGTCCACTCAAATGACCTCATTGAAGACCTGGACGGGTGGAGCCTTGTCGTGCATGGCAAGGGCGGCAAGGTTCGCGTCCTGCCGATGCCCGACTCACTAGCCGCCGAGCTGTGCCTGATGCCACCCGGTTTCACGTTCCCAGGGGCGGACGAAGGACACCTATCGCCCCGCTGGGTGGGCCGTTTGGTTGCCGATGCGCTGCCCGAGGGATGGACCATGCACAAACTGCGGCATCGGTTCGCCACGAAGGCGTATCGACACCGCCGTGACCTGTTCACCGTGCAGGAACTGCTCGGCCACGCCTCGCCCGCGACCACTAGAGCCTACGTCGAGATCGACCGGGCACGGATGCGGGAGACCGTGGAGGCCGTCGCGTGAGCGTCAAGCGCGCCTTGACGGCGAAACGCGCAAGGGAGCACGGCGAATACGTCGGGATGCTACGCCGGATGATCCGGGCGTGCGGACGCCGTATCGGTGATGCCGACGAGGTCGATCTCGCCGACATGCTGACGCTGCGCGACGAGCTGGAGACAGCCATCGCCGAGGCTGTGCGGGGACAGCGGGCGCGTGGCGAGTCGTGGGCATACATCGGCCGAGGGCTCGGGGTAAGCCGTCAGGCAGCTCAGATGCGATACGGCTACGTAGACCGTGTAAACGGCTGATACATTCCGCTCATGCGAACTGGTTGGGCCGCGCTGGCGGCCATCGTGTTGGCCCTGTCGGCGTGCTCTGGATCGCCCTCTGAGATAGCCGACGGCCCGTCGAAGGACCCCGCCGAGAGCATCAAGTGCACAGCGCTGGCCCCAGCGGACATTGCCGCGATCGCCGAGGGCGTCAAGGTGACGGATACCGAGCTGACATCGGGTGCGCTGGTGCCGCTGGCGGTGGAGGCTCAGCAGCTCGGCGTCACGCAGGTGGTCGCCGTGCGGGTGAGCAGCCCGGCCGGTGAGGACACGGCGATCCTCGGAACGGGCGGTGAGGGGTCGGTGGTCGGACCAATCGTGGCTGCCGATGCCTTCGCCAAGATGTATTTCACGTGGGGTGAGGCTGCCCAGGAAGGCAGTCCGGCAGGTGACTTCCTGGACAGCCTCGCCGTGAGTGACGAGGCCGTCCAGGTGAAGTCATGTCTCTAGTCGTCGCTGAGGTTGGCACGGGCGATGCCGAGCGCGGCACCGAGGAGAGCGACCCAGGTATCGGCGATATCGCCGTCAATGAGGCCGTAGATGACGGCGACCGCGACGGCCGCGATGCCGACGTTGTAGGCCCACTTGCGCTGTTCTCGGGTGATGTTCATGGTGTGTCCTTTCGAATGATCTGCTGACGGAGTTCGGCGATGTCCTCGGCGAGGGCGTCATGAGCACGGCCGCGCTCGCGTCGCTCGGTTCGGACTTCCTCGCGGAGGCCGCCGACGTCTCGGCGCATGTGACGCTGCTCGGCTTTGATGTCGTCCAGCGCGCCGAGCACGCCTGCGGCGAAGCCGTTACCGGTGTTGACCGTCTGCGCGGAGGCCTTCGCGGCATATGCCTCGGCGGCCTCAGCTCGACGGGCCGCCGTGCCCGCCCGGCTGCTCGCACGTATGAGCAGCGGGACGAGCACGGCGGACTGCCCGATGAGTGCCACGAGGACTTCCGTCATGCCGACTTGCCTGCGGCCTGCTCGGCACGAGACCAGGTGAAACCGGCGCCCCACTTGCCCGATGCATTCTTCACGCGGCCGCGCTGGATATCGACGTGACCGGCTGGGATACCAAGGGTGGTGCACGTGGCGAAGAACTCGTCGCTGTTCCCTTTATGAATCTCGTCCCGGGTGGACAACACGTTGCGGACATGCACCAGGTGCTTCCCGGACTGGCCGGTCATGTGGGTGATCTGACCGTGGCTGAGCGCGAACGTGTGCTTGTTATTGACGGTGTAGAGAATGGGCATGTCATCGTCTCCTTCGGAAATTCCAGGGCCGGAGTGTCCGGACCCGAGGTCGGGGTTGAGGGTGTGGCCGTTGCCCTCGATGAGGACGTAGCCGAGGAACTGGTGGGATGAGGCCCACCAGCCCCGGATGGGGCGTTCACCGATGACGCCTCCGCGCGCCGCGTCGGTGGTGACCATGCGGCCTCCGCCGATAGAGACGGCGGCGTGGCCGTAGCCTCGTGATCCGCCTGACCAGTAGAGGGCGACCCCGGCGGGAATGTCCTCGTAACGGGCGATCTGTGAGGCGTGGACGACGCGGCCGTGGTCGACTGCCTTACGCCATCCGTCCACGGCGTCGGCGTCCCCGTCGTCGTCGTAATAGCCGACACCACCTGTGCCGAACATGGTCACGGTGAAGGCTTGGCACATGCCGCTGAATGCGGCCTTGCCGATGTAAGACCTGGCGCGCGCGACAGCCGATGCGCCGGGGTGAGGTGCGATCTTCATGGTGGTAGCCCTTTCAGGGGAGGTCGAGGACGTAGGTGATGGTTCCCGAGAGCCGGGCGTCTTTTGCCCAAGTAATCCCGCCGGGGCGCATACGAATAAGCCCGCCGTTCTGCGCGTACGCGAGCAGGGTGCCGGTGCCCGTGAAGCTGGATGCATACACGGGAACGAAGGCAAAAGTGCCGGGCGGTATCCAGGGGTTGCCGGAGGCGATCACAGCGTCGCTTGAACCGGCGGTCTTGGCCTTGAGATCAAAGCTGATGGTGACCGTCGCTCCATCTCTGATCGCGAGGATGGGCGCGGTGGCGGCCCATAACTCGAAGAGGCCCGGCGAGTCGATTGGAAGGGTGCGCTTTTCGTAGCGGACCGTTGAGCCCCCTGGGACGTCCGGGGAGAGGATGCTGTTGACGTCGGCGGCGGTGAGGGCGTCGCCGGGTGCCCAGGTCTTGAGCTTGCTCATGTGGTGGTCTCCTGGTCGAGGGTGCGGAGGGTGAGGGTGACGGTCCACCCGCGCGGGGTGACCTGGTGGCGGATGCCGACGACCTCGCAACGCCAGGTGGTCGACCGACGGGTGATGAGTACGTGGTCGTACAGCTCGAGGTCGGTAGTCGCGTCGATGGCGTCGAGGGCGCGGAAGGTAACGCCGCGCGGGCCAGAGCGCAGGACCGCCCCCGCGGACAACAGCTCGCGCCCGCGGCGATCGAGCGCGCCGCCGGTGGGGTCGATAGAGACATCGACGCTCGCCGAACGATTGCCCCAGGTCGCCACGGACGTGACGTCGCTGTAGAGGGTGGTCGTATCGGCCGTGTTGCCGGACTCGGCGTCACGGCCGTGGTTGACCAGCTCGATGTCGGTAACGACATCTCGGGTGCCCGTGGAGCGGTTGAGGTCGGTGTAGGAGACCTGCCCGTCCTCGGTGAGCTGGTCGGCCAGCCACAGCCGCACCGTCCCTGAGGCCGCTGCGGCGAAGCGCACGACGCCATCGCGACCCGGCCACCACCGCGCTCCCACCGAGTCACATGCCAGACTGAAGTGATTGCGCAGATCGCTCTCGTAGGCGATGTCTTGCAGCCAATAGTCCTGTTCGCCGTAGTGGTAGATGGTCCCGTCACCGATCACCACCGCCTCGCCGACTGTGCCGGTGTTGGAGATCGGTTCGGCGCAGGCGACGCGGACGGTGTGTGAAGCCGCGGTGGCGGTGAACGCGAATCGCAGCATGGCGGGCTTGGCACCGTTGAGGCGCGGCGCGAGGACGGGCGTGCACCATCCGAGCCCGACGACACCGAGGGAGTAGAGGTCGGCCACCCCTTCACCGCCACCAGCAGCGAAATTCACCCGCACCGGCATCTCGATGACGTAGCGCCTGCCCGGCACGAATGCGTCGGCGAGGGGGACCTCGACGCCATACGAGTAAGCCGCCTGCGACCATGAGCCTGTGCCGGTGGTCGAGTTGTAGAGCCCCGAGAAGCCGTTGGTCATCGCTCGTCGGCGCAGGGCCGCTGCGGTGATCCGTGTGTGCTTGGTGCCGAAGCGACGCCACCAGCGCGGGTCGGCGTAGATGGTCTGCTGCTGGTAGCGGGTGCTCGGGGTCTCCACGGACGTCTGCGCCGACCTCGCGAGACGCGCGATGCGATCGGCCCACCGCTCTCCCGTGCCGTCGCCGTAGGCGCCGTAGCGTGTGGTGTTGGCGAGCGACTGCACCGGGTCGGCGATGATGAGCGTGGCGCCGACTGGTCCGTCCTTGTGCTCGTCGGTCTCGTAGTCGAGGAGTGTCCCGGTGATGAGCGGTCGCTCGATGTCCCCGACGACGCGATAGGACAGCTCGGCCACATCAATCTGCGGTCCCCAGAGCTGCGTGGACGAGACCGCTACCTGGATGAAGTACGGGAGGCCGGGCGGGAGCTTTCCGGCGATCTCCACGTCGACCCACGTGCCCTCGGGCATCGCCGCGTACAGCATCGAGCCATCCCCGAGCATGTCTGTCATGGCCGGGGTGACCGTCCAATCGGCTGGCCAGGCGTGCACGGTCTCGCCGTCCCGTGACGCGAGGCTGACCATGAGCATGGACCCGCCGTCGCTGGCAGGGACACGCACACGCATCCGTGCCGTGAAGGCGGCCCCCACCGGGTCGTCATCGAGAAGACCGATGCGCATGGCGATCATGCCTCCGCTGTTGATCGTGGGAGCAAAGCGCACGAACCCGGATTGCACGGTCGACGGTGCGAGGGTGGCCTCCTGCCAGCGCTCTCCGTTGACCCACGGCACCGCGAGCGACACCGATTCGTCCACTCGCACCTGGTCGACGAGCGTCGGTCGGGCGAGGCGGGCGCGACGGCCGGGACGCATCACAGGATCGGCGTCGAGGTCCATCTGACCAGTCGCATCGTGGAGCCGGACAGTCATGGCGCCGGGCGCGAGCTTGGTGCTCACGCCGTCCACGGCACCCCCTCGGGTGACCTCGCAGTTGGTCATCTTCCCGATGTAGGGGACCCACACCGGTTCGGTGTCGAGGAGCGTGTCGCCGAGCGTGGAGTGATCGAGCAGGAACCCATCGAGGTGGGCAAGAATCTCGACATTGACGTCAGGTGCGCTCATGAGGTCGGCACCGTCCCACCCATGCGCACGTACTCGCCCAGTGCCTCGGCGAGCTCGCGGCCGACCTCGCCCTTGGACGTGCCGAGGGGAACGTCAACCTTGACGTGAACGATCGTCGTTCCGCCAGCTCGACCTGCCGCCCGCGCCTCGGTGGTGAGCGACGCTCGTCCGGTGATGGCACTGGTCAGCTCGGGCGTGGTGAGACGCATCGGTCGCTCGACCTGTCGCTGCAGATCGGTGGTGAAGGCGCGCAGATCACGCTTGACCTCCACCGACTCGCGTCCGAGACCGTCACGGAAGCCGCCGATAACGAGCCGACCGGCTCGGTACAGGATGCGCTTGTCTACCCGCTCCGGACCCTTCCAGCTTGTGAGCTTGCGGGTGAGTCCGCCCAGGGTGTCCTTGACTCCGCCGATGGCCGATGAGATACCTCGGATGAATCCCTGGATGACGTCCCATCCGGCGTTCCATAGGAGGCTGCCGATGTTACCGAGGGCGCCGAGGATGCGGCCGGGGATGCCTCGGACGGTGGAGAGCACCGAGCCGAGGGCAGAGGCTACGCCGGAGACGATCTGCCGTGCGCCGTTGATGATGGACTGCCAGGCGTTCAGGTAGACGCGGACACCAGCACGCACGGCGGCGCCCACCTGTTGGACCTTGGTCTTGATCCAGTCGAAGGCCGACCGTATGCCGTCCCAGGTGGCCTTGGCGCCTGCGATGACAAGCCTGAAAGCACCGACGTAAAGGCCGATGTAGCCACGCACGAGCCCGGCGACGGTCTGGACCTTCTGCTTGATCCAGTCGAAGGCGGTCTTGATGGCAGACCACAGAGCTGCGGCACCGGTCTTCACACCATCCCAGGCGCCGTTGACGATGTTGCGGAACGTCTCAGACTTGCGGTAGGCGATGACCAACGCGGCGCCGATCGCGATCACCGCGGCGATGACGAGGGTCAGCGGGTTGGCGGACATCGCGGCGTTGAGTGCCCACTGACCGGCGGCCATGACCTTGGAGGCAGCAGCGGCGGTCTTCTGAGCGGCGGCCTGAGCGATGATGGCGGCACGCTGCTTGAGCAGCATGATCTGCCAGCGGGCGTCCATCGCGATCTGCGCGCGGGTGGCGGCCATCGAGGCTCGCATCGCGCCGAGCTTGACGCGCAGTGCTCCAGCGGTGGAAGCGAGCGAGGTCAACAGGGTGCCATTGGCGGTGGCCATGCCGTAAGTGGCGAGCGCGTAGGCCTGCTGGGCGGTCTTGATCGCCATGACGGTGGCGCGGTATGTGCGCAGGGTGGCCACCACGACGCGGAACCCCGCGTAGGCGGTGATGACCCCGACGATGAGGGACTTGTGATCGAGCAGCCAACCTCCGACCTCGCGGATGGCTGGGAGTGCGTCTACGAAGGCGTCGCGGAGCGCCTCGGCCACAGGCCGTGCGGCGATGGCGAACTCGGTGGCCTCGCGGCGGACGGTTTCAAACGCGCCGGGCAGGCGGTCGTTCAGCCACGAGAAGGCGGCGGTCAGGGCGGGCAGCAGGTAGGTGCCGACTGTGGCCTTGATGTTCTCCCAGGACGCGCCGAGGCGCTGCTGCTGGCCTGCCAGCGTGTTGGACTCGCGGGCGAACTGTCCTGCCGAGCTGGCCGTCTGCTCAAACAGGAGATCTAGGCGGGCCTGCTGCTCGGCCTGCTTGAGCGCTGCCCCGGTCAGCTTGTCGAGTCCCTGAGAGGCCAAGCGGGCGTTGACGTCGCTCTGCTTGATCGAGACGCCGTAGCGCTCGATGGGGTCGGCCTCGCCGCGAAGCAATGAGCCGACCGCCGAGACGGCCTCTTTGGTGGTGCCGCCGAAGGTCGCTGCGAGGTCGGCCGCTCGCACGTTGAGTTGGTCGGTGAGAGCGGCGACCTTCTCCAACGGCTGACCTGTGCTCTTGAGCATGGCCCCGGTGGTGTTGGACAGCTCGCGGTATTCGTTGGCCGAGAGACCTACCGACTGCGCGGCTTCCTTGGACCGCTTGATGACCGTGGAGGCGTACTTGCCGAACACCGTTTCGGTCGCGCCGAGGGACTGCTGTGCGTCGCTGGCCGAGGAGATGACTTCCTTGAAACCGGCGGCGACCGCTCCGCCGACCAGCGCGCCCTTGAGGACGCGCCCGAGAGTGCGGGCGCGTCCTTCCATCCGGCCGAGGTAGCCGTTGGCCTGATCGACACCCTTACGGACGCCTGAAGCCTCGGCGAGGATGGAGACGGCGATGGTCTGGCGGGCCACGCATGGGGCCTCCTAGGTCTAGCGAGCGGCGCGACGGTTGGCCGCGTGGACGAATGCGTTGATCTCGATGACTGAGAGTTGGTCGTACTCGGACGGCTGGACGCCGGTGGCGAGACAGAACTCCGCCTTCTCGGCGGCGAACTCCCTTAGGTCATCGAGGACGTCACGAACTTTTGGAGTCGTCCGCCTCCAAGTCGGCACCGATATAGTCGGCGGTTTCCTCGGGGCTGGCGTCCAGCCATCGGTCCCAGTCGGGGACGCCGGTCTCCTTGATCGAGCGGCGGACGGCCACGACGATGGACAGCGCCACGGAATCGTCCAGAATCTCATCGGCAGTCATGTCGAGCTTGCGCCGAGCGGTGAGCCAGAACCGGTTGGGAATCTTGGCCATCTCGGCCTCGGCGTCGAAGGGCTCGACGGTGGCAGCCGGGGCGGTCTTCTTAGCGGCGGTCTTCTTGGGCGTGGTGGTAGTCATGCTGGGCTCACTTTCAGAGGACGTTGTAGCGGCGGGCGAGTTGACGTAGCTCTTTCTCCATCTCGCGGATGGAGTCTTGGGCGTGGTCGTCGGCGGCTGAGCTGAGGAAGGGTGCGGCGGTGATGTTGCGGGCGGGCCAGCCGTAGTGACGTGGACCGGCGTAGACGACAGCGGCGCCGCCCGCTCGCACCACGCTCTTGTTCTTGGCGTTTGAGGGCCGGATGGAGGCCGCGGGGCGCCCTGTGGCGCCTCGCGGCACTCGTGACTCAGCCGTGGACACGACGCGGCGAGAGATGCGCTGAAACGCCGCTTTGAGGTCTCGGGTCTCCACGCCGTAGCGCTCTAGCGCGCGGACGGCATGACGCAGACCCTGCACCCGTGCCCCGGTCTGAGCCACGGGGTTAGGCCCCGGTGTCCATCGCGATGCCCGAGGTCACCTGCATGGTGTACTCGAACTCCTGCCCTTCCTTGGTCCGGCGAGCCTCGCCGCCGATGGCGGGCCGACCGTCCGCCTTGGCGGTGAACAGGAAGTGAGGCTTGTCCTCGGTCGGTACGGCGTTGCCGTGCGGGCCGTACACCACGGCGACCTCCACGCCGGGGTTGTCCCACAGGTACCGCCACAGGGAACCGGTGGACGTGGACTGGATGGCAGTCAGCTCGATGGCGTAGTCCTTGGTCTCACCGGACGCGGCCTCGTAGAAGGTCAGGTCCGAGTCGTCCTTGTCCTCGCTGGTGATCTGGCAGGACTTGACGTCCTTGTCGGCGGCGAATACCGGGTCTGCGTCGTCCTTGAACGTCAGGTGCAAGCCGGTGTTGCCGCGCAGGCGCTGGGAAGCGGGTCCACTCATGGGCGGGTCTCCTTGTCGATGGTGATGTAGGTATGGCAGGTAATCGCGAGGCCGTAGAACAGGGCATCGCCTATGCGGGCTGCGTCGGGCTGTCCTACCCCTGATTCGTCCAGCCACCAGCCCTCGGGGATACGGGCGAGGACGTACTCGGTCATGGCGTCGATGGCGTCGATGGCGTCCTCGCCGCCGTCAAGGGGCGAGAGCGCCCAGAGCTGCACGGTGACCTCGTGCTCGGTCGGTCCGGCATAGGTGGTCTCACTGTCCACGGGAGTCAGGTACGGGTCGCCCGGCTGAACGATGACGCAGGGTGGCTCGATGACATCGGGCACGAAGCGGTGGGTGTCCCACTCCGGCGAGTCGATAGCGTGCGCGAGATCGGCGCGCAGGGCGGCAAGGCTCACAGCGGCACCACGTACATGGCGAGGATGGGACGGATGGCGGCGAGCGGGTCGCGGGGCGACCGCACAGGCACCTGTGCCTCCACGGTCGTCCCGCTGTTCCCGTTCGTCGTCTTGGCGCGGTCGTGCAGCGCCCGGACCACCGACAGCAGCAGCTCGTCCTTGACTTCCTCGGGCACTGGACGCCAGGCCGAGGCGTACTGCGGCGCGAGAAGTTCCTCGGCCGCCTGACGCTTCTGCGTCAGGTACTCGGGCGAGAGCTTGGTGCTGCCCAGTCGCTCTCTGAGCTGCTCGTCGGAGACGGTCATGTCAGGCGCCGATGCGAACGATGGCCTTGGGGTCCTGCACGGCGATGGCACCGAAGCCGTAGACGCCGATGCCCTGAGTCAGGTTGGTGATCTCGGTCTCCGGGCCGAGACGCATCGGCGCGCCACCGGATTCGTAGGTCTTGAGCGCGAATGAGTTTCCGACCTCCACGGTGTTCGTGCCGGGCGTGAGCACCACACGGATGCCTCCGACCTCGCCGGACAGTTCGGCGACGTTGACGCGACCCGACGACCGGTCCAGGAAGAACGGGCCGTCCGGACCCATCTGCATGGTGGCCAGGCCCTTGTAGACGTCGGGCGAGAGGCGCAGGTACTCGGGCTGCAATCCCTTGTCGTCCAGGTGCAGCGCCGCGTCAACCAGGAAGTCGATCCATCCCTCGGGCTCGCCGAGTGTCGCCAGACTGCCCTTGGTCGCGGCCGCGACGTCGGTGAGCACCGCTCGGGCGTAGGCCTCGGTGGCTCGCGCGTAGGCGAGGACGAGTGCCCGCCAGTACAACTCCAGCACGTTGACGGAGGACCGCTGCGCCTTCTGCAGGCTGTACTCGGCGACGCCGCCGAAGGTGAGCACGTCAGCCTTGTCCGTGCTGATCTTGATGTTGCCCTTCACGAGGTCGTCACCCTCAGCGAGCTGGCGGGCCACGTCGATGGTGTTTTCATCGAGGACCGCGTATTCCAGGCTCGTGCCCTCGGCCGGCAGAGTGCCCGAGTCGAAGAGTCCCCAAACCTTGCGGCCCTTGTCGATGAGCTTGATGATGTCGCCGACCCACGCGTCGCGGATCACGGCATCGGCGGCGACACCATCGCCGGACTCGAAAGCGAGCGCCATGCGCTGCGCGCTCTCGTCGCCGTTGAGCATGCCCTTGACGAACTCGCCGTAGGAGCCGAAGAGCGCGGCGGGCGACTCAGGAGCCGGAGTGCCGCCGAGGGTGGCGAGCTTGCGCTCCAACTCGGCGATGGCCTCGGCGAGCTTGTCTTGCGAGGCAGCGAGCTGGGCCAGGGAGTCGGTTCCCGGTTGCTCGATCACGGGTGCGGTCATGGGGTTACTTCCTTCGTGGGTCGGGTGCTGGGACAGGACCGAATCGACGGCGGCGCCGTCGTAAGCGGGGTAGGGAACGACGGACGTCTCATAGACGTCACAGAGCGTGTGCCTGAGAAGTTCGCCATCGTCCTCGATGGCGAACTCGCCGTAGATGAAACCGATGCTGAACTTGTCGAGGGTGCCGTCACGGAGAAGTTCGTACACTTCATCGGCCTTGGGCGTCTTGGAAAGCGTGGCGGTGATACGCAGGCCTTCGGAGGTCTGCTCGCTGGCGGTGATGCGACCGATGGGCGTGGAGTGCGTGTCGTGGCCGTAGAACAACTTGGCGTCCTCGCGGACCACGGCGGCGGCCTGCGCGAATGCGAGGCGCTGCGTGCCGTACCACCAGTCGGTTCGGTCGATCTCGACGTCATAGGGCACGGCGAGGCCGGTAATTTCGCGGCGGCCCTCCGCTGCGGCGGCCGTCAGCGCCTCGTGGTCCACGACGGCGGACAGGTGCATTCTGCCGGGGCGCGACTGGCTGTTGGCGGGATCGTGGTCGATGACGGGTGCGGTCATTCGGCTCTTCCTTCCTTGATGGCATCGAGGCCGCGCTCGGCGCGTACCTCTTGCTTGGTCTTGATGCCCGCTTCTACGAGTGCGACGTCGATCTCGGCCTGTGTCTTGTCATCGGGCTTGGTCAGGTCAGCGGTGACGATCCGGGCGACGGTGCCGCGCGGGAGCATGCCGCTGATGGCGGTCTCGAACTTGCGCAGATACCGGGGGCGCAGGGTGCCGGACAGGAAGCGGGGGTCCACGTTGGTGGCGTTGGTGTAGGTGATCGACTTTCCCTCTACGGAGGCGAGGAGGTGATCTGCACTCATGCCGAACAGGCGGGCCACCTCAGTGACTCCCCACTTCTGGGCTTCCAGCCATTGAGCATCTTCCGGCTTGAGCATGATCGGCTGGTAGCTCAGGCCTTTACCGAGGACTCGCACGCCGTACTCGCCGGGTCCGTCACGCCATGCCTCGCGGTACTGCTTGGACTCGGGGCCAGTGAGTGCGTTCTCGGTGGTGAGGACGCCGGTCGGGACGTCGGACTGGCGGAACCAGTTGCTGGCGTAGTCCCGCGTCTCGATGATTCCGGCGAGCGTGTGTCGGGCGTGCCCGATGGGGCCGAGGCTGCGGGCTTGACCTCGCATGGGGAGTGCCTGCACATGGGTGATCTCGTAGTCCGTCAGGCCGCGCTCATCACCGCCACGAAGCTCTCGGATGTCGTAGCGCTTGGTGCCCTTCTCATCGAAGTACGGGAACACCGTGAGCGGGCTCAGGAGCTGGGCGGCGATGATCTGGCCCTTGGAGTCGCGGGTCTTGCGGAAGAAGGCGTTGCCGTCCGTCATCAGGTCGATGACGTACTGCTCGATGAGGTCGGCGTTATCGGTCCACGGGTCGATCCTGTCGGCCAGGGTGCCGTGCGTGAGTGTGCCGTGCTTGTCGGCGACGACTGGCAAGCCGGAGCACATGCCCGAGCTGGTCACCACGGCGCTGTAGACCGCCGAGAGTCCGAGCGAACGAACGGGGGTGACGATGGGGGCGTCGCTGCGGCGGGGCGGCTTGACCGCCGTCGGCGTCTCGTCAGTGGCCTCTAGGCCGAGTGACTGTGCAAGGAATCCCACGGAGATAACCCTCGGCCCGGGTGTCTCAAAACCATGCGCTCGCGGGGTGATTTCTGACTGCTATGACAGTCAAAAGAGCTGCACTCGGGGGATATCTTCGCGGACGTCGGCCACGTAGGCGCCGATGAAGGTCGAGAACACGGCGTCGGTGTCGCCGACCGAGAGTGTGCGCGATAGCCGCCAGGTCTCGCCGTTGGTGCGCTTCTTGACGTGGGGTATCTGCATCGTCAGTACGGCGTCGCCGTGGTGGTGGAATCGGCGCCCGGCCAGCGCGGCGGTGACGTTGGACCCTACGGCCTCCATCTCGGTGGCCCCGAGGATCCAGGTTTCGATGCCGCGGGCCTTCAGCTCTTTGCCGACGTCGCGTAGCGTCTTGCTGTCCACTGCGATGGCTGCGCCGTCGCGGGCGGCTAGCCGAGCAGCGGCCTCCACGAGGCGGTCGTAGTCGGGGGCGACGAGCTGGGCGACTACGCGTGACCATCGGGTGCCGTCTGTCTTGGCGTGCGCGGTGATTGTGGCGTAGGTCCATTCGTCGGTGCGCTCGATGGCGTAGACGGTCGGTGTCAGGTCGGCGGGCCAACGCTCGCGCCGGGCACGCCAGAGGCCGAGTGGCACCACGGCATCGCTCGCGCCGTCGACAAAGCGGTTCATGACGTAGCGGATGGCGCGATCTCGGCCGGTGATGCCGTCCTCGTCCTTGCCCGCTCGCCAGAGCTTGCGAGTGTCCGACATGACGGTGACGAGATCGACGCGGCCACACGCCACGGCCGGGTTGGCCGCGATGACGTCGGCCTCGGTGGGCTCGTAGTCGGGTCCGAACTCGGCGGTCTCGGATTCCCACACGAAGAAACCGAACCGCTCGTCACCCTTCGTCAGCTCGTCGTAGGCGGTCGTGACGACCGATTCGGCGGCAGCGATGGCCTCGGCGGCCGCTCGGCATGCGCCCTCGGCGGCCTGCATCGCGGCTTCACCCTCGCCGTAGAGCCGCTTGAGCAGCAGCGAGTCGGAGTCCCCGGCGGTGGTGATGCCGACGAGGAGCGAGTTTCGGCGTGCCTTCTGGCCTTGCACGAGGGCGTCCCAGAGCGCCGAGAGGCCGAGATGCAGCTCGTCGTAGAGGCACCCGGTGATTGGCTCGCCCTGCGCGGTCGATTCCTTGGCCGGGAGTGTCTGATAGGCCCCGCTACCGTCACGTCGCTGGATGCCGCGCGAGGCGGTTGGCTTGATCTCCCGTAGGAGCGCCTCGTTATTCTCGACCGCGTACCGCACGCGGTCATAGACGATCTTGGCCTGCGACTCGACCGAAGCCGTGCCGACAACCCGAGGCCCCTTGACGTGCAGCGCGAGGAAGTAGAACGCGAGGATCGCGCCGATGACGCTCTTGCCGTTCTGGCGGGCGACCGAGACCACGATTTGGCGGTAGCGAAGCTGGCCGCGAAGGTGCTTGATGGGCCACCACGGCGGATAGGTCTCTAAGAGGTGCCGGATGAGCCACCGCTGCCAGTCATCGAGCACGAATCGGTCGGTCTCGGGAGACCGCCAGTGTTTGTCCACGAAGGCCAGCAGCTTGTCGCCCTCAGTAGTGAAGTCCTCGGTGCCGGTGAGCGTGCGAGTGAACCGAGCGGGACGCCAGTCACCAACTGGTGTCAGCTCGACCTCGGCGAATCCGGGCGATAGGACGGTCACACTCGATGCTCGGCCAGGGTGTCTCAGAACCCCATCGGCTAGTCGAGTTCGTCGAAGATGCTGGTCTGTCCTTCCAGAGGGCCGCCTGAGGGCGCTGGACCGGTGGGGCGCTTGCGCTCTAGTCGTGTAAGTGCTTGCAGGTAGGCAGTGTTCATCGGCCCGGTGGCCTCGCCGTCCGTCTTGAGCTGCTGGTCGAGCACGCCGCACAGCTTGCGCAGGTGGAACACCAACGGGTCGGACGATTTCAGCCACGTGGACTCGGCTTGGACGTACTCGGAGAACATCTCGCTGTAGGTCGTGAGCTTTCCGGCCTCTGCGTCCGGCATTTCGGTGTCGTCGGTCATAATCCCTGTCTTTCCAATGTTTTTCGCCACTCCCCGCGTGAAAACGAAAGAGGGCGGGGGTCTTCTGGCGGTCAGTCTGAAAGAACCGGGCCGACCGGCTCGACCAGATCGGCCAGCCACTCGTAACCGGGTGCCACGAAACCGGGCCGGACGACGCCATCGAGGCGGTCCGACTTGTCGCGGTTGCACTTGCCGCACCGGGTGGTGAGCTGGTCCGGGTCGGTTGCTATCTCGATGGCCTCGGGTGTCGGTCCTTCGGCGAACAGGACAGCGAGCGGCACGATGTGGTCAGCCTGTAGATCCTCTGTACTGCCACAGTCAACGCACTGGTAGTCGTCGCGGTCGAAGCATTCGGCTCGTGCCGCATGCCAGGCGGGGAGGTTCTTGATGTGGTCGTGGTGGCTGCTCATGGGCAGCGGCTCAGCAGACGGTAGGCCGTGGCCCGGCTGATGCCCAGCTCGGCGGCGGCTTGGTCGATGGTCAGCCCTCGGCCTCGAAGGATGCGCAGGTCTTCGGCGTAGTCGGCGGGGTAGGCGGGTCGAGCCAACATTGGGCCTCCTCGGTATCTCTGTTGTGACGTCGTGCTGGTTGGCCGGTCTCACATGTGGTGTAGGTGAGTGAGCTAGCGGTGCCCGGTGGGCCGGGTCGCTAGGTTCCCCCCGGAGACCCCCCATCGCCTGACGGTGGATGCGTGAGGGCATGACGGTGCTACCGCTGACCCGTTTGTCGGTCAGCGGAGTTGCCCCACCAAGCGCAGCGTCGTGGCCATCCGAAGCTGTGCAGGCCTCTCACCCGGAGTCTGAGAGAGCGTTATAGGTCCAACCCCGCCGTTACTCCATGGCGTTGCACCCGAGGGTGCAGGCTGCCCTACCGGGCCGTGCGTGTGTGTGAGGGCTTGCGCCCTCGCGCGGTCACGGGTCGAGTCTCCGCGCGCTGTCCTCCTGTCTGGTCGTCGTCATCGGTGCTTGAGTGCTCTAGGTCGGGCTTGACCCCGGCGCCGCCTGCGCGGGCCTAGAGCTGGTCGTCAGTAGGCCTCTCGATCCCCCATGGCGACCTGGCCCTGACACTGCCGACAGGTGGCGAGTTGGCCGCGACGGGGCCTGTTCTGGCGGTAGTTGGAGGACTCGCACATAGGGCATGTCCAGGCGAACATCGAGTAATAGGGCACCTGCATCATCGGGTCATCACCCATGCCATGAGGACGGCACCGGCAAGGTAGGAGCCCGCGAACAGCCCGGCGCCGAGCGCGAGGAGCACGAGGCGCGTCATCATGAGCCTCATCGCTCGCCCCCTCGCCCTAGGCGCCTGACCACGGTCAGGGCCATCAGCCAGGCGGTGGTGAAGCCGCCAGCCGCGAAGCTCAGCACGCATGCGGCGATGATCGGGGTCATACGAACCCCCGCCATGCTCGGCGGGCTTCGGCTGCCCTGGCCAGCTCCCGCATGCGGTTGGCGTCGGCGTCGTAGCGCACGGCCGAGAGCATGCGCTGATTGCGCAAGTCGCGACGTAGCAGGTCAGAGCGTCCCAGTCGTCCCATGCTTTGCCCCCTCCCCACCTGAATGCGGCCGCGCGTACTCGGCGGCTAGCTCAACCAGGGCGGCCCCCGTGTGGGCGTAGCTGGCCGAGGAGATGACGTCCGCCTCGCCGTCCTCGGTTATCACCACGACGATCGCCTCTCCGCGCATGAGCTTGCGAGGGTTGCTGGTCTTGATCGCTCCGAGGATCACGAGCACGAAGAACAGGCCGCAGAAGGCAGCGACGGCAAGGGCGCCGACCCACAGCAGGAAGCTAAACGCGTTCACCGCTTGACCGCCTGCTCACGCACAGCCAGCAGGGCTACGGCGTAAGTGTCACTGACGGCTCTAAGCACTCCCAGCAACTCGGCTACGTCCATCTGCGCACCGCCGCCGCAACCACACAGCTTGTCGTGTGCCTCGATCTTCTGACCGACATCGTCCATCAACATCTTCACTACGAAGTGGCCGCCCGACAGGACGTCGTCTACACGCTGAGCGCCGTACACGCCGTATGCCTCGTCCAGGCTCAGCATTTTCCCGGTGCCGAGGTCGATGGGTTCGTATTCGAGATCGCTCATCGGGCACCGCCTCGGTTGATGAGGCAGACGGACGCGATGAAGACGAGCACGGGCAGCGACCAGGCGGCCACCGCCATGAGGATGATGCCGACCGCTTGAGCGGCGTGGGGTGCAAACATGGCGACTCCAAGGTTGTAGTTACACCGATGTCATTCGGTATACGTCAGGAGTAGCTTGCTTACGTTGAATGTAATCTGTCAAGTCATGGCGCAACTCGGCGCGGCGTCACGTATCCCAGGTTGTCTCAAATGGGATAGGATCACGCTCATGACGGTTCAGATTGCGCCAAAGGGCGGCTCGCTCAACCAGCGCGTAAGCGAAAATGTGACCACGATGCTGTTCCGGCTGGGCTGGAAGCAGAAGGACCTAGCGCAGGCGATGGGGACGACCGGCGCCACGATTAGCCGGAAGCTTAAGAACCTCACTGAGTGGTCACTGACCGATATCGAGCTGATGGCGCCCATAATGACAGTGGAGGTCTCCGAGTTGCTCGGAGACCTCCCACCGTTCGATGTGTGGCGCGCCTGTAGGGATTCGAACCCCAAACCTTCTGATCCGTAGTCAGATGCTCTATCCGTTGAGCTACAGGCGCCTGCCGATCACGGCCTCGCCTACTCTACCCGGTCCTTCATCGGGTGCCCAATTCGGGCCTCCGATCGGTGGCGGTAGCCCGATCGTCGAGTCGTTCTGGTTGATCCGGATGGTGTCGGACCACTCCCCCGCGAGCTTCCGGGCCGGGTGCCGATGACCCGCAATAGTCACTGGAATATCAGACATTCGTTCCGGTAAACATTGTTACTCGAAGCCTCGTACAGTGGACCCCATGACCAAGCCAGAACGTCGGCTCCCCACGCGGCGAGACGCGGTCGCGAACCGCGAGCGTCTGCTGCTCGGGGCCGAAGACTACTTCGCCGAACTCGGCATCGACGCGCCCCTTCACGGACTCGCCGACAGGGTCGGTGTGGGTATCGGTACCGTGTACCGCAACTTCCCTTCGCACCCCGATCTCGTGCGCGCCCTCTACGACCGGATCGTGGAACGCTTCGATGTCGTCGCCGAGGAATGCACCGAACAGCCCACGGGGTGGGACGCCATCGAGACCCTCATCCGCCGCAGCGTCCAACTCCTCGTCGCGCAGCCGGCCACCGCGTCGATCATGCGCCGCCAGCACCACAACGACCCGGAGTACCAACCGGGTCGCAAGTGGAGCGAGCCGATCGCCGAGTACGTGCAGAAGGCGAAGGACGAGGGACGCCTGCGTGATGACGTGACCGCCACCGACATCGCGACCATCCCGTTCACGATGTCGAGCATCCAGTCGCTCCCGATGGGCGACGAGTCGGCGGTGCCGCATCGACTGATCACCTTGATGCTCGACGGCCTGCAGGCCCACCCGCACGAGGCGACGCCGATCGACGTCGACCCGTTGACGCGGCGGGATCATTACTCGCTGGTCCACGGCGCACGGAACTGACCCGCCCCGATTCAGAGCGGGACGGACTCGGCCGGTATCCTGAACAGGTTGCTTCGGATCGTCGATCCGGTGCGCCAGGAGATGTCGCATAGTGGCCTAGTGCGCCCGCCTGCTAAGCGGGTTGAGGGTTAAACCTCTCGCGGGTTCAAATCCCGCCATCTCCGCACCTAACGCGAGGAGCCAGCTCGGCTGGCTCCTCGCGTTTCCCATGCTGGTGGCCTCGGAGAGCGATAGCGTGCGGAGCTCGCTCCGCCCCACAGCTCACCACCCAGCCCAACCCCAGCCGGGTTCGACCTCCGCGAGTGGTGTCATCGTGCCCGTCGCCGGAGCGCGCCGGAGCAGGGCCGGCGACCCAGCGCGACCCTGGTCAGTCGAAGGTGAAGCGCGTGTAACCGTGCGCGGTGTTGAGGCGGTCGTACATCTCGCGCAGCAGCCGGGCTCGGTCGCGGGTGTCGATCGTCTCCAGCGGGAAGACCTGCTCGTCATTGGTGACGGTGGTGAAGCGCAGATCGCGCGGCGAGGCCTTCACATCGCGCACGTCCTTCCAGCGTCCCTCGAAGGTGTGCCGCTGGGCGCGGACTCGGCCGCGATAGCCGGCGGCGTCCAGCAGCAGCACCACGGGCGGCCGCACGGCGAGCCGGATCGCGAGCACGATCGCCAGCGCCGCCACGATGCCTCCGGTGGCCGCCACGATCGCTCCCCAGGGGTCGAACTGGACCGTCCAGAACGCCACGAGCACCGCGATCCCCGCCACCAGCACGTAGCTGCCGATGCTGAGCATCGCGTGGGCGCGGTCGAGACGGTAGAGCGAACGGGGAGCCGGTGCGGTCGGTTCAGGCGGCTGAGTCACGGCGGCGGGCACCACATTCTGGAGTTCGGGGCGGAAACGGGACGACTCTAGTGTGGCATGCGGTCAGGACGACAGATCGGCCTCGACCGGTACCGCGAACCAGATCGTGCGATGGGTCCAGTCACCCGGCCCGACCCGTTCACCCGAGCACACGATCAGGGCGATCTGGGGATATCCGGCGTCCTCGTAGTAGCGGGGAAAGCCGTCGGCCGCGAGCACCTCCACACGCTCGCTCACCTCATAGCAGAGCCGCTGGCCGTCGTTCCCCCGCAGCTCGATGGGATCTCCCATCTCGAGCTGATCGAGGAACTGGTTGCCCAGTGCTCCGTCGCCGGGGAAGGTGTGCGCATTCAACAGGACATTCCCGGACGCCTCACCGGGGGAGATCCCCGGCGGCTCGTCCCAGGCGATCGCCGAAGCGCCCTGGTCGTCGAGCGGGAGCACCCCCGGAACATCGTTGGCATCGCGCGGCATCGCCACCACCGGCGCGTCGATGCCGTCAACGACGGCCGAGGACGGCGTGAACGGCTCGTCGGCGGTGCAGGGGTCCTCCGCCGGCTCACTCGCCGTGGGGGTGGGCTCCGGGGCCGCGACGGGTTCCTCGCCGCGGCCGGCGATCAGCCAGCCGACCCCGGCCAGCACCGCGACGACCGCGATCGCAGCGATGATGGCGACGATGCGTCGTCGTGTCACGATCGTCCCCTTCCGTGGACCGGCTCAGCAGAGGGGGCGGGATTCGAACCCGCGGCTGACACTTCTGCCAGCGACCGCTTTCAAGGCGGTTCCGATCGGCCACTCCGGCACCCCTCCGGGGCCACCCTCGACGGGTGACACCACCTCGATTCTCGCATTCACGGCGAAGAGCGGTGCCACGACCCGGCGGCTCATCGCCGGCGCGGGCCGGAGGTCTCACTTGAGGGGGCTGAAACGTCCGGGCTCGACGCGCGACGGAGGGGCCACGGCTCGCGCCGCACGCGCGGACCGCGGCGAGAGGATGATCCGGCGCAGCAGCAGCCCGATGAGCATGCCGAGGGCGGCCGAGTAGAGCGTGGAGAAGGCGAAGTACGAGGGGTAGGCGCCCGGGTCGATCAGCGAGGTCGTGATGACGGCGGTGCCGAGCACCGCGAACACGCACACCCACCAGCCCTCGCGATAGCGGGACCGCAGCGAGGTGCCCACGATGATCGCGGGAAAGCCGATGAGGACCTCGAAGGGGCGGGGGACGCCGCCGATATTCTGTCGCATCCAGATGATGGAGTCGTCGAGGGCCTCCTTCAGGCCCGGGCTGCCGTACAGCCGCACGACCCCGCCGTAGACGAATAGCAGCACCGCGACGGCGGCGACGCCGACGAGGATCCACAGGTGCTGCCGGGTCAGTCCGTGTAGTCCGGCGCCGAGGCTCCACATCGTCGCGACTCCCAGCGCCACCGCCGAGGCGAGCACCAGTCCGCTGTAGACCTGGACATTGGCCGGAGCATTCCAGGCGGCCACGCCGACCGTCCCGCTCACGGCGAGGAGCAGGGAGATGCCGTATTCGCGCAGGGAGGCCCGCACGGTGACGGCGGGCAGCGTCAGCATCACCGCCACGAGGGCCGAGAGGACGGCCGTCAATCCCGCGGCACCCACCAGCAGCAGCCCGCGTTCAGTGACGAGGGCGCCGACGGCGACCAGCCCCACGAGCGGCACCCAGAGTCGCATGTGTCCACCGACCCGGTGCGTGAGCATCATCGTGAACACCACCAGCAGCAGGGCGGCACTGCCCCGCCACACCCACTCGGGAACGGCCACGGGCATCGCGATCACACTGCTCAGCGATCCCAGGAAGCCGACCAGCCAGCCCACACCCGTGAGCACCTCGAAGGCACGTGCCGTGCGCCGCGAGGCGAAGCGCGGGCCCCTGGTGGGCCGCTCGTAGACCGGAGCGACCGACGCGTCGAGGCGTCGGCGACGGCCGGGCTGCGTGGTGCTCACGTCGAGCGCATCCTCCGATTGGCGAGCGAGGGGTTGACCTCGCGGGAGCGGGCGACGATCCGGGGATCCAGATCGGCGCGGATCACGGCGGTGTCGGTACCGCGAACCTCGTCAACGATAGAGCCCCAGGGATCGGCGACCAAGGAATGTCCGGTGTAGCGCTCGCCTCCCTGTCCGGCGGCCACGACGAAGACGGTGTTCTCGAGGGCGCGTGCGGCGAGCAGCGTGCGCCAGTGATCCACCTTGCGCTCGCCGGCCACCCAGGCAGCGGGGATCACGAGGACATCGGGAGCGGGCTCGGTCTCCATGAGCGCCCGTGCGAGCTCGGGGAACCGCAGGTCGTAGCAGGTCAGCAGTCCGATGCGCAGGTCCGCGATGTCGATGGTGACCGGCTCGATGGCCCCGGCCCGCATCCGATCGGACTCGCAGTAGCCGAAGGAGTCGTAGAGGTGGATCTTGCGGTAGGTCGAACGGAGCCCGTCGGGGCCCACCACGACCAGGGTGTTGTAGGGCAGCGCGTCCGTCCACTCGAACATGCCGGCCACGATGATCGTGTCGAGTCGCCGCGCCTGCTCGGTCAGCCCGCTGACGAAGGGGCCGTCCAGGGGCTCGGCGATCGCCGCGAGATCGTGGGTCGGGCTTCCGAAGTCGTGCATGACGGCCTCGGGGAGGACGACCAGATCGGTCCCTCCGGGCTCGATATCGGCCAGGGCCGCGTCGATCAGATCGCGGTTGCGGGCCGAATCGACATCGGCGGCGAGTTGGACCACGGCGATGCGCATGGAGACCAGTGTGGCATCGGCGACGCGGAGGCGCGGCCACTACGGTGGTGCCATGCGTGCTGTCGTCGTGAACGAACCCGGTGGTCCCGAGGCACTCGAGGTGGTCGAGGTACCGGCTCCCGAGCCCGGCCCGGGCGAGGTGCTGGTCCGTGTCGCCGCCGCGGGCGTCAACCGAGCCGATGTCATGCAGCGGCGGGGACTCTACGATCCGCCGCCCGGCGCCACCCAGGTGTTGGGGCTGGAATGCTCCGGCGAGATCGTCGCGGTCGGCGAGAACGTCGACGAGGGCCAGATCGGCCGCCAGGTGGCGGCCCTGCTGACCGGCGGCGGATACGCCGAGTACGTCAACGTGCCGCTCGGCCAGGTCGCTCCGGTCCCGGCGGGCATCGACCTGGTGACCGCGGCCGCGCTGATGGAGACCTACGCGACCGTCTGGTCCAATGTCTTCATGATCGGCCGGCTGCAGCCGGGCGAGACCTTCCTGGTGCACGGCGGGTCGAGTGGTATCGGCACCACCGCCATCCAGCTCGCGAAGGCCTTCGGCGCCACCGTCGTCACGACGGTGGGCACCGCCGAGAAGGCGCAGTTCTGCCGCGACCTCGGGGCCGATCACGTCATCAACTACCGCGAACAGGATTTCGTCGAGGGGATGCGCGAGGCCGGGCTGAAGGCCGATGTCATCCTCGACATCATCGGCGCCAAGTACCTCGCCCAGAATGTCGCGGCGCTCACTACCGCGGGTCGGCTCGTCGTCATCGGCCTGCAGGGCGGCGTCAAGGGCGAGCTCAATCTCGGTGCGCTGCTCACCAAACGTGCCGCCATCACCGCCACCTCGCTGCGCGCCCGGCCGGTCGGCGAGAAGACCACGATCGTCCAGCAGCTGACCGATCAGGTCTGGCCGCTGCTCGAGAACGGCACCGTCAAGCCGATCGTGCACGCCACCCTGGGGCTCGACCAGGTCGGCGATGCCCACCGCACGATGGAGGAGTCCACCCACTCCGGCAAGCTGCTGCTGACCCTCGCCGACTGAGCGGCCGTTTCGGCGGCGAGCCCACTCTTATCGATCGTCTCCTTTAGGCTGGACCCATGAGCGATGATCAGGTGATCGACTCCTCGGGCCAGCCGATCGCGGCACCCGCGACGGATGATGCCGCCGCCGGGACACCGCTGTCGGACCTCGTCGAGCAGCCCGCCAAGGTCATGCGCATCGGCGGCATGATCCGACAGCTCCTCGACGAGGTGAAGTCCGCTCCCCTCGACGACGCCAGCCGGTCGCGGCTACGGGAGATCTACGAGCAGTCGATCACCGAGCTCAAGGACGGCCTCGCCCCCGAGCTGGTCGCCGAGCTGGAGCGTCTCAGCCTGCCCTTCGACGCCGTGTCGCCCACCGAGGCCGAGCTGCGGATCGCCCAGGCTCAGCTCGTGGGCTGGCTGGAAGGTCTCTTCCACGGCATCCAGGCCGCGCTCTACGCCCAGCAGGTACAGGCCCAGACCCAGTTCGCGAACATGCGCCTCGCGCTCCCTCCCGGCGCGCAGTCACCCGATCCCTCCGCCGCCGATCCCGGCGCCGGCCGTGGGGACTCGGGCACCGGCGGGATGTACCTGTAGGAGAGATGCCACCGTGCTGACGACGTCCACCCGCTCGCTTCCTCCGTGCGCGATGCGACCGGAGGTCTACCAGGACGAGCAACTGCTCTCTCCCCCGGCGCGACACGAGACCTCCGCGCAGCAGTGGCGCGACTTCCAGGCCAAGCGCGCGGCGGCCCACCGGCGTTGCGCCGGCTGCGAGGTGCTCCCCGAGTGCCTCTATCGCGCGGTCGTCGAGGTCGATGTGACCGGCTTCCTGGCCTGCACGACCGAGCAGGAGCGCTGCCAGCTGCGCCATGAGCTCGGACTCGACGGGCCGCTGAGCGATCCTGCCCAGGAGGTGCCCCGCAGCGGCGGCGGACCGGTGGACCATGGGCTCGTCATGGCCACCCGCGCAGCGCATCCCGAGGAGACCAGCCGTCAGCTCGCGGACCGTCTCGGATGCTCCCTCTCGACCGTCAAGCGCCATCTGCGCCGGGCGCGTGAGGATGGAGCCCCCGCCCCGGTGCACCAGCCCGAGCCGCCCACCGTCGCCGAGGTGCTGGACGCCTTCGACCGGCTCGACACTGCCCAGAGCGCCTGACCCCGGCCGCCGGCGTCGCCCCCAACCCGCGGTGGCGGTAGCTCATCAACCTCATGGCGCGGTCAATGAGTTGACAGCCCACCACTGCCCGGGCCGCGCGTCAGAGGTAACGGGAGAGCTCGGTGGCGAGTCCGTCGTCGTCGATGCCGCCGGTGACCGCATCGGCCACCCGGACGACCTCGTCAGGGGCCTGGCCCATCGCGACGCCGCGTCCGGCCCACTGCAGCATCTCGATGTCATTGCGGCCGTCGCCGACCGCCAGCACGTCCTGCGCCGAGATCCCGCGCGCCTGGCACACGTAGTCGAGGCCGGAGGCCTTCGACACCCCGACGGGCGCGAGGTCCAGCCAGGAGCTGTAGCCGATGAAGTAGTTGGTGTCGTCGAGCCCGAGATCGGCGACGAGCGCGTGGAACTCCTCCGAGTCGTGCTCGGGCGAGCGGATGATGACGCGGCTGACCGGCTCGCGAACCAGGTCGTCGACCTCCTCGACCACGATCGATCCGTTGATCTCACCGGCCGGGAAGGGCTGGGAGACCCGGTAGCCGACCCCCACGTCCTCGACCGCCACGATCGCCTCGGGCATCGTCTTCAACACGCGCGCGACGGCCTCGCGGGCATCGAAGGTGACCAGATGGCGCACCCGGAAGGGATCGACGTCGAACACCACCGAGCCATTGCTGGAGACCGCGATGCCGTCATCGATCGCGAGCTTGTGCAGCACGTCGTAGACCCCGGGGGCCGACCGGCCCGTGGCGATGACGATCTCGGCACCGCGCTCACGCATCGCGTGGATCGCCGAGCCGACCGCCGTGGTCATCAGATTCTCGCCGTCGACGATCGTGCCGTCGACGTCCAGCGCCACGAGCTTCGGGAACCAGCTCATCGGCGCGGCTCCAGGACCTCGCCGAGATGGGGATGCAGGGCCGCGGGCAGGCGTACCGAACCGTCGGCCTGCTGACCGTTCTCCAACAGCGCCACGATCGTGCGGGTCATGGCGCAGAGCGTGCCGTTGAGGGTCGCCGCGGGGACGGTCCCGTCCTCGCCGCGCAGCCGGATGTCGAGCCGCCGGGACTGGAACTGCGTGCAGTTCGAGGCGGAGGAGACCTCGCGATAGGTGCCCTGCGTGGGGATCCAGGCCTCGCAGTCGAACTTGCGATAGGCCGAGAGGCCGAGGTCGCCGGTGGCGACGTCGATCACCCGGTAGGGCAGCTCGAGGGCGTCGAGCCAGGCCTTCTCCCAGCCGAGGATGCGCTCATGCTCGGCATAGGACTCCTCCTCGGAGGTGTAGACGAACATCTCGACCTTGTCGAACCAGTGCACGCGGAAGATCCCGCGGGTGTCCTTGCCGTAGGAGCCCGCCTCGCGCCGGAAACAGGGGCTGAAGGCGGCGTAGCGCAGCGGCATCGTGTCGGGATCGAGGATCTCGTCGCTGTGATAGGCCGCCATCGGCACCTCGGACGTGCCGACGAGGTACAGATCGTCCTTCTCGATGCGGTAGACGTCGTCGGCGGCCTGGCCGAGGAACCCGGTCCCCGCCATCGCCTCCGGCTTGACGAGTGCCGGCGGGATCACCGGAGTGAAGCCCCACTCGGCCGCCTTGCTCATCGCCAGCTGCGTCAGCGCCAGCTCCAGCTGAGCCCCGACGCCGGTCAGGAAGTAGAAGCGCGATCCGCTGACCTTGGCGCCGCGCTCCATGTCGATCGCGCCGAGCAGCTCGCCGAGCTCGAGGTGGTCGCGGGGCTCGAAACCCTCGGCGGCGAAGTCGCGCGGCGTGCCGTGGGTCTCCAGCACGACGAAGTCGTCCTCCCCGCCCTCGGGGGATTCGGGGGCGGTGAAGTTGGGGACCCCCTGCATGAGGGAGTGGAAGCGCCGGCCGGCCTCGTCGCGATCGGCATCGGCCTGCTTGACCTGGGCGCTGAGCTCCTTGGTGCGGGCCAGCAGCGCCTGCTTCTCCTCCCCCTGCGCCTTCGCGACCTGCTTGCCGAGGGTCTTCTGCTCGCTGCGGACGTGTTCGAAGTCCGCGATGGACGATCGGCGGCGCTCGTCGGCGGCGATGAGCTCGTCGACGAGGTCCGCGGACTCGCCCCGGCGGCGCAGAGCATCGCGCAGGGCATCGGGCTGGTCACGGAGAACGCGCGGATCGATCACCGTGCCAGCCTATCGACCGCCCCGCGTCGGCGGGACTCTCCGGGGCCGGTCGTTTACGCTGTTCGGGCACCTCATCGGCTGAAAGGAGCCCCGTGGCGATCGACGTCCGACGCGCCGACCCTGACCGGCAGTGGCAGATCCCGGCATTGGTCGCCGTCCTGACGCTGTTCTTCGCCGTCCCGGCGATCGGCCTGTCGTGGGAGTGGCCCGCCCAGCTCGACCTCGATCAGACCATCGCCGAGGCCGCCTACGGCGTCAGCGAGCAGCGGTCGTGGTTCGTGGACACGCTCGATGTCATCGCCGTGATCACGAGCAACTGGGGGGCCGGCATCGGCCTGGCGCTGATCGCGGCGTGGATGCTGGTGCGCAAGGAGCGCGCGGTCGCCGGCTGGGTGGTCGCGAGCGGTGTCGCGGTGATCGGCGGCAATGCGCTGATCAAGCTCATCTTCACCCGCGACCGGCCCTACTGGGAACAGCCCCTGCACGAGATCGGCGGGTACTCGTTCCCGAGCGGGCACAGCGCGGGCGCCGGCGTGTTCTTCACGGTGTTGGGTCTGCTGACCGTCGTCGCGACCGGACGAGGATGGAAGCGGCGGGTGCTGCTGACACTGTGGACGGTGCTGGCACTCATCGTCGCCGCCTGCCGGGTGTTCCTGGGCGTGCACTTCTTCAGCGATGTGTTCGCCGGACTGGCCTTCGGCTCCCTGGTGACGCTGCTGCTGTGGATCCTGCTGGTCAGCGGCAACGGCCGCGAACCCTCCGAGACGGCCACCGCGACCGGGAGCGGCCGATTCCAGTCCGCCGTCATCCTCAACCCCTCGAAGATCACCGATGTCGCCGACTTCCGGGCGCGGGTGAGCCAGATCGCCGCGTCCTACGGGTGGAGCGAGCCGCGCTGGTTCGAGACGACCGTCGAGGATCCCGGCCACGGGCAGACCCGCGCGGCGATCGCCGGCGGCGTCGATCTCGTCGGCGCCGCCGGCGGCGACGGCACGGTCCGCGCGGTGTGCGAGGAGGCGGCGCGTACCGGGGTCGCGGTCGGCATCCTGCCTCACGGGACCGGCAATCTGCTCGCCCGCAATCTCGACATCCCGGTCAACACCCGCGACGCACTCGATGTCGTCTACGGCGGCCAGGACCGCGCCATCGACCTCGCGACCTTCCGGCGCGACGGTGAGGATCACACGGCCTTCCTGGTGATGGCCGGTCTCGGCATGGACGCGATGATCATGTCGGGGGTCAACGACCAGCTGAAGAAGAAGGTCGGCTTCCTCGCGTACTTCGTGTCCGGCGCCCGGGCGATCACCTTCCCGCGTACCAAGGTCACCATCACGATCGACGACGACGAGCCGGTGACCTTCAAGGCCCGCACCGTCGTCGTGGGCAATGTGGGGCAGTTGCAGGGCGGCATCCCACTCTTGCCCGATGCCGAGATCGACGACGGACGCCTCGATGTCGTCGTCGTCGCGCCCAAGCGGTTCATCGGCTGGCTCGCGATCGTGGCACGGGTCATGACCCGCCGCCCGACCAATGATCAGCGGCTGACCCGCCTCAGCGGCGAAAGGGTGCACGTCAAGGCCGAGAAGCCGGTCCCGATGCAGCTCGACGGCGACGGTGTCGGCGAGGGCAGCGAGATCACCGCCGAGGTGCACCAGGGGGTCGTGCTCATCCGCGTCCCGGTGGCGCTTCCGCCTGCCACCTGAGGTCTCCGCTGCTTCGGGGCCGTGGTCGACCGCCCACCGACATCGCGCACCCGCGCCCGGGCGGTGAGCCATCAACCACCAACAGCCGTCAGCCGCCGTCGCCCACCGGGCGCGTCCGCTCCCGGACTCGGGTGATCTCGGCGTTGAGGACACCGCCCGCGAGCACGACGATGCTGCTGAGCCATACCCAGAGCACGCCCGCGAGCACGGCTCCGAGGAGCTGGGTGGCGATATCGACCGCCATGGTGGACTCGTCGAGCTGCGGGGTGCGGGGTCCGGCCACCTGGAGGTAGAGCTGGAATCCCCAGGCGATCACGATGAGACCGAGGGTGCCGAGCACCGCACCCGGCCAGCAGCGGCGCCAGGTCGTGTCGACATTGGGAGCGAATCGGTAGAGCGCGATGAGGAAGACGATGCAGACCCCAGCGGCGACCGGCCAGCGCAGGACATTCCACGTGTCGTCGAAGAGTCCTCCGACATTGGCGGCCTCGGCGACCTCGCGGCCGCTGCCGAAGAGCGGGCCGATGACGATGAGGGAGACGAGCACCAGCACGGTCACGATCGCGGCGAAGGAGAGCGCGACGCCGAGCAGGATCTGCTGGAGGAGCGTGCGGCGCTCGGCGACCTGGTAGGCATCGTCGAGGGCCCGGACCGCGGCCCGGAACATGCGGCTGGCGAGCCAGATCGCGATGACGATGCTGCCGATCGCGAGGCCCGCGCGCTCCTGACGGAGGGTTCCCTCGACGATGGGAGTGATGACATCGGTGGCGATCTCGTCGTCGAAGACCCGTCCGACGCCGTCGACGATGGCCCGCTCGAGGCGATCGGCCTCACTGGCCCCGGCCAGGCGCTCGACGAAGCCCAGCGCGGCCCCGAGGGCGCTGGCGAGCGGCAGCAGCGAGATGAGCGCGTAGTAGGTCATCTCGGCCGCCAGGCCGGTGACGCGCACCTCCCCGCACCGGCGGAGGGTGCGGACCACGACATACGGGAGGTTGACACCGAGTACCGTCACGGAGTGCTCGGCGGCGAAGTCCTCGACGCGGTCCGCGAGATCGGGGCCCTCGGCGACCTGCCGCCAGCGCAATGCGGCGGCGATGATCCCCCCGGCCACGAGGGCGACCGCGAGCCACGCCAGGATCACGGCACTCCCCTCGTCGTCGTTCCGACGAGCCTACGGGAGAGCCGGGTCGGGGTTCAGGCGCCGGGGACGATGGCGGAGATGATGGTGCCGTCGGCGCGCCGCCGGCCGGCGACCGGCGGCGGGGAGCCCTCCAGTCGCGGACCCTGGCCGTCGAGGGCGATGACGATCGGCTCGTCATCGGGCACCGTGACCTCCTTGCCGCGCACCACGACGGTGGGCGTCACCAGCCGGCCATCGGCATCGGGCTGCTGGTCCTCGACCAGCAGCTCTACCTCGTCGGGCCGCACCGTGATGCGGACCCGAGCGCCGTGCAGGGTGACGCGGAAGGCCAGCTCATCCCAGCCGTCAGGCAGCCGCGGGTCGAGCGTGAAGGTGCCGTTGTGATCGCGGAAACCGCCGAATCCCGAGGTCAGACAGCTCCAGACGCCACCGGTCGAGGCGACGTGGACCCCGTCGCTCGCATTGTGGTGACGATCGGCGAGATCGACGAAGAGCGCCCCGAGGAAGTAGCGCAGCGCCAGATCGTGGTACCCGACCTCGGCGGCCATGATCGACTGCACGACCCCCGACAGCGTGGAATCACCGGTCGTGATCGGGTCGTAGTACTCGAAGTTGGCGCGCTTCTGCTCGTCGCTGAAGTGATCGCCCTGCAGGAACAGCGCCAGCACGACATCGGCCTGCTTGATCACCTGGAAGCGGTAGATGACCAGCGGGTGGTAGTTCAACAGCAACGGGCGCTTGTCGAGGCCCGTGTGGTCGAGGTCCCAGACCTCCCGCTCCAGGAAGTGCTGGTCCTGCGGATGGATGCCGAGGTGCTCGTCGAAGGGGATCGCCATGTCGCGGGCGGCGCGTTCCCAGTCCTCCACCTCCGTCTCCACGAGGGACAGTCGCGAGACGAGCCGGTCGTAGGTCGCGCCATCGCGCTCGGCCAGCTCGCGCACCGCACGCGCCGCGGCCTGGAGATTGAACCGGGCCATGACATTGGTGAAGAGATTGTCGTTGACGACGGTCGTGTACTCATCGGGTCCGGTCACACCGTGGATGTGGAAGGCGCCGTCCTGCTCGTCACGCCAGAAGCCGAGATCGGCCCACATCCGCGCGGTCTCGACGAGCACGTCGATCGCCTCGCGGGTGAGGAACTCGGTGTCCCCCGTCGCCGCGAGGTACTGGGTCAGGGCATAGGCCACATCGGCATCGATGTGGTACTGCGCGGTGCCGGCGGCGTAGTAGGCAGAGGCCTCCTCGCCGTTGATGGTGCGCCACGGGAAGAGCGCCCCGCGCTGGGCCATCTCGGTGGCCCTGCTGCGGGCGGCGTCGAGCAGCGAATAGCGGAAGCGCAGCGCATTGCGGGCCCACGTCGGCGAGGTGTACGTCAGGAAGGGGAGGACGTAGACCTCGGTGTCCCAGAAGTAGTGGCCGCTGTACCCCGAGCCGGTGACGCCCTTGGCGGGCACGCCCTGGCCCTCCGCGCGGGCCGAGGCCTGCGCGATCTGGAAGAGATTCCAGCGCACGGCCTGCTGGATCGCGGGCTGGCCGGAGACGGTCACATCGGAGCGCTCCCAGAACGCGTCGAGCCAGGCGCGCTGGTCGTCGAACTGCTTCTGCACGCCCTCGTCCTTCGCACGGTCGAGGGTGCGGCGGCAGCGGTCGACGAGCTCGCGCGGCGGCACACCCCGCGAGGTGTGATAGGCCGCGAGCTTGACCAGCTTGATGGGGCGGCCCGGCTGCGCGTTGACCTTGTAGGTGATCTTGGCGAGGTCGTCATCGACCTGGACCGACTGCTCCCACTCGTTGTCGGTCTCGAAGAGATGATCGGCCGCCACCGCGAGGGTCATGCCGCTGTCCACGGCGCGGTAGCCGAGCACCACCCGGCCGTCGGCCGCGCTGCCCCAGCTGTACATCGGCTCGAGGACGCGGCGGCTGAAGGTGTCGGACTTGCGCGGGTCATGGCCTTCGCCCATCGCCTTCGAGCGCACGTGATACTCGTCCTCACCGTCCTGGCGGTTGAGGATCTGCGAGGAGATGGCGATCGGCGCGGCGCTGTCGAGCATCTCGACCTCGAAGGTCATGACCGCGAGGTGGCGCTGCGTGAAGGACACCATGCGCTTGGTGGAGACCCGGACGCGCTTGCCGCTGGGAGTGCGCCAGATGATGTCGCGCTCCAGCACCCCGGAGCGGAAGTCCAGGGAGCGCTCGTACTCGATGAGGTCGGCGATGGTGAGCAGCAACGGCTCGTCGTCGACGTACAGGCGCATGATCTTGGCATCGGGGCCATTGACGATCGTCTGGCCGACGCGGGCGAAGCCGTACGCCTCCTCGGCGTGCTGGATCGGCCAGGTCTCGTGGAAGCCGTTGATGAAGGTGCCGTGGGTGTGCGAGTCGCGACCCTCGATGACATTGCCGCGCATGCCCAGGTAGCCGTTGCCGACGGCGAAGAGGGTCTCGGTCACGCCGAGGTCCTCGTGATGCGGATGGTCCTCGACCAGCCGCCACTCGTCGAGCGGGAACCGGCCGCGGTCGAGGAAATCGTGGACGCGCGGCGCCTCGTGCGAGCTCATGCCGGCTCCTCCCCGGCCTGTACCGAGATTTGCTGTCTATTCGTTGATCGAGACCCGGTTCCGTTGACGAACTGGGAGCACATCTCGGTACAGGGCGAGGTCATGCCAGCTCCTCCAAGTCGGTGACGACGATATCGGCGCCGTTCTCCAGCAGGGTGTCGCGACCGGCACCGCGATCGACGCCGACGACGAGACCGAAGGCACCCGCGCGGCCGGCCTGCACCCCGGACACCGCATCCTCCAGCACGACCGCACGCTCCTTGGCGACGCCGAGCTTGGCGGCGGCGTCGAGGAAGGTGTCCGGCTGGGGCTTGCCGGCCAGCTGCTCCTCCTCCGCCACGCGGCCGTCGACGATGATCGGGAAGTAGTCGATCATCCCGGCCGCGCGCAGGACCGTGGGAGCATTGCGCGAGCTGGACACCACGGCGAGTTTGACGCCCTGGCCGGCGAGCAGCTCGACGAGGCGACGCGAGCCCGGATAGGCTTCCACGCCCTCGGCGGCCAGCACCTCGGAGAAGGCCTCGTTCTTGCGATTGCCCAGGCCGCAGACCGTCCGCTGAGCGGGATCGTCGGCAGGATCACCGGTGGGCAGGTCGATACCCCGCGACTCCAGGAAGGACGCGACGCCCTCGAAACGCGGCTTGCCGTCGACATAGCGGTAGTAGTCGTCGTCGGTGTACGGCCGCTGGTCGGGGAGTTCGGCGAGGAAGTCGTTGAACATCGCGCTCCACGCGCGCATGTGCACCACGGCCGTGGGCGTGATGACACCGTCGAGGTCGAACAGCGCGGCGTCGTAGTCGCTCCAATTCACCCCACCAAGCCTACGGCCAGAGCGCCCGGGCGAAAGCCCGGGCACGGTGAGTCGAACCACGTTCCTGAACGTCGGCGAAGCATTCGGGACACCCGTCTCTGTTAGGTTCGCGATGAAGGGCCCTGTCGCGACGCGTCAGCCGCCGATGGGGACGCAAGACACGGGGACGATCCCGAGGGAGGCAACCGATGACCGTAGCAGCGATGAAGATCGGGATGTACCACTTCGCCCGCATGATGACCTCGAAGAGCACCCCCGTGGTGGTGACGATCTCCCCCGAGAGGATCCACGTGGCCTCCGCAGCGGAGGTGCTGCTCGACGCTCCCGCCGCGCAGGTGCAGGTCAAGCCGAGCAAGATCAGCGGGGCGCTGACGCTGCTCTGGCCCCAGGGCAAGTGCATCGTCGCCGCCCTCGGCTCCAACTCCGCCGGGGATCTCTCCGCCGAGCAGGAGGCGGAGATCCGCGAGGCCCAGGAAACCGCATCGCAGCATCCCGACAATGAGGCGATCGAGCTCGCCCGGCTGCTGTGGCTCGGTCGTCCGGTGACCGTCGACGGCTCCTACCAGGGGGCTCTCCGCTCGATGGCCCAGGGCGAGGTCCGCGATCAGCGCCAGATCGGCGCCGTCGTCAAGGACGCCCTGCTCGCCGTCGGCGCCCGGACCGCCTGATCCCGTTGCCCCGATGATGCTGGCGCCCACTCATCCGGGCTCGTAGATTGCCGACATGACGTTCCAGGGCACCGACAGCGAGACCGGCGCACTGCGCACCGTCCTGGTCCATCGACCCGGTCCGGAACTGGCGCGCCTCACGCCCCGCAACAACGATCAGCTGCTCTTCGATGCGATCCCCTGGGTCTCGCGCGCCCAGGACGAGCACGACATCTTCACCGATGCGCTGCGCAGCCACGGCGTCGAGGTGCTCTACCTCGTGTCGCTGCTCACCGAGACCCTGCACGACCCGGCGGCCCGCGATCACCTCATCGACGAGACCGTCGGCTCGCCCCGCCTCGGCCCGGAACTGCGACGCTACCTGCGTGACGCCCTGGCCGACCTCGACCCCGAGGCACTCGCGACGCTGCTGACCGCGGGCCTGCGCAATGACGAGCTCACCGGCACCTCCACGATCGTCACGAGCCTGCTCGCCCACGAGGACTTCCTGATCGACCCCCTACCGAACCTGCTCTTCACCCGCGACTCCTCGTTCTGGCTCCCCGGCCACGTCGCGGTCACCAGCCTGGCGATGCCCGCCCGCGACCGCGAGACGCAGCTGACCAGCTCGATCTACCGCTTCCACCCGCGCTTCGCCGGCACCCCGACCCTCCACGGAGCACATCGCGAGCATCTCGAAGGCGGGGACGTGCTGCTCCTGGCTCCCGGCGTGCTGGCCGTCGGCGTGGGCGAACGCACCACCCCCGCCGGCTGCGAACGCTTCGCCGAGCAGGTGCTCTCCTCCGGGCTCGCGCACACCGTGCTCGCCGTCCCGATCACTCAGGAACGCGCCACGATGCATCTGGACACCATCGTCACCATGGTCGACGTCGACACCGTGGTCGTCTATCCGACGATGGCCACGCGGTTGCAGGCGCACGCGATCACCTGGCGCGACGACGAGCTCCAGGTGGCATCCGCCCGGCCCTTCTTCGACGCGGCCGCCGACGCGATGGCCATCGACGAGCTCCGGCGCATCGACACCGGCCTCGATCCGGTCACCGCCGAGCGCGAGCAGTGGGACGACGGCAACAACACGCTGGCCCTCGCGCCTCGGGTGACCGTCGCCTACGAACGCAATGAGCAGACCAATGATCGACTCCGCGAGGCCGGAATCGACGTCATCGCGATCCCCGGCTCCGAGCTGGGCTCGGGCCGCGGGGGCCCGAGGTGCATGTCCTGCCCGGTCGACCGGGTCAGCGCACGACCACCTGGCGCGACAGCAGGCTCTGCCGCGCCGACCGCTCCGCCTGGGTGAGCTCCTCATCGAGGGCCAGCGCCTCGTTCAGCGCCTCCTCGACATTCGACACGTGCTGGGCGAGCTTCTCGTGATCATCGAAGCGACTCACCTCCCAGACCAGCACCGGGATGCCGTCGGCCTTGAAGGTGCCCAGCAGATGGCGGCCGCCGACACGATCGGTCGACGCCAGGTGCAGACGGGCGAGTGCCGTGAGCACCGCGTTCTCGTCCTCCAGGACGAACCACCGCAGATACGACTCGAAGGACGTGTACTGCGTGATGTACCCGTGGGGGCGGATCCGCCAGCTCTCGTGCGAGAGCGTATTGGCCTCGAGGATGGTGGTGTCCAGCCCCATGTCGATCTCCTCGGCATCCTTGGGACGCCAGAAGTCGAAGTTCTCCAGCAGCTCGATCTCGAAATCGCTGTCGGGATCGACGATGTCCTGCAACCGCTCCCCCACCCCGGGGTCGGTCATCGAGACCAGTGAGCCCGGTTCACGCTCGGAGGCCAGCGCGATCGCGTGGGCGAGATCGCGGCTCAGATCACCGAAGTCGTGCGCCACCTGGATGGCGACCTGGATCTCGCCGTCCTCCTTCACACATGCGGCGGCTCCACCGATCAGCTGGCTGACGATGCTGATCCGGCGGCCATCACGCAGCGTCGCGGTCGCGCGGCCGCGCTCGACGAAATTGCGGAGCGCCACCCACTCGCGCTCATTGGGCAGCCCTTCGAAGGGACGAGCGGCATACGGCATCTTCTCGGCACGATGACGTACGCGACGTGTTTTCCGGCCCACAACACTCCTGAGGTCAGAGGGCGTCGCTGATCGCCAACTCGGCGCTCACCCGCGTGCCCTGGGACATGTCCACCCACCAGCGGTCGGCGACACGATTGATGATCGAGAGGCCCCGGCCACTCAGGGAGTCCTCGTCGAAGTCGACCGGCTTGAGCGTGGCGCCGCTTCCGGCGTCCAAGACGCTGAGTTCGAGCAGCTCGCCATTGATCGACCAGGTGATCTCCATCGACCCGCCCTCGTCGGGAGATCCGTGCGACACCGCATTGGCGATCATCTCGCTCAACACGATCAGGCCGCTGTCGATGACATCCGGCGCGACCTCATGCCGGGTCAGGAAAGCCGCGAGCTTCGTACGCGCCAGGCTCGGCGTGGACGACTCGAACGGCAACCTGATCGACGCTGACGTCTCGATCATGGACACCTCCTGTCGCTCCATCCTCGCCGACACGACACGACCCCTCAACTCGAGCGGGGGCCGCACCACGCCGCCGGGAAAACCCTTCGGCTCGTTCACCGTGCACCTTGTCGTACGAGACAATGAAACCATGAACGACTCATCCGTCCCCTCGGTGACCGTCGATGAACTGCCCGAGCCGCTGCCCGATGGGCTCCTCGTGCTCGATGTGCGCGAGCCCGAGGAATGGGCCTCCGGGCACCTCGCCGGGGCCCTCCACATCCCCCTCGGCACGCTTCCGGACCGCATCGCCGATCTCGACCCGCAGACGCCGACCGTGGTGATGTGCCACCTCGGCGGACGCTCCGCCCGCGCCACGGCGTGGCTGGTCCAGCAGGGCTATCACGTGGTCAACCTCGAAGGCGGTATCGAGGCCTGGCAGGCCGCCGGACGCTCCGTCACCACGGCCTGACCTCCGGTGTCCTCGCGCCCCGGCGCGGTGGCACCGGCCAGCCGGGAGTGAGCTGGCCCGGATAGTCCGGGGCCTGCCCCGGCACCGGCACGATCGGACGCGCCGGAGGTGGGACCCACCCCGGCGGTGGGACCCACCCCGGCGGCGGTCCTCCCATCGGCGGACCCGGGAACGGAGGCCCTCCCGTCGGCGCGCGGGGCGGCGTCGGACGCGGCGCCTGCGGCGGGCGGCGGGTGCCCAGCCCGACGCGGCGCGACTGCCACTCCACGAGGGCGACCATCGCCGCCATCGCGATCACGGTGGGCAGTACATCGACGGGGCCGAGATCGCCCTCCTCGCCCGTGGGATCCACCAGTCCCACCGCGCCCAGCACGAAGAGCAGCACATTGTTGACGACATGGATCGCTATGGCCGCCTCCAGGCCCCCGGTGCGGATGGTCAGCCAACCGGCCGCCAGCCCGAAGACCGCGACATCGACCAGCCCCCAGAACTCGTAGATGTGACCCGCCGCGAACACCAGCGTGGTCACGGCCAGCGGCAGGATCGGCGACTTCACCCACGACCCGATCAGCTGCAGACCGAAACCGCGGAAGGCGTACTCCTCCGCCGCGGACTGCAGCGGGACGAGCAGCACGACGAGCACGATCATCAGCACCGAGCGATCGGTGAACTCGAAGCTCGCCGTCCCGGACGAGGCAGCCAGGGCCACGGCACCGCCGATCGCGATCCCCAGCACCAGCCCCGCGAGCAGGAAGCAGCGCGCCATCCATCCCCATCGCAGCCGTCCTTCGACCGACAGCAGGAAGCGGGCGTGCCGATGCCAGACGATCGCCGTGCCTGCCCAGACGGAGGGCACCATGACGATGATCGACAGCATCGCGAACACGAAGATGCCCGGATCGAGCAGATCGAAACGCGCGGTCGCGTCGATGAAGTCCTCGATCGCCCCCGTCTCACCGCCGAGCGCGACCACCACGAGGGCACCGAGCACCAGCACCATCGAGGCGGCGAAGAAGAAGCACACGGCGAGCAGCGCCGCGACGGGGAGCTTCCAGTGAGCGAAGTCGGTGGACTCGCGCGCGAGGCGGTGGAAGCGGGTACCCATGTCCGGCATCGTCACACACCCGGCCAATCCGCGTCCGAGTCATCCACAGGGCGGTGACGACGACGCGCCCCCCGCCCCCCCCCGGGGGGGG
>JAEZEJ010000153.1 GCA_023417775.1 Actinomycetes bacterium | reverse complement strand
CCGGCCCCCGCCGCGGTGGGGGGGGGCGCGGCCCCCCCGCGACCGTATTCGCGCCGATCGTCGGCCGCTCCCTCGACCTGCCCGGACGTCTCCTGGACCTCTCGCCCTATCAGCACCGTTCGCTGCTGCCGGCCGAGCCTCTCGCCGGGGCGCCCGGGCTCGCCCTCGGCGCCATCGGCGCGGCGCTGCCCGCGACTGGCGCCTACCTCTGCGCCGCCGCGACCTGGGCTGAACGACGCCTGGAAGACTGGAGCGCATGCGCCTGTCCGATGTCCTGCCCCGCACCTTCGACGAGGATGCCGTGTACGAGGCCTTCGGCAGCTGGGTCGAGGACCGCGGCATCACGCTCTATCCGGCGCAGGACGAGGCGATCCTGGAGCTCGTCAGCGGCGCGAATGTCATCCTCACGACCCCGACCGGGTCGGGCAAGAGCCTGGTGGCCACTGCCGCGATGGCCACGGCCCTCGCCCGCGACGAGTGCGTCGTCTACACCGCGCCGATCAAGGCCCTCGTGAGCGAGAAGTTCTTCGACCTGTGCGAGATCTTCGGTGCGGATGATGTCGGCATGGTGACCGGCGATGCCGCGGTCAACGCCGATGCGCCGATCATCTGCGCCACCGCCGAAGTGCTCGCCAATATGGCGCTCCGCGACGGAGCGGCTGCGGACATCGGCATGGTCATCATGGACGAGTTCCACTACTACGCCGATCCCGATCGCGGCTGGGCCTGGCAGGTCCCGCTGCTGGAGCTCCCACGCGCCCAGTTCCTCCTGATGTCGGCGACCCTCGGCGACACAACCCGGCTCGAGAACGATCTCGTGCGCCGCACCGGCCGGGCCACGGCCGTCGTCTCCTCGGTCGAACGCCCGGTGCCGCTGGTCAGCGAGTACGTCACGACCCCGATCCAGGAGACCATCGAGGAGCTCGTGTCCTCGGGTCAGGCGCCGGTCTACGTCGTGCACTTCACCCAGGCCGCGGCCCTGGAACGCGCCCAGGCGCTGACCAGCGTCAAGGTCGCCTCCCGTGAGGAACGCGACGAGATCGCCGAAGCCATCGGCGAGTTCCGCTTCCGCTCGGGCTTCGGCAAGACGCTGTCGCGGCTCATCCGCATGGGTATCGGCGTCCACCACGCGGGCATGCTGCCGCGCTACCGGCGGCTGGTGGAGACCCTCGCGCAACGGGGGCTGCTCAAGGTGGTCTGCGGCACCGACACCCTCGGCGTCGGCATCAACGTGCCCATCCGCACGGTGCTGTTCAGCGGCCTGAGCAAGTTCGACGGGGTCCGCCAGCGCACCCTCCAGGTGCGCGAGTTCCAGCAGATCGCCGGCCGGGCGGGCCGTGCCGGCTATGACACCGTCGGCTATGTCTCGGTCGAGGCACCCGAGCACGAGATCGAGAACCTCAAGGCCCTCGCCAAGGCCGGCGACGACCCGAAGAGGCGCCGCAAGGTGCAGCGCAAGAAGGCGCCCGAGGGGTTCGTGTCCTGGAATGACAGCACCTTCGAGCGACTCGTCAACGGCACCCCCGAACCGCTGACCTCGCGGATGCGGATGTCGCACTCGATGGTGCTGGACCTGCTGGCGCGACCCGGGGACACCGAGGAGGCCATCGAGCGGCTCATCGCCGAGAGCGACGAGTCCGAGGACGGCAAGGAGAAGCTGCGCCGCGAGGCGGCGGGCATCATCGAGGCGCTGCTCGCCGGTGGTGTGGTCGAGCGGGTCGAGGACGGTCTCGCACTCACGGTGGAGCTGCCGGACAACTTCGCCCTCAATCAGCCGCTGTCGCCCTTCGCCGTCGCCTGCTTCGAGCTGCTGGACCGCGAATCGCCCACCTATGCCCTCGATGTCGTGTCGATCATCGAGGCCACCCTGGAGGACCCGCGGCCGATCATCTCGGCGCAGCGCTTCCGGGCCCGCGGCGAGGCCGTCGCCGAGCTCAAGGCGGACGGCGTCGAGTACGAGGAGCGCATGGAGCTGCTGGAGGAGGTCGAGCACCCGCAGCCGCTGCGCGACCTGCTGGAGGACGCCTATGAGACCTACCGGGGCGGTCACCCGTGGGTGGGGGAGCACGAGCTGCGGCCCAAGTCAGTCGTCCGGGAGATGGCCGAGCGGGCGATGACCTTCGCCGAGCTCATCGCCGACTACGGCCTCGCCCGCTCCGAGGGAGTGGTGCTCCGCTATCTCTCGGATGCCTACCGCGCCCTCGTCCGCACGGTGCCGCCGGGCGTCGCCGACGAGGAGCTGGCCGACCTGGTCGCGTGGCTCGGCGAGCTGGTGCGACAGACCGACTCGAGCCTGCTCGACGAGTGGGAGGCTCTCGTCGCCGGAGGGGAGGACCCCGAGGCCGTGCGATCGCAGGCCGAGGGCGCCGAGACTCCGCGGCCGGTCACGCGCAATGAGCGCGCCTTCCGGGTGCTCGTCCGCAACGCCGCCTTCCGCCGGGTGGAGCTCGCGGCCCTCGGCCGCTGGGATGCGCTCGCCGGGCTCGATCCGGAGGTGGACTGGGCGGACTCGATGGAGGGCTACTTCGCCGAGTACGACGATCTCGGCACCGGCCCGGCCGCGCGCGGCCCGGCCTATTTCCGGGTCGAGACCGGGCCGGGGCAGTGGCGGGTCCGCCAGACCTTCGAGGATCCCGAGGGCGATCACGACTGGGGCTTCTCGGCGGTGGTCGACCTCGCGGCGAGCGACGAGGCGGGGGAGGCGGTCGTCGCCGTCACCTCCGTCGGCCCCTTCGGGAGCTGATCCACCCGGTCATCCCCGGCGTGGGCGGTGTGTGGTCAACGACGAGCCGCGGTCGCGATGGTTGATGACGCACCGCGATCGTGCCGGGTGCTCGGGCGGTAGGTGGTCAACTGCCGGCCGGTGGTGTCTGGTTGATGACGCACCGCGATCGTGCCGGGCGCGAGCGCGGTGGGTGGTCAACCACCGGGGTCGCCCGCGATGGTTGATGACGCACCGCCCCCGGCCGGGATGTTCGGCGGCTGAAACCGGCCCGCCATCGATCGATCCCGATGTCGCGCGGGGTAGCCAGTGACACCGTCGATCGGCTAGCGTGCCTTCTAAGCAAGCGCTTAGTCAACCTGTGACGAAGGAGTCACCATGCCACGCGTGTTCGAGAGTCTCGACGAGTTCAAGGCGGCTGCCGGCGAGGAGCTCGGCACCAGCGACTGGGTCACCGTCACCCAGGAGCAGATCAACACCTTCGCCGATGCCACCGGCGACCACCAGTGGATCCACGTCGATCCCGAGCGCGCCGCCCAGGGCCCGTTCGGCGCCCCCATCGCGCACGGCTACCTCACGCTCTCGCTGCTGCCCGCGCTCGCCGAGAACATCTATGACGTCAAGGGTCTCGCGATGGGCGTCAACTACGGCGCCAATAAGGTGCGCTTCCCCCACCCCGTGCCGGTCAACTCGCGGGTGCGGGCCACCGGGACGCTCAAGGAGACCTCCGATATCGCGATCGGCACCCAGGTCATCATCAACTTCGTCATCGAGATCGAGGGCGTCGACAAGCCGGCCTGCATCGCCGAGGTCGTCTATGTGATGGCCGCCGAGGGGAACTGACCCATGGAGTTCGCCTTCGACGACACCACCCGGGACCTCATCGAGCGCATGAAAGCGTTCATGGACGAGGTCGTCTACCCGGCCGAGCCCACCGCGCACGAGCAGATCCAGCGCAACTACGCCGAGGATCGCTGGGACCCGCCGGCGGTCATCGAGGACCTCAAGGCCGAGGCCAAGAAGCGCGGTCTGTGGAACTTCTTCCTGGCCGGTCACCCCGACCAGGGCGGGCTGACCAATCTCCAGTACGCGCCGCTCGCCGAGATCAGCGGCCGCAGCATCCAGCTCGCCCCGCCGGCGATCAACTGCGCCGCGCCGGACACCGGCAATATGGAGGTGCTGAGCATGTTCGGCACCGACGAGCAGAAGAAGCAGTGGCTGGAGCCCCTGCTGGCCGGCGAGATCCGATCGGCCTTCGCGATGACCGAGCCTGATGTCGCGTCCTCCGATGCCACCAATATCGAGCTCTCCATCGTCCGCGACGGTGACGATTACGTCATCAACGGCCGCAAGTGGTGGATCACCGGGGCGATGAACCCGAATTGCAAGATTTTCATCGTCATGGGCAAGACCGATCCGTCCGCCGAGCGCCACCGCCAGCAGTCGATGATCCTCGTGCCGCGCGACACCCCGGGCCTGGAGGTCGTGCGCGGCATGCACGTCATGGGCTTCCACGATCGCGATCACGGCGGTCACGCCGAGCTGCGCTTCACCGATGTGCGGGTGCCGGCGAGCAACCTCATCGGCCAGGAGGGCGAGGGCTTCGCGGTCGCGCAGGCGCGCCTCGGGCCCGGCCGCATCCACCACTGCATGCGCTCGATCGGCGTGGCCGAGCGCGCGGTCCAGATGATGTGCGAGCGGGCGAGCCAGCGCGTGGCGTTCGGCAAGCCGATCGCCGACCAGGGGGTCGTGCGCGACTGGATCGCCGAGTCGCGGGTCAAGCTGGAGCAGCTGCGGCTGCTGACGCTGAAGACCGCGTGGCTCATGGACACCGTGGGCAATAAGGGCGCGCACACCGAGATCCAGGCGATCAAGATCGCCACCCCGCAGACCGTCGAGTGGATCCTCGACAAGGCGATCCAGGTGCACGGCGCCGGCGGACTCAGCCAGGACTTCCCGCTCGCCGAGATGTTCGCCGGCATCCGTACGCTGCGCTTCGCCGACGGCCCCGACGAGGTGCACAAGAACTCCCTCGCCCGCGCCGAGCTGAAGAAGTACCGATGAGCGAGCGCATGAGTAGGCGGGCGATCGTCACCGGTGCCGCCGGAGGCATCGGACTGGCCGTCGCGCGGGCACTCGTGGCCCGTGGGGATCGAGTCGTGCTCGCCGATCGCGATGAGCAGCGCCTTGCGGAAGCGGCCACCGATCTCGGCCAGCCCTATCTGGCCGGCGATGTGTCGACCGACGACGGCATCGCCGATCTCGTCGCCCTCGCCGATCGCGAGCTGGGCGGGATCGACCTGTACGTCGCCAATGCCGGGATCTTCCGCGGCTTCGGTCTGGAGTCGTCCGAGGACGACTGGGCGGCGTCCCTGCAGGTCAACACGATGGCGCATGTGCGCGCCGCCCGTGCGCTGGTGCCGAGGTGGCTCGACGGCGATGGCGGCGTCTTCGCGGTGACGGCCTCGGCGGCCGGTCTGCTGACGCAGCTGGGATCGCCGACCTACTCGGTCAGCAAGCACGCGGCGGTGGGCTTCGCCGAGTGGCTGGCCGCGACCTATGGCGACCGCGGTGTGCAGGTCTGCTGTCTGTGCCCGATGGGCGTCCGCACGCCGCTGATCGAGGACGGCCAGATCCACGCCGATGGCGATGCCCGGCTGGGTCATCGGGCCGTCGCGACCGCGGGCGAGGTGATGGAGGCCGATGACGTCGCGCAGGTGCTGCTCGATGCCATCGACGCCAAGCGCTTCCTCGCGCTGCCGCATGCCGATGTCGCGAAGATGTACGCGCAGAAGGCCTCCGATCCTGATCGCTGGCTCTCCGGCATGCAGCGGTATCGCGCCTCCCTCGAGTCCTGACCCGACCCGGGCGAGAAACCGTTGTGTGGGCACCTCCCTTTCCCCCACTCGCTAGCGCTCGCGGGAGGTGCCCCCCTCCGCTCGGCGGAGTGCCTGGGGGAACGTTTGGACGGTGGTTTCGATGATTCTGCCGTCCGAACGTCACACCCGACGGGTTCCGGGGCGGTACTAGGGTGGTGGCATGGCGATCGAGTTGTTGACCCCTGCCCAGCTGGACGAGATGCGGCCTGCGGGTCGCTTCGTGGGTGAGGTGCTGACCGCTCTCACCGAGGCGGCGGATGTCGGCGTCGATCTGCTCGATCTCAATGATCTCGCGCACCAGATGATCAAGGATCGCGGCGCCGAGTCCTGCTATATCGACTATGCGCCCTCCTTCGGCCGCGGTCCCTTCGGCAAGGTGCTGTGCACCTCCGTCAACGACGCCGTGCTGCACGGACTGCCGCATCCCTACAAGCTCGAGGACGGCGATCTCCTCAGCCTCGACTTCGCGGTGAGTGTCGACGGATGGGTGAGCGACTCGGCGGTCAGCGTCGTCGTCGGCACCCCTCGCGATGAGGACCTGCGACTCATCGACACCACCCAGCGCGCCCTGGCCGCCGCGATCGAGATCGCCCGTCCGGGCAAGAAGCTGGGCGATATCGGCCATGCCATCGGCGAGATCGCCCGTGAGGCCGGTTACACGGTCAACACGCAGTTCGGCGGGCACGGTGTGGGGCGGACGATGCACGGCGACCCGCATGTGCCGAATGATGCTCGCCCGGGTCGCGGATTCCCGCTCAAGCCCGGTCTGGTGATCGCCATCGAGCCGTGGCTGCTGGCGTCGACCGACGAGATCGTCATGGATCCCGATGGTTGGACGATCCGCAGTGCCGACGGCTCACGCGGTGCGCACTCGGAGCACACCATCGCGATCACCGACGGCGACCCCATCATCATGACCGCCCGCAGCTGATCTCGGTCCCGGCCCCTCCGTCGTCCGAGGCGAGACCTATCGACGCGGATCGGTGCGGAAGGCGTCCTCGAGCTGGGCGCAGACGGCGAGCAGCAGCCCGTCGCGACCTGGATGCGCGGCGAGCATGGCCCCGATCGGCAGCCCGTCCTCGCTGACGTGGAGCGGCAGGCTCGCCGCGGGCTGTCCGCTCATGTTCATCAGTGCTGTGAACGGCGTGTAGAGCAGCTCACGGCGGTGGATCTCCATCGGGTCGTCCGGTCCGGTGAACCACGCGGTCGGCTGCGGGGGCAGCGCGAGTGTCGGGGTGAGGAAGAGATCGACATCCGCCAGGGACGCCAGCGTGGCCCGGGTGGTGAGCTCCAGGAAGCCCAGCGCGGCGGCCAGCTCCGGCGCGCTCGCCCGGGCCCCGCGCTCGCGCCAGTATCGGGTGGTGGGCCGCAGCAGCGGTTCGGCCTCCGCGGGGATGGGCGCGGCGGCCATGCCCGCCGACCACACGATATTGAACTGGGGCTCCAGCTCCGGCGTCCACGGATCGTCGATATCGACCAGCTCGTGGCCGGCGGCCTCGAGCAGCGCGCTCGCGTGCTCCCAGGCCGTGACCGACTCAGGCGAGGACTCGGCGAAGTCCAGATACGGCCGGCTCCATCGGGCGATCCGCAGCCGACCCGGCTCCCGCCGGGCCTGTTCGCGATAGGGGACGGGCGGCGGGGGAGCGACCCGCGAGTCTCCCGGCATCGGCCCGGCGATAAGGTCGAGCAGGGCCGCGGCATCGCGCACCGTGCGGGTGAGGGTGCCGTCATTGGCCAGACCGTTCCACTGCACGCCGTCCGGGCCGGCGCCGACCACCCCGCGGCTGGGCTTGAAGCCGAAGATCCCGCAGCTGCTGGCGGGAATGCGGATCGAACCGCCACCGTCGCTGCCGAGGGCCAATGGCACGAGCCGGGCGCTGACCGCGGCGGCCGCGCCGCCGCTCGATCCTCCCGCATTGCGGCTCGTGTCCCAGGGCGTGACGGCGGGCCCGACGAGGTCATTGTCGGTGAACGACGAGAGCCCGAACTCGGGGGTGTTGGTCTTGCCGAGGCTGACGAACCCGGCATCGCGCACGCGGGTCACCACATGAGCATCCGTCTCGGGGACCTGATCGGCGAGCAGCCGAGACCCCAGCGTCGTGCGGATGCCGGCGGTCGCGGTGAGGTCCTTGATCGCCGTCGGTACTCCGCAGAACGGTGGCGCGTCACCCGCGTCCAGGAGGGTGTCGGCGCGTCCCGCGGCCTCGACGGCCTCGTCGCGCGTCACGGTGATGAACGCGCCGAGCTCGTCATTGCGGGCGTCGATGCGATCGAGGTGGTGTCGCACGAGCTCCGCACTCGTGATCTCCCGGGCGCGAAGCAGCGCCGCCTGCTCGTGGGCGTCGAGGTCATGCAGCTCCGTGCCGGTCGTCCGCTCGCTCATGGTCCCAGCCTAGGGACTTCGCGGGTGATGGCACCCGCCCTACAATCGTGCGGTGGCTACCCCGAAGGTGATCCTCTACTACGCATTCGCGCCGCTCGCCGATCCCGAGGCGATCCGGCTGTGGCAGCACACGCTCGCGGATTCGCTCGGGCTGCGCGGGCGGGTCATCGTCTCGCCCCACGGCATCAACGGCACGCTCGGCGGCGATGTGGTCCAGCTCAAGACCTATGTGCGCGGCCTGCGCTCCTATCCTCCCTTCAAAGACGCCGATATCAAGTGGAGTCGCGGTGAGGCGCTTCCCGACGGCACGACCGCGCTGTTCCCCAAGCTCAGCGTCAAGGTCCGCGACGAGCTCGTCGCCTTCGGCGCTCCCGATGAGGTGGAGGTCGACGCTGACGGCGTGGTCGAGGGAGGTACCAAGCTCACGCCCGAGCAGCTGCACGAGCTGGTCGGGCGCGAGGAGGTCGTGTTCTTCGACGGCCGCAACCGGATCGAGTCCGAGATCGGCCGCTTCCAGGGCGCGGTGCGTCCGCCCGTCGACACCACCCGGGAGTTCCTCGGACTGCTGGACTCCGGCGTCTACGACCATCTGAAGGACAAGCCCGTGGTCACGTACTGCACCGGCGGGATCCGGTGCGAGGTGCTGACCCCGTTGATGAGGAGGCGCGGCTTCCGCGAGGTCTATCAGCTCGACGGCGGCATCGCCCGCTACGGCGAGACCTTCGGTGACGACGGCCTGTGGGAGGGCTCGATGTACGTCTTCGACGGCCGTGGCGCCACCGACTTCTCGGACCACACCGCCCTCGTCGGTCGCTGCGATCGATGCGGCGAGCCGACCAATACGGCCCGCGACTGCTCCGATATCGCGTGCGTCGCGCAGTTCGCCCGCTGCGACTCCTGTACCGCCGTCGATCTGGCCTGCGCCGACCACGCGGTCTGATCCCCGCGATCCCGAGCGGTCAGTCGAGCATGGCGGCGTCGAGGGTCTCCTCGGGGACGCCGAAGCCCTCGATCAGCAGCTCGGTGTGCGGGCGCAGGTTCGCGAGCAGGGTGTTGATCTCGGCCGTCACCGCCTTGGCGCGATCGTCGCTGAGCCGGTTGTGCTCCATGAACCAGGCTTTGTCGTCCTCGATGACGCTTAGCGCATAGAGCGAGCACATGTCGCGGAGCAGGTCGGCGGTCTCCTCGTCCTCGCAGCGGGCGATGCCGGCAGTGAACGCCTCCAGCACGACCCGCTCGATGTGCACGCGCCCGATCTTCAGCACATGGTCTTGGGCGTTGTTGAAGATCTCGAAGGCCTCGGCCGGGTCGGCGCCGTTCGCATCCTGGAGGCGGCGGGCGGCGGTCTCGATGACGTGCTGCTCGCGATCCTCGAAGAGGCTGAGCTGGGTGCCGCGATCGAGCAGATCGTGCTCCTCGTCGGCTCCGGGCCGCGCGTCGATGAGACGCTGGATGAGGTTGCCGGCCGCGGTGCGCTCCTTGACGATGTCGGCCATCGAGGCGGCCGCGAAGCGCACCATGCCGAGTGGATCGAGGCCGTCGACCTCCTTGGCGTAGGACGTCAGCATCTCCTTGGCGACGAGCTGCATCAGCACGTGGTTGTCGCCCTCGAAGGTCGTGAACACATCGGTATCGGCCTTGAGCGTCGTGAGCCGGTTCTCCGCGAGATAACCGGCGCCGCCGCAGGCCTCGCGTGCCTCCTGGATCGCCCGGGTGGCGTGCTCGGTCTGCATCGCCTTCAGGCCGGCGGCGCGGCTCTCCAGCTCGCGCTGGGCGATGGGGTCCGGATCGTCCTCGGTCTGGATGCGGTGCATCCGCGCGACCAGCTGGTTCTGCGCGAAGCGGAGGGCGTACGAGCGGGCGATGAGCGGCAGCAGCCGGCGCTGATGTACGCGGTAGTCCATCAGGACGACCTCCCCGGAGGGGCCGGAGAACTGGCGCCGCCGCAGGGCGTAGCGGCCCGCGATGCTGAGGGCGACCTCGGTCGCCGCGCTCGCTGAGCCGCCGACGCTGACCCGTCCGCGCACCAGCGTGCCGATCATCGTGAAGAAGCGCGCGCCCTGGCTCTCGATGGGCGAGGAGTAAGTGCCCTGGTCGTCGACCTGGGCATAGCGATCGAGCAGGTTCTCGCGCGGGATGCGCACCTGGTCGAACATGATCCGGCCGTTGTCGACGCCGCCGAGGCCGCCCTTGTGGCCGCAGTCCGAGGTGGTCACCCCGGGCAGGTCGTCGCCGTTCTGGTCGCGGATCGGCACCACGAAGCAGTGCACGCCGTGATCCTCGTCGAGGGTGATGAGCCGGGCGAAGACCGCCGCCACCCGAGCGTGCTCGGCGGCACCGCCGATGTAGTCCTTGCGCGAGCCCGGTGTGGGCGAGTGCATGACGAACTCGTCGCTCGACGGATCGTAGGTGGCGGTCGTCTCGAGGCTCTGCACGTCGCTGCCGTGGCCCGTCTCGGTCATCGCGAAGCAGCCGAGGAGGGACAGGTCGATGATGTCGGGGATCATCGCGTGATGGCGTTCGGTGCCGAGATTCTCGATGGCGCCTCCGAAGAGGCCCCACTGCACGCCCGCCTTGACCATGAGCGAGAGGTCGAACTGCGCGAGCATCTCGATACCCGTGACCGCCCCGCCGGGGTCGCCGGTGCCGCCGTTCTCGGTCCGGAATCCCGCGGCCGGGGTGCCGGTGTCGACCAGCTGCTTCAGCTGTCCCAGCACGCGCTCGCGGGCCTCGTGGAGTGAGAGCGAGTGGTCGAAGGCGAGATCCATCGAGGCGAGCTCGGCGCGGCTCTGCTCGCGGACGTGGCGCCACTTGCCGTCGAGGGCTTCGCGGAGGACCTGGGGGGACGTCATGCTCCCACGCTAGCGGCGCGCCAGGCCCCCGGCAGCCCGATCGCGGCGATACGTGGTGAACGTCATCGGCCGCCGATAGGGTTGACGGCGTACCTCCACGCAGAGCGGCGCCCTGGCGCGACCGCGCCGCACAACCCATCGGGGGACTCGATGAACGCCGCACGACCGGATCTCGGCATCGCCGTCATCGGCTACTCCTTCATGGGCAAGGCCCACTCGAACGGGTGGCGCAATGTCGGTGCCTTCTACCCGGGAGGCCCGGGGGTCGCCCAGCGAGTGATCGTGGGGCGCGACCGTGAACGGGTCGACGCGGCCGCGCGCCAGTACGGCTGGCAGCACGCGGACACTGACTGGCGGGCGGTGCTCGAACGGGACGATGTCGATGTCGTGGACATCTGCACCCCCGGTCACCTGCACGAGCAGATCGCATCGGCGGCGCTCGCTGCGGGCAAGCACGTGCTGCTCGAGAAGCCCCTCGCCAATACCCTCGCCGAGGCGCGTGAGCTCGCCGCCGCGGCGGCCGCGGCACAGTGCGAGGGCGTGCGCTCGATGGTCGCCTTCAACTACCGCCGCATCCCTGCGCTCGCACTCGCCCGGAAGCTCATCGCCGAGGGTGCTATCGGACACGTGCGGGAGGTCCGTGCGGCCTATCTCCAGGACTGGCTCTCGGATGAGGGGGCGCCGATGAGCTGGCGTCTGCGCCGGGAGCAGGCCGGGTCGGGGGTCTTGGGCGACCTGGGGTCTCATCTCGTGGACCTGTTGCGGTTCCTCCTCGGCCAGGAGGTGGAACGGGTGTCCGGCCAGCTGCGGACCTTCGTGGAGTCGAGGCTCGGTGACGCTGGTCCTGAGGAGGTCACGGTCGACGATGCGGCGTGGGCCTGGCTCGGTTTGAGCGACGGCGCCGAGGCGAGCATCGAGGTCAGCCGGGTGGCCTTCGGCCGCAAGAACGGACAGTCTCTGGAGATCTACGGCTCCCGCGGTGCTCTGTCCTTCGATCTCGAACGCCTCAATGAGTTGTGGGTCGACGAGGGGATGGGCCCGCGGCGCACGCTCGTGACCGAGGCCGATCATCCGTACCTCTTCGCCTGGTGGCCCCCGGGGCATGTGCTCGGCTGGGACGCGACCTTCACCATCCAGGCCGCGGAGTTCCTCCGGGCGATCGCCGAGGAGCGTGATCCGTCGCCGTCTTTCGCCGACGGCCTGCGGGTGCAGAGCGTGCTCGATGCGGTGGCTCGCAGCAGCGAACTCCGGCGGGCCGTCGACATGGATGACCCTGCGTGAGTGAGCGTCTCGACCTGTCGTGGGCCGAGACCGGAGCCGAGGGCTGTTATCGTCGCGGCATGCTCGGAGTGGGAATCGCCCTCGGTGCCGGCATCGGAACGGTGCTCTTCGCCATCACGGGGGAGGCCTTCTGGATCGCCGTGGGGCCGTCCTTCGGCGTCATGATCGGCCTGCTCATGGGCGAGATCCGCGGTGAGGACGACGAGGACGACGACTGAGGCGTCAGCGGCGCAGCAGGGCGATGACCGCGGCGGCGAGAGC
>JAEZEJ010000150.1 GCA_023417775.1 Actinomycetes bacterium | reverse complement strand
GGCCTATGCCGGCGCCCTCGCCGGCGGGGTCATCGTGGTGCCGGTCAACACGATGGCGACGGCACACGAGATCGACTACATCGCCCGCGACAGCGGCGCGACCCTCCTGCTGGCCTGGCACGAGTCGGACACGGCCGCCCGGACGGTCGGCGAATGGACCGGCCTGCCGGTGTGGAGCTTCGACCCCGGCACCGCGGAGGGTGCGCCGGATGCGGCGGCGATCCCGCGGGAGCCGATGACCGGCGATGAGACGGCGGTCCTGCTCTACACCTCGGGCACGACCGGCAAGCCGAAGGGGGTGCGGCTGACGGCGGACAATCTGCTGAAGGCGGCCCAGGTCGTGGTCGAGCGCGTGGGGATGACCCGGGACGATCGGCTCGGCACCGCGCTCCCGCTGTTCCATGTGTTCGGTCAGGCCGTGTGCCTGAATGCCGCCCTCGTCGCGGGCGCCCCGATCTCCCTCCTCAGCCCGTTCACCGCCGCGGCCATGCTGGAGATGATCCGCCGCGACCGGCTCACCATCGTCAGCGGTGTCCCGACGATGTGGAATGCGATGCTGCACGCGGGAGGGCCGTACGGCCCGGAGGACTTCCAGGAGCTGCGGGTCGCCACCTCGGGCGGTGCGGCCTTGCCTGCGGAGGTCCTGCGGGCCTTCGGCGAGAAGTTCGGGTGCACCATCCTCGAGGGATACGGGCTCACCGAGACGACGGCGCTCGCGACCTTCAACCAGCTCGATCGCGCGCAGCGGGCCGGCACGGTCGGGGTGCCCATGCCGGGCCTCGAGGTCCGGGTGTGCGATGACCAGGATGTCGACGTGCCGACCGGCGAGGTCGGGCAGGTGCTGGTGCGCGGGTTCAGCGTCATGGCCGGCTACTGGAATCGTCCCGAGGCCGATGCGAAGGATCTCGCTGGAGGCTGGTTCCACACCGGGGATCTCGGGCGGCTGGACGCCGACGGCTATCTGACGATCGTCGATCGCGTGAAGGATCTCATCATCCGCGGCGGCTACAATGTCTATCCCCGCGAGGTCGAGGAGGTGCTGTACGAGCACCCCGATGTCGTGGAGGTCGCGGTGATCGGGATCCCCGATGATCGGTATGGTGAGGAGGTCGCCGCGGTGATCGCGCTTCGGCCCGGCTCCACGCTCGACGCGGTCGACCTCCGTGGGTGGGCCAAGGAGCGGTTGTCGGCCTATAAGGTGCCGCACGAGGTGCGCTTCGTCGACAGCCTGCCGAAGGGCGGCACCGGCAAGATCCAGAAGCGAGCACTCGACTGGTCGACGCTCGCGGCGAATGTCAGGAGGTGAGCGGTGACCGCGGACCGGACCCCGCTCCCGACCTCCGGCCGTTTCGCGGCCCCCCAGGATCGTGAGTTCCCGACGACGCCTCGCGGGCGCCGCACCCGGGAGGCCCTGGTGAAGGGGGCCCGCAAGGTCTTCGCGCGCGACGGCTTCCTCGACTCGCGCCTGGTCGACATCGCGAACGAGGCCGGTATCGCCGTCGGCTCCTTCTACACCTACTTCGCGAGCAAGGAGGAGGTCCTGCTCGCGGTGCTGGAGAATGTCAACGAGGGCATGCTGCATCCGGTGATGGAGGCGGCCTCGGAGGAGCACGCCACGCTCGCGGACCGGATCCGGGCCTCGCATCGGGCCTTCCTGCGCGGATACCGGGAGAATGCGGATCTGATGCGCCTGATGGAGCAGGCCAGTGCGATCGACCCGGAGTTCGCCCAATGGCGTCTCGTCCGGGACAACGCCTTCGTCCAGGTCAACGCGCGGTGGATCACCCGCCTGCAGGAGGACGGTCTGGCCGATCGGGAGCTCGACCCCTGGCTCACCGCGGGAGCGTTCTCGGCCATGATCGGGAGGCTGGCCTACTCCTGCTATGTGCTCGGGCTGCGGCGCGACGATGAGGACATGGTGGAGACATGCGTGCGGATCTGGGTGCGCACACTGGGGCTCGACGATGACGGGGCGCCGCGGTGAGCGCCTGCTGCGCCCCCAGCGCCGGCGGATCCGGGCGGGCCGCGCCGATGGCCGACCCTGCCCGGCATCGTTCGACCCGCGGGCAGGTCTCCCTCCCGGCGGGCCGCTTTCTCATGGGCGATGCCTTCGGCGAGGGCTATCGCGCCGACGGTGAGACCCCGGTCCACGAGGTCGAGCTGCCGGGCTTCCACCTGGACGCCACCGCCGTCACGAATGCGCAGTTCGCGACCTTCGTCAAGGCCACGGGATATCGCACCGAGGCCGAGGAGCTGGGGGTCTCGGCGGTCTTCCACCTGGCCTTCGCCGGGGATCCGGCCGATGTGGTGCAGCGCGTCGAGGAGGCGCCCTGGTGGCTGGCCGTCCGGGCCGCGTCCTGGCGTGCTCCCGAAGGTCCGGGATCGGACATCGGGGGCCGGCAGAACCATCCGGTCGTGCACGTGACCTGGAATGACGCGCAGGCCTACTGCGCCTGGGCCGGCAAGCGTCTGCCCACCGAGGCCGAATGGGAGTACGCCGCCCGCGGGGGCCTCCCCCAGGCGCGGTTCGGGTGGGGTGACGAGCTCACGCCCCGCGGCCGGTGGCGCTGCAATATCTGGCAGGGGCGGTTCCCGGTGGAGAACTCCCTGGACGATGGCTTCCTGACGACGGCGCCGGTGAAGTCCTATGTGCCGAACGGCTATGGACTCTGGCAGCTGAGCGGCAATGTCTGGGAGTGGTGCGCCGACTGGTTCTCCGCCGGGTACTACGCCCAGTCGCCCGTGCAGAGCCCGCAGGGGCCGGAGACGGGGGACCGTCGTGTCATGCGGGGCGGGTCCTACCTGTGCCACGACTCGTACTGCCATCGCTATCGCGTCGCCGCTCGGTCGGCGAACACCCCGGACTCGGCCTCGGCCAATGTCGGGTTCCGCTGCGCGAACGACGGTGGATCGGGTTAGTCCACGGACTAACCCGATCCGACGAGCATCACGGTCGACATCCACGAGGCCACGACGCAGATGTCGCGGCTCGCGCGTGCCGTCGAGGCCGGGGAGACGGTCATCGTCGCCCGCGCCGGCACGCCGATCATGGAGTGGCGTATCGGTGCGCCCGCGTGCGCCGCTGTTCGGCTCGCGGCCGGGTCTGTTCGGTGACCACTGGAAAGAAGCCTTCACCGAGGAGGCCGATGCCGAGGTCCGCGCGATGTTCGACGAGGATCTCGGGCTCGATGATCCTGCTTGACACGCAGCTCGTCGTCCGGCTGACGGAGGGCGACAGCGGGCTGGGCCCGAGTGCGAATGAGATCATCGCGACCCGGCACCCGGCCCATTACTCGGCGATCAGCGTCATGGAGCTGCAGATCAAGGCGATGCGAGGGAAGCTGCGTATGCCCGAGGGCCTCTGCTCGATCCTCGACGACATCGGACTTCGGCAGCTGTCCTGGGTCGGCGGGCATGCCGAGGCGATGGGGGAGTTCCCCGAGCTCGCAGGCCGCGATCCCTTCGACCGTGCGCTGGTGGCGCAGACGGCAACCGAGCAGCTGGCCTTCCTCACGGCCGATCGTCGGCTGCCGGCGCTCGGGCGTCCGTGGATCCTCGATGCCACCCGCCGAGTCTCACGAGCGCAGATCCAGCCGCATCAGCACCCGCGGGAAGCCGTTCAGCACCGACGTGGTGTCGGCCGTGTGGGTGAAGCCGGCCTGCTCGAAGACAGCGCGCGTGCCCGCATAGGCCATGGTCAGATCGACCTTCTCGCCCCGGTTGTCGACCGGATAGCCCTCGACCGCGGGGGCGCCCTCCGCGCGGGCGTAGTCGACCGCGCCGGCCACCAGGGCATGACTGATGCCCTGGCCGCGATGGCCCGGCCGCACCCGGATGCACCAGAGCGACCAGACCTCGAGGTCGTCGACATGGGGGATCTTGCGGTTCGTGGCGAAACTCGTGTCGGAGCGTGGGTGGACGGCGGCCCACCCGACCACGTCGTCCCCGTCGTAGGCCAGGACTCCGGGTGGTCCGCCTGCCATCAGCTCGCGGACGTGATCCCCGCGAGCCGGGCCGGTGAGCGACCGATTGACCCGGCTGGGCACGCGATAGCTCAGGCACCAGCACACAGTGGCGTCGGGCCGCCGGGGCCCGACCATGGTCGCCACATCCTCGAAGCGGGTGGCCGGCACGACTCTCACCGGCCCAGCATCGCAGACCCTCGAGCCCGGGGTTGTGCGTGACGCAGATCTCGTCCTAGGGTGGCCGTTGACGTCAACGTCAACGTCAACGATGAGCCGAGGAGAAGGAAGCTCGATGAAGAGACCAACCATGTCCCGCTGGGAAGCGGGACTGTTGCTGGGGATCGTGGTGTATGCCGTGGCCGCCTACCTGCCGTGGACACATGAGACGACGCTCGCACGCGTGAGCGTCTTCGCGTGGATGATGTTCGGGCTGATGATCGTCGCCCCGCTGCTCGGCCTCATCGTGGCGCTGGCCGACAAGGAGGGCGAGTGACCATGGCCATCGGCATCGTCCTCCTGTACTTCCTGGTCCTGGTCGTCATCGGGGTGATGGCTCACCGGCGGGTGAAAGGATCCACCGACGAGTTCTTCGTCGCCGGGCGCAGCCTCGGCACCTTCACCAACTCCTGGGCCTTCCTGGCCTCGCTCGCCAGCGGCGGCTCCGTCCTCGCGACGGTGGGCACCGGCCTGGCGCTCGGCTGGCCCTATGGGTCGGCCCTGCTCGCCGGTGCGCCGGTCGGCTTCGTGGTGGCCTCGATCCTCGTGGCGCGCCCATTGCGCCAACTGGGCCGCTACACCGTGCCGGACTACTTCCGTTGGCGGTACAACAGCACGATCATCGCCTGGACCGTGCCGATCATCATCGTCCTGGCCAGCTCGGCGTACATCGTGGCGCAGCTCAAGGGTGCCCGCATCGTGGCCACCTATGTGCTCGGTGTGGACTACCGCTGGGGTCTGTGGGGCGCCGGCATCGCCTTCGTCCTCTATGTGGCGATCGGCGGCTTCCTGTCGGTGACCTGGAATGACATCTTCCAGGGCATCCTCATGGTCGCGGCTGTGGCCGGATTCGCCGTCGCCGTGCTGACGGCGATGGACGGCTATGGTGCGAGCTACAACGAGGCGATGGACCGGTTCCCGGATCTCGGAGCCTTCGCCGCACTGCCGATGGCCTCCTATGTCGGTGCCCTGGTGACCTGGGCTGCCGCCATCTCCGTGACGCCACACGTCATCATGCGGGTGTACTCGTCCAAGAACGTCCGGTCGGCGCGGATCTCGCTCAATGTCGCGATGTTGATCTTCGGTGCCATGATGCTGATGATCACCTTCGTGCTGACGCCGGGTGCCGCCGTGCTGATGGGCGATATCGACCTGTCCGATCCGGACGCGGTCTTCTTCGCGCTCTCGGAGACGGTGCTCAATCCGCTCATGCAGGGTGTCGTCGCCGCCGCGGTCCTCGCCGCCATCATGTCGACGACCGCCGGTCTGCTGATGGCCTGCAACTCGGCGGTGGCACACGACATCTATGCCACCTTGCTCAAGCCGTATGCCAGCGAGAAGTCGATCGTCCGCGTGGCCGGGGTGACCACGTGGGTCATCGGCCTCATCGCGATCGTGCTGGCGATGAACCCTCCCGAGTTCCTGGTGGTGCTCTACACCGCGGCGGTCGGCCTGCTCGCCGCCTCGTGTTTCGCGCCGATGGTGCTGGGCATCTGGTGGTCGAAGGCCACTAGCGCGGGGGCCGTCGCCGGTCTGCTGGCCGGGTCGGTCTCCTTCGCCATCGCCTTCGTGGGCTTCGACATGCCGGCCTCCTCCGAGGTGCTGGTCGGTCTGCCGCTCTCGATCGCGGCGATGGTCGTCGTGAGCCTCGCGACCAAGCCGGCTGCGCACGAGTCGGAGTCCGAGGAGGACAGCGCACCCGTCCACCTGTGAGTCGGCTGCGACCACATGGCAGCGTGGCCCGCCGCGATGGTGGCGGGCCCCCCGGCGGGGTCCTGACGTGTG
>JAEZEJ010000084.1 GCA_023417775.1 Actinomycetes bacterium | reverse complement strand
CCCCCGCCACGGAGGGGCCGCCCCGGCGGGGGATGACCACCCCGGGACGGCCGAGAACGTGGGATAGCTCACCGCCCGGGCCCTGGTCGTCTCGGATGGTGAGATCGGTGGGTCGGCGGGCGTTGGCCTTCGTACGGTCGAACATGTGCCGCGCCACCGCGCGGACCTCACCACCCCCATCGGCCACGAGCCGTGCACGAAAGGACGTCCATGTCGGACTCGAATCTCATCGAAGCGCCCAAGAAGCGCACCGGACTCATCGTCGCGATCGGCGTGGTGGTGCTCGTCCTCATCGCCGCGGGCGTCTTCGCTCTGACTCGCGGCGGTGACGAGGACACGGTTCGCATCGGCGTCGTCGGAGCGAGCGACCCCTACTGGGAGACCTACAAGGAGGCCGCCGCCGACGAGGGCATCGATGTCGAGATCGTCGACTTCGCCGAGTACACCCAGCCGAACCCCGCGCTCGCGGCCGGCGACCTGGACCTCAATCAGTTCCAGCACATCGTCTACCTCGCCGACTACAACGTGAACAACGACGAGGATCTCGTCCCGATCGGCACCACGGCGATCTACCCCCTCGGCCTGTACTCGCTGGAGTACGGCGATGTCGAGGAGATCCCCGACGGTGAGACCGTCGCCGTCCCCAATGACGCCACCAACCAGGCCCGCGCGCTGGTGCTGCTGCAGTCCGCCGGCCTCATCGAGCTGACCGACGGCGGCACGGCCTTCTCCGATCTCGCCGATGTCGACACCGCCGCCTCGCGGGTCGAGGTCACGGCCCTCAACGCCGAGATCACCGCCGCCTCGCTGCAGGATGTCGCCGCCGCGGTTATCAACAACGACTTCGTCGAGAACGCGGGCCTCAGCTTCGACGACGCGATCTACGAGGACAGCGCCGACGACCCGGACGCGCTCCCGTACGTCAACATCTTCGTCGCGCGGGCCGAGGACGAGGACAACGAGACCTACGCCAAGCTCGTCGAGATCTACCAGGACAGCCAGGACGTGCTCGACGGAGTCCAGGACGTCTCAGGCGGCACCGCCGAGTTCGTCAAGACCCCGATCGACGAGCTCAAGTCGACGCTCGCCGATGCCGAGCAGGACGTCCGCGACAACCAGTAAGGTCGCCACGTGGCCCTCATCGAGTTGCGGGACGTCGCCAAGGCGTACCCGCCCAGGCGCCGAGGAAGTGACCCCGTCCATGCGGTGGACGGGGTCACCCTCGATGTCGCCGAGGGAGAGATCCTCGGCATCGTCGGGTACTCCGGCGCCGGCAAGTCGACCCTCGCCCGGCTGATCAACGCGCTCGAACCGGCGACCTCCGGCTCGGTCGTGGTCGCCGGACAGGACCTGACGACGATGCGCGAGAGCGAGCTGCAGAAGGTCCGCCGCACGATCGGCATGATCTTCCAGCAGTTCAATCTGTTCCACTCGCGCACGGTGTGGGGCAATATCGCCTACCCGCTCAAGGTCGCCGGCGTGCCCAGCTCCGAGCAGCAGGAGCGCATCTCCGAGCTATTGCACTTCGTCGGCCTGGCCGACAAGGCGCATCAGTATCCCGAGCAGCTGTCCGGCGGTCAGAAGCAGCGCGTCGGCGTCGCTCGGGCGCTGGCCTCCTCGCCGCGGATCCTGCTCGCCGATGAGGCCACCAGCGCCCTCGACCCGGAGACCACGCAGGGGGTCGTCGACCTGCTGCGGCGGGTCAACGCCGAACTCGGCATCACCATCGTCGTCATCACGCACGAGATGGAGGTCGTCAAGAACCTCGCCGACCGGGTCGCGGTGATGGAGGACGGCAGGGTGGTCGAGAGCGGCACGACCTTCGACCTGTTCGCACGACCCGAGCACGACGTGACCCGGCGCTTCGTCAACACCGTCGTCGACGACCTGCCCGGGGCGACGGTCGTCGAGGAACTGGGCAAGCGCCATCCGGGACGGCTCGTCACCCTCTCGTTCCGTGAGGACTCCGCATCGCAGGCCCAGGTCTTCGGGGCCCTCGCCGAGCATGGCGTCGGCTTCGAGCTCGTCTACGGAGGGATGGAAGAGGTGCAGGGCAGGACCTTCGGCAATCTCACCGTCGAGCTGACCGGTGAACGCGTCGACGAGGCCGTGCGCGCCGTGTCCGCCCTCATCGAGGTCAGGGAGGTGCGCTGATGGATCGCGTGATCGAGCTACGCGGGCTGATCGGCACCGCCACCATCGAGACGATCGTCCTCTCGGCCGTCGGGCTGACGATCGGCGGCCTGCTCGGCCTCACCATCGGCACGGCCCTCTATGTGACCCGCAAGGGCGGCCTGATGGCCAACACGCCGGTCAACGTCGTGCTGAACGTGCTGGTCAACTTCTTCCGGCCCATCCCGTTCATCCTCTTGGCGATCGGTCTGCAAGGGCTCGTGCGCGAGGTATTCGGCACCGGCATCGGCAACACGGCGGCGATGCCGATCGTGGTGTTCGCGGCGACCTTCGGCATCGCCCGCATCGTCGAGCAGAACCTCGTCTCGGTGTCACCGGGCGTACTGGAGGCGGCGCGGTCGATGGGTGCCAGCCGGCTGCGCGTGATCTTCACCGTGCTGCTGCCCGAGGCCTTCGGCCCGCTGATCCTCGGCTTCACCTTCGCCTTCATCGCGATCGTCGACATGATCGCGGTCGTCGGCGTGATCGGAGCGGGCGGACTCGGCAACTTCGCCCTGCAGTACGGCTACCGCCAGTTCAACCCCTGGGTCACGTGGACGGCCATCCTCATCGTCATCGTCATCGTGCAGATCGGTCAGTTCGCCGGCAACGCGGCGGCGCGCAAGGTGCTGCGGCGCTGAGCTGATGGGCGGACCGGCTCACGTGGTTCAATGGCGCACGTGAACGAGCCGATTCCCGCTCAGCCGGACATGCCGCAGATCTCGATCGGCGACATCGGGGTCTCGCCGCAGAGCGTCTTCCTGCCCTCGGGATCGTTCCCCATCGGCGGCACGACCTGGCAGATCGCCGACTATTCGCGCACGGAGGAGCGGATCCCCGCGTGGGCGATCGTCTGCGCGATCGTCTTCTTCCTGTTCTGCCTGCTCGGACTGCTGTTCCTGCTCGTCAAGGAGCGCACGACGACCGGCTACGTCCAGGTCACCGTGTCCGGGCCCGGCTTCGCGCACACCGCCACGGTTCCCGCGCAGTCCCCTCAGGTCGCGCAGATGGTGACTCAGCAGGTCAACTGGGCGCGAGGTCTCGCCGCTCGCGCGTGATCGGCGTCACATCGGCGGGTAGGCTTCGTCCATGGAGCCTCGCGAGGACATCGCGGTGCCGGCGGGTGCCGACCCGCGGCGGCTCTCCCGTGCGCTGAACGAGGCCCATGACGCCTTCGTCGCGGACGGCCGCGCCTCGCCCACGCTCCGTTCGCTCGTGCGCGATTCCTGGCGACGCAGCCTCTCCGGGGGGATGGACCCCGAGCACGGAGTCCCGCCCATCAGCCTCGACGAGGAGGAACTGGAGCGGGTCCGCAGCGAGCATCCCCTCGCGGTCGCGATGCCGGTCATCCGCCGGCTGCTGGTCGAGTCCGCCCGGGAGTCCGGTCTCCTGGTCGCGGTGACCGACGCGGCCGGCCGGCTGCTGTGGGTCGAAGGGGCATCGCTCGCCCGCCGTCGAGCCGAGGCGATGGCCTTCGTGCCCGGTGCCGACTGGAGCGAGGCGCAGGCGGGCACGAATGCCCCGGGTACCGCGCTCGCGCTGGACCGGCCGGTCCAGATCTTCGGCCCGGAGCACCTGGCCCGGCCGGTCACTCCGTGGAGCTGCTCGGCAGCGCCGATCCACGATCCCGACACCGGGGCGGTGCTCGGCATCCTCGACCTGACCGGCGGCCCCGAGGTGGTGTCGCCGCAGAGCCTCGGGCTCGTGCGAGCCACCGCGGCGGCCGTCGAGGCCGAGCTGCGGATCACCCGTCTCGAGGCCGCCGCGGCGCATCCGTCATCGCCGGCGCCGACGGAATCGACTCCGCGTCTGGACGTGCTGGGCGTGCGATCGGCGACCTGGCGCGATGCGATGACCACGACCCGGTTGAGCCTGCGGCACAGCGAGCTCCTGCTGTTGCTGGCCTCCTCCGCACGCGGCTATACGAGCGCCGAGCTCGCCGTCGAGCTGAGCGAGCACGAGATCCCGGAGGTGACGGTGCGGGCCGAGCTGTCGAGACTGCGCGGCACTCTCGGCCGGATCAGTCTGCTGTCGCGTCCCTATCGTCTCGCCGGCGCCCTGCGCACCGATGTCGATGCGCTGCGGTCGCGTCTCGCCGGCGGTCGGCTGCGGCAGGCGGTCGCGGCCTATCGCGGTCCGATCCTGCCCGATTCGCGGGCGCCCGGGGTGTCGCGGCTCCGTGACGAGCTGCACGAGCTGGTGCGGTCGAGTCTGCTGGGCAGCGATGATCCCGATGCGGTGCTCTCCTTCGCCGACACGCCGCACGGTGTCGACGACTACGCGATGTGGGAGCACGCGGTGGCGATCGTCCCCTCGTCCTCTCCTCGCGCCGCCCAGGTCGCCGCCCACCTGCGCCGCCTCGATGCCGAGCTCGCCTAGGGCGTGTCTGGCAATTCCCGACCTGCTGCGCGACGTCCCACGGGTGCCTCGCGGCGTGAGGGCACCTCCCGCCAGCGCTAGCGGGCGGGGGATACGCCGCTCGCAACGGCCACGAGTTACCAGACACGCCCTGGCGGTATCGGGGCCACCGTCGGGGAGTAGATCTCGCTCCTGGGCGATGCAACGGAGACGCAACGGTCGGGCTCCTAGCGTGAGTGACAGTCGTCACACCCGTGAGGAGTCATCACCATGAGCGTCTACGCACAGCCGGGCACCGACGGGAGCGTCGTCTCCTATCAGTCCCGCTACGACAACTGGATCGGCGGCGAATGGGTTCCGCCGGTCAAGGGCCAGTACTTCGAGAACCCGTCGCCGGTCAACGGCAAGACCTTCTGCGAGGTCGCCCGATCCACCGCCGAGGACATCGAGCTCGCCCTCGATGCCGCCCACGCCGCCGCGCCCGCCTGGGGCAAGACCTCGGTCGCCGAGCGTGCCGGCATCCTCAACAAGATCGCCGACCGCATCGAGGAGAACCTCGAGATGCTCGCCGTCGGCGAGACCTGGGAGAACGGCAAGCCCGTCCGCGAGACCCTCGCGGCCGATCTTCCGCTCGCCGTGGACCACTTCCGCTACTTCGCCGGTGCCATCCGCGCCCAGGAGGGCGGCATCAGCCAGATCGACGAGGACACCGTCGCCTACCACTTCCATGAGCCGCTCGGCGTCGTCGGGCAGATCATCCCGTGGAACTTCCCGCTGCTGATGGCCACCTGGAAGCTCGCCCCCGCGCTCGCGGCCGGCAATGCGGTCGTCCTCAAGCCCGCCGAGCAGACGCCGGCCTCGATCCTGCTGCTCGCCGAGCTCATCGCCGACCTGGTGCCGGCCGGCGTGCTCAACGTGGTCAACGGCTTCGGCGCCGAGGCGGGCGCACCGCTGGCCAGCAGCTCGCGCATCCGCAAGATCGCCTTCACCGGCGAGACCACCACCGGCCGGCTCATCATGCAGAACGCGAGCCAGAACCTCATCCCGGTGACCCTCGAGCTCGGCGGCAAGAGCCCGAACATCTTCTTCGACGATGTCGTGGCGAAGCAGGATGCCTTCTACGACAAGGCCCTCGAGGGCTTCGCGATGTTCGCGCTCAACCAGGGCGAGGTCTGCACCTGCCCGAGCCGCGCGCTCATCCAGAACTCGATCCTCGAGGAGTTCCTGCCGCAGGCCACCGAGCGCGTCAAGAAGATCGTGCAGGGCAATCCCCTCGACACCGACACGATGGTCGGTGCGCAGGCCAGCAATGACCAGCTCGAGAAGATCCTGTCCTATATCGACATCGGCACCCAGGAGGGCGCCCGGATCATCACCGGCGGCGAACGTGTCGACCTCGGCGGCGATCTGTCCGGCGGCTACTACGTGGCGCCGACGATCTTCCAGGGCACCAACAAGATGCGCATCTTCCAGGAGGAGATCTTCGGTCCGGTCGTCTCGGTCACCGGCTTCGACGACTACGACGATGCCATCGACATCGCCAATGACACGCTCTACGGCCTCGGCGCCGGGGTCTGGTCGCGCGATGTCAACACGGCCTACCGGGCCGGCCGCGACATCCAGGCCGGGCGCGTGTGGACGAACTGCTACCACGCGTATCCGGCGCACGCGGCCTTCGGCGGCTACAAGAACTCCGGCATCGGCCGCGAGAACCATGCGATGATGCTCGACCACTATCAGCAGACCAAGAACCTGCTGGTCAGCTACTCGCAGAATGCCCAGGGTTTCTTCTGATCATGAGCACCGAGCGCGTGGGTGTGACCCCGGAGGCGGCGGACCTGCTCCGCCGTCTCCGGGACGACCACGGCCAGCCGTTGATGTTCCACCAGTCCGGCGGATGCTGCGATGGCTCGGCCCCGATGTGCTACACGCAGGGGACCCTGCTGACCGGTCCGGCCGATGTCCTGCTCGGAGAGCTGGACATCGGTGCGCCCGAGCCCGTGCCGGTCTGGATCTCCAAGGCCCAGTTCGACTACTGGTCGCACACCCACATCACGATCGACGTCGTGCCGGGGCGCGGTGCCGGATTCTCGATCGAGGGGCCGACGGGGCATCGCTTCATCATCCGCTCACGGCTGTTCACCGAAGAGGAGACCGCTGCTCTCGCTCCGGTGACCACGGGCTGACGGGCGTACCCGGGGGTAACTTGTTGTTACACTCCCGGACATGAACGATCTGGCCTACACGGCGAAGGTGGCTCACCGCATCGGCCTGCTCGGGCTCGGCAACCCGCTGCGGCTCGCGAGGGCCGGGTTCCATCTGGCCAAGTGGGGCCCCGCCCTGCCCTCGGGTGTCAACGCGGCGGCCGCCCGGTTCCCCGAGCAGACCGCGATCATCGACGATGCCGGCGAGATCACCTATCGCGATCTCGTCGCGGAGGTCAACCGCCTCACGGCCGCCCTCAAGGAGCGTGGCCTGCAACCGGGTGACTCCATCGCGATCCTGTCGCGCAATCACCGCTGGATGGTCATCGCCCTCGTGGCGATCATGCAGCTCGGCGGTCGCATCCTGCTGCTCAACACGATGGCCAGCCGCTCACAGCTGACCGACCTGGCCGAGCGCGAGGGTGCTGAGCTGATGATCGTCGACCAGGAGTTCCTCGGAGTCCTGGCCGACGTCCCGCGCGAGAAGATCCTGCTCGGCTGGGCCGATGCCGACGCCCCCGAGGACCTCACCACGCTGAGCGACCTCGCGGACGGACAGCCCGCGGACGGACACGGCAAGCCGGCCAAGCACGGCTCGATCGTCATCTTCACGTCCGGCACCACCGGGCTGCCCAAGGGTGCTCGGCGCGAGGAGCCCAAGGATCTCAAGCCGCTGCTGGCCTTCTTCGGGTCGATTCCGTATCGCGGCAACTCCACCGTCGTCATCGCCGCGCCGCTCTTCCACTCGTGGGGGCTGCTGAACTTCAGCTTCGGCCTCACCACCGCACCGACCTATGTGCTGCGGCGCAAGTTCGTGCCCGAGCAGGTCATCGAGGACATCGGCCGGTACCGGGCCACGGTGCTCGTCGTGGTCCCGCTGATGATGCAGCGCATGGTCGATGCCGATCCCGAGGTCATCGCTCGCACGGATGTGTCCAGCCTCGAGATCACCGCGACCAGCGGCAGCGCCCTCGCCGGGGACCTCGCTCTGCACTTCATGGACACCTTCACCGACTCGATCTACAACTTCTACGGGGCCACCGAGACGGGCTGGGTCACGATCGCCTCGCCGCAGGACCTCCGCACCGCCCCCGGGACCGCGGGCAGCATCCCGTGGCGCACCACGGTCAAGATCCTCGATACCGACGGCCGGGAGGTGCCGCAGGGGGAGACCGGCGTCATCCATGTCGGCAACGACATGCCCTTCGGCGGCTACACCGATGGCAACACCAAGTCCTTCGCCGATGGCCTCATGAACACCGGCGATCTCGGCTATTTCGACGAGAACGGCCTGCTCTTCGTCGCCGGGCGCGATGACGACATGATCATCTCCGGGGGTGAGAACGTCTTCCCCCGGGAGCTCGAGGACGCCCTCATCGAGCACGAGGCCGTCCGCGATGTCGTGGTCACCGGCGTCGACGACGACAAGTGGGGGCAGCGGCTCGCCGCCTTCGTCGTGCTGCACGAGGGGTCCGAGGCGTCCGAGCCGGATCTCGTCGAATACGCCCGGGCCCAGGTCGCCAAGTTCGCGGTCCCCAAGAGCATCGTGTTCCTCGACGAGCTGCCCCGTAACCCGACCGGCAAGGTCATGAAGCGCGAGCTTCCGGCCATCTAGCCTGGAAAAACGCGCCGACGTGAGTGCGGGCGACACCGGCCGCGGTTCGATACGGTGTCTGCGTGGTGATCCGAGCGCTCGTCGACACATTGCTCGCGCGCCGGCAACGCCGCACGCGCGCGACCGGCGGGCTCCGCATCGAGTACGCGCCACGTCCGGACGGCCGCCCCGATCCCGGAGAGATCGTCTGGACCTGGGTGCCCTACGAGGACGACCCCTCCCAAGGCAAGGATCGTCCGGTGCTGATCATCGGCCGCGACGGCGCCGACCGGCTCTATGCCCTGCAGCTCACCTCCAAGGACCACGACCGGGACGCCGCCCAGGAGGCCCGGGCCGGCCGGATCTGGGTCGATATCGGTGCGGGGGCGTGGGACCGGCAGGGCCGGCCCAGCGAGGTCCGCGTCAACCGGCTGCTCGAGATCGATCCCCGGTCGGTCCGCCGCGAGGGCGCCGTGCTGGACCGCGCGCGCTTCGACACCGTCGTGGCCGCCGCCCGGCCGTACCTGTCCAGCCGATGAGCGAGCAGCGCGCATGAGCGAGCGCAGCGAGCGACGGGTGTGGCATCTCATGGCGCCGCCGTCCTACTCTCTTTTCTTTCAGGCGGCGGGGGCATGAGCGCCGTCGATGCCGTCGACGAGTTCCAGCGGCGGCACCGGGCCATCGGCTTCCCGCTGGCGGTGATCTACAAGTTCTTCGACGATCAGGGGCCGTATCTCGCGGCGATCATCACCTACTACGCCTTCATCGCGATCTTCCCGGTGCTGCTCATCGCCACCTCGGTGCTCGGCTTCTTCCTGCAGAACGATCCCGAGCTGCAGGAACAACTGCTCGACACCGTGCTCGCGCAGTTCCCGATCGTCGGCGACCAGCTCGGCCGTCCCGATGGTTTCTCCGGCAGCACCTCGGCGATCGTCATCGGTGCGCTCGCGGCCACCTATGGCGTGATGGGGCTCGGGCTCTCGGTCCAGAATGCCGGCAATGTCGCCTGGGCGGTGCCCCGCAACTCCCGCCCCAATCCGATCCTGCTGCGGCTCCGCTCGCTCATCATCATGGCGATCGCCGGCGCCGGCATCCTGCTGGTCGCCATCGGCACGTCCCTGCTGCAGGATCCCGCCGCGATCGGCCTGAGGGGTGTCCCGGATCTCGGCATCCTGATCCGCCTCATCGGCTTCGTGATGACCGCGCTCATGTTCATCGCGCTGTTCCTCCTCATCAGCCTGGGGCGCGCCTCGTTCGGGTCGGTCCTGCCCGGCGGGATCTTCTGCGCGCTGGGCTGGCAGGGACTGCAATACGGCGGTGACGTCTACGTGCGGCACATCATCGTGCGGGCGAGCGCGATGAACCAGACCTTCGCGCTGGTGCTCGGTCTCATCGCCTTCCTGTTCATCGCCGCGCTCATCGTCATCATCGGCCTGGAGGTCAATGTCGTCCTGCGCCGCCGGCTCTATCCGCGCGCCCTGCTGACCCCCTTCACCGACAATGTCCGGCTGGGGCCCGGGGACATCCGCGCCTATACGAGCTACGCCCGGATGCAGCGACACAAAGGATTCGAGACCATCAACGTCGAGTTCGCCCCCGAAGAGGAACCCTCGCAGGGTCCGGAAGGTCAGTCCTCCCAGTAGACTCGGGGTTCCTGGCCCGATACGAACGAAGGACGACACGGTATGCCGACCGGCAAGGTGAAGTGGTACGACGCCGACAAGGGTTTCGGCTTCCTCAGCCGCGATGGCGGTGAGGACGTCTACGTGCGCGCCGATGCGCTTCCCGAGGGCGTCGAGTCGCTCAAGTCCGGCACGCGCGTCGAGTTCGGCATCGTGCAGGGCCGTCGCGGGGATCAAGCGCTGCAGGTCAGGCTCCTGGACCCGGTGACCTCGGTGCGCCGTTCGCAGGCGCAGGCCCGGCGCAAGCCTCCCGAGGACATGGTCGTCATCGTCGAGGACCTCATCGGTCTGCTCGACAGTCTCGGCGAGGGGTACCGGCACAATCGCCACCCCGAGGGCAAGCAGGCCAAGGTCACCGCACAGCTGTTGCGCCGGCTCGCCGACGAACTCGACTGACCCGCTCTGGAGTTCGGCCCGGCCATCAGGAAGAATTGAACGGTGAGCACCTCGACGAGCGATATCGCGCGCACCGCCCTGGACGAGTCGGTCGATGACGGCTCGGTGGGCGAGCATCTCGGCGCGATCGAGGAGTCGAGCGGCCTGCTCACGGAGCGCTTCGCGTGCACGCTGCCCGGCTATGTCGGGTGGCACTGGGCCGTCAGCCTCTCGACGGTGCCGGACGCGACGCCGACGGTCAACGACATCGTGCTGCTGCCCGGCGACGAGGCGATCATCGCCCCGGTCTGGACGCCCTACCGCGATCGCCTCCAGCCCGGTGACCTGAGCCCCGGCGATGTCCTCCCCCCGGAGGAGGACGACATCCGCCTCGCGCCGGCCTGGTTCGTCGGGGACGGCGATGGCGAGGGGGTCGTCGATCGGCACTTCGCCCGTGAGATCGGTCTCGGGCGCGAGTGGGTGCTGTCGCTGGAAGGTCGCGAGGAGGCCGCCGACCGCTGGTACGCGGGCGAGCACGGCCCGGACACCCCGATGGCCGAGCAGGCTCCGGGTCGCTGCGGCAGCTGCGGATTCCTCATCAGCCTGAGTGGGGACCTGTCCGATCGCTTCGGCGTCTGCGGCAATGGGACCGCCAATGCCGACGGTCGCGTGGTCGCACTCACGCACGGGTGCGGTGCCCACTCCGGATCGCGACCCAAGCGCTCGAAGTCCGCGTCGGCGCTGCCCGATCCGGTCATCGACACCGTCAAGGTCGACGAGATCGAGGGCTTCTAGGGCGAGATCGGCTCGCAGCGCATGCGGCCGATGAGCTATCGGCCCTCGACAGCTCGGCTCACTTGCGGCGTCGTCCCCCCGCAGCGGGACGCTGGCGGGCCGCGGCGAGCGCATTGCGCCGACGCCGGCAGTACTCGATGCCGATGAGACCCAGACCGAATCCCGCGAGCGCCGCCCACAGCCACCACTGGGTGCCGTTCTCTCGCAGGGTGCCCCAGAAGGGGATGAGGGCGACCGCGGCGACGGCCCACAGGATCGTGCCGACGGTCATCGTGCGGACACCGTCGACGTCCATGGGCTGCACCTCGGCCACCCGGTGCGTCGTCTTGCCGATCTCGATCTCGGTGATGTCCGGGTGCCCCAGGTTGTGGCGGCGCGCGGCGCGATCGGTGCCCGGCGCGGGATCACTCTCAGGGCTCACACGCCTAGCCTACCCAGCGGTGGGGGATGATGGTGACGATGAACCCACGTCGTCGCCGGATGCTCATTCCGGGTCTCCTGATCGCCCTGCTCGTGGTGGCGGCGATCGCCTCCTTCACGGGTCGCGCGGAGGGCGCCGAGCAGCAGCCGGTCAGCCGGATGAGCGATCCGCGCATCACCGAGTCCAGCGGACTGGCCGTGAGCCGGACCCACGACGATCTCGCGTACACGATCAACGACTCCGGACATGACCCCATCGTCTACGCGGTGCGGATCAGCACCGGTGCCACCGTGGGCGCGACCCGGCTCACGGCCGACGTGACCGATCCGGAGGCGCTCGCCCTGCACGACGGCACGCTCTGGGTCGCCGACACCGGTGACAACGGCGCGGTGCGTGAAGAGGTCGCGCTCCTCACCCTTCCCGAGCCCGGCCCCGGAGACCGGACCGTCACCCCCGAGCGATACCGGATCACCCTCGACAGCCCCGCCGACATCGAGGCCCTGCTGCTCGACTCCGAGGGCGTGCCGCAGCTGGTCACCAAGACCCTCGGATCCGGTGCGGTCTACCGAGTGGGGAGCCTCGACGCCGACGCCGTCACGCCGGCCGTTCGACTCGATATCGTCGCACCGCCTCTGGTGACCGATGCCGCCTACGCCCCCGACGGATCCTCGATCGTGCTGCTGACCTATCTCGGTGCGCATGTCCTCGACCCCGGCTCCTGGCAGACGCGCACGACGCTGCCGCTCCCGCCGCTCGACCAGGCCGAGACCATCGCCTATGCGAACCCCCGTCAGGTGCTCGTCGGCAGCGAGGGCGAGAACAGCCCGCTCTATCGGCTCTCGCTGCCGCTCACGCCGCCGCCGACCGCGGCGGCCGTGCCCGGGCTCGGGGCCCTGATCCTCCTCGCAGCGTCCCTCGGCGACCGCCTCCGGTGAACCCGCATCTCGCCGTCCTCCTGGCCGCCGTGTGCTTCGGCACCACCGGCACCGCGCTGGCCCTCGGGCCCCAGGACGCGACCTCCTTCTCCGCGGGAGTCGCCCGCATCGTCCTCGGCGGCGCGCTGCTCGGACTCGTGGCCTGGGCGACCGGCCGCGGGACCCGCATCCGGTGGTCGGGGCGCACGATCGCGCTGACGGCGATCGGCGCCGCGGGCGTGCTGGCCTATCAGCCCGCCTTCTTCCTCGGCACGACCAGCAACGGCGTCGCCATCGGCACCGTCGTCGCCCTCGGGAGCGCTCCCGTCATGACCGGAGCGCTGGAGTGGCTCCTCACCGGTCGTCCGCCCACGACCGTCTGGTTCGCGGCGACGCTCGTGGCCGCCGCCGGGGTGGTGGTCCTCTCCGGCGTGTTCGACGCCGCGGCGGAGGTCTCGGCGCTGGGACTCCTGGGATCCCTCGGCGCCGGCCTCAGCTATGCCGTCTACACCCTGTCGGGCAAGGCGCTCATCGAGGCCGGTCTCACGCCGCGGGCCTCGATGGGAGCGCTATTCGGGGCGGCTGCCCTCCTCGGCCTGCCGATGCTGGCCTTCGCTCCCATCGGCTGGATCGGCTCGGCCTCGGGGCTGGCGACCGTCGTGTGGCTGGGAGTGGTCGCCACCGCCGTGGCCTATCTGCTGTTCGGCCACGGACTGCGGTCGCTGCGGGCCTCCACCGTCTCGACCCTCACCCTCGCCGAGCCGGTGACGGCGACGCTGCTGGGCATCGCCGTGCTCGCGGAGAGGCTGAGCCTCACCGCGACCCTCGGACTCGCGGTGATCGCCGCGGGCATCGCGATCCTCGCCCTGGGCGGACGCGGGGCCGAGCGTCGCGACCCGACCCCACGATGAGACGGGCGACGGCGACCTGGACAATGGTCCGGTTGTCGTCCTTCGCACCGTAGGAGAGCCATGACCGGCGTCCTGGACCGTTACTTCAAGATCTCCGAGCGCGGCTCGACCATCCCGCGCGAGCTGCGCGGCGGTCTCGTCACGTTCCTGACGATGGCCTACATCGTGGTCCTCAACCCGATCATCCTCGGCGGCGTCGCCGATGCCGAGGGCAACTACCTCGGCGGCGACTCCGAGGGCGCCAATATGGCGGCCATCGCCGCCGCGACCGCTCTCATCGCCGGCCTCATGTCGATCATCATGGGCCTCGTCGCCAACTTCCCGCTCGCCCTCGCGGCGGGCCTGGGCCTCAACGCCTTCGTCGCCTATGCGGTCGCCACCGAGATGACCTGGGCCGATGCGATGGGCCTGGTGGTCATCGAGGGCGTCATCATCCTCGTGCTCGTGCTGACCGGTTTCCGCAAGGCGGTCTTCGATGCCGTGCCCCGGCAGATCAAGACGGCGATCGCGGTCGGCATCGGTCTGTTCATCACCCTCGTCGGCCTGGTGAACGCAGGCTTCGTCCGCACCACCGGGCAGGGATCGCCGCCGGTCGGCCTGGGCATCGACGGGGTGCTGCACGGCTGGCCCGTGCTCGTCTTCTGCATCGGCCTCGTCGTCATGATCGGCCTTTACGCCAATGGCGTGCGTGGTGCCATCCTCATCGGCATCGTCGTCACCACCGTGCTCGCCGGCATCGTCCAGGCGGTGACGGGCACCCCGGGTTCGAATGGCGATCCGTTCAGCACCGGCTGGAATCTCAACGTGCCGGGCATCCCGGACTCGATCGCCGCCGTCCCGGATCTCTCGCTGCTCGGCGAGTTCAATCTGCTCGGCTCCTTCGACAAGATCGGCGTCGTCGCCGTCATCCTGCTGATCTTCAGCCTGCTGCTGGCCGACTTCTTCGACACCATGGGCACGATGACGGCCGTCGGCGCCGAGGCCGGACTGAACGACGAGGACGGCGCCCCCATCAACACCCAGCGCATCCTCGTGATCGACTCGATCGCCGCCGCGGCCGGCGGTGCCGCGAGCGTTTCCAGCAATACCTCGTATGTGGAGTCCACGGCCGGTGTCGGCGACGGCGCGCGCACCGGACTGGCCAGCGTCACGACGGGCGTGCTGTTCCTGTTCTCGATGATCTTCACGCCGCTCGTCGGCGCGATCCCCAACGAGGCGGCCGTCGCGGCGCTCGTGCTGGTCGGATTCCTGATGATGACGCAGGTCACCGGCATCGACTGGGACGATATCGAGATCGCGATCCCGGCCTTCCTGACGATCGTGTTGATGCCGTTCACCTACTCGATCACCGTCGGCATCGGCGCGGGCTTCCTGGCCTATGTCTTCCTGAAGCTGGTGCGGGGCAAGGTCCGTGAGGTCCACGTGCTGATGTGGATCATCGCGCTGCTGTTCCTCGCCTACTTCCTGCTCGGCCCTCTCGGCGATCTGCTCCTCTGACGGCTCGGGCGGCGCGATAGCGTGCTGCCATGTTGATCGCACTGGGAGACAAGAGGCCGCAGGTGGCCGCATCCGCCTTCGTCGCGTCGAATGCCACGCTGACGGGATCGGTCACCGTCGAGGAGGGCGCGAGCGTCTGGTACGGCGCCGTGCTGCGCGCGGACAACGAGCCGATCACCATCGGCCGGAACGCCAATGTGCAGGACAACTGCGCCTTCCACGTCGATGTGGACAAGCCCGTCGTCCTGGGCGAGGGCGTCTCCGTCGGCCACGGCGCGATCATCCACGGCGCGACGGTCGGCGACTTCGTGCTGGTGGGGATGGGCTCGATCATCATGAACGGCGCCGTCATCGGCGAGGAGTCGCTCATCGCGGCGGGTGCTCTGGTCCCCGAGGGCATGGAGGTGCCGCCGCGGTCCCTCGTGGTCGGTGCGCCCGCCAAGGTGCGCCGTGAGCTGAGCGACGCGGAGGTCGAGCGCCTCCATCGCAATGCCGCCGTCTACGCCGAGCACCGCGACCTGCACCGCGCCGGCACCGTCCTCGACTGACCGGCCTGTACCGAGATTTGCTCCCGATTCGTCAACCGTGAGCCCTCCCCGTCGACGAATGGGGAGCAAATCTCGGTTCTAGGCGAGGTGCTCGATGACGTGGTCGATGCAGCGGGTCAGCGCGGTCACGTCGTCGGGGTCGATCGCCGGGAACATCGCGACCCGCAGCTGATTGCGGTTCAGGCCGCGGTAGCCGGCGACATCGACGATGCCGTGGTCGCGTAGCACGGACACCACCTCGGCCGCGGGGATCTCGTCGGCCAGGTCGATCGTGCCGACCACCAGCGAGCGCTCGGCCGCATCGGGGACGAAGGGCGTGGTGTGCTCACCGGACTCGGCCCAGTCGTAGAGCCGTCGGCTCGACTCGCGGGTACGCGCCACCGCGGCATCCAGGCCGCCGAGCCCGTTCAGCCACCGCACCTGCTGGTCCAGCAGGAACAGGGTGGCGACCGCAGGCGTGTTATACGTCTGATCCTTGCGCGAATTGTCGATCGCGACCGGCAGGTCGACGAAGCCCGGGATATGGCGGCCGCTCGCCTTGATCCGTTCGGCGCGCTCGATCGCGGCCGGGCTCATGATCGCGATCCACAGTCCGCCATCGGAGGCGAAGGACTTCTGCGGGGCGAAGTAGTAGACATCGGTCTGCGCGATGTCGACGGGCAGCCCTCCCGCACCGGAGGTCGCATCGACGACCACCAGCGCGTCCTCGTCGGCGCCGTCGGGGCGCAGCACCGGCACCATGACGCCGGTGGACGTCTCATTGTGTGCCCAGGCATAGACGTCGACACCGGGCTCGACGACCAGCGCCGGATAGGTGTGCGGCTCGGACTCCGCGATCACCGGCGCCTCGAGGAAGGGGGCCTGTGCGACGGCGGTCGCGAACTTGCGCGTGAACTCCCCGTGCACGAGATGCAGGCTGCGGTGCTCGATCAGCCCGAAGGTCGCCGCATCGAAGAAGGCATGCGAGCCGCCGACGCCGAGCACGATCTCGTACCCCTCGGGCAGCGAGAACAGGTCGGTCAGGCCCGCGCGGACGCTGCCGACCAGGTCCTTCACCGGGGCGGCGCGATGCGAGGTGCCCATGAGCGAGGTGCCGGTGGCGGCGAGGGCCTGGAGGGCCTCGAGCCGCACCTTGGACGGACCGGAGCCGAAGCGTCCGTCGGCGGGCAGCAGGTCGGCGGGGATGGGCGCTGAACGGGGCACCTCTCGGACTCTACCGCCGTCGGGCGATGCGGCCGCCGACCTGGGTGACGGGGACCTCACTGAACGCCGCTCCGATCTGGTTCCGTACGATGCCGCCATGGCACCCGACTCCACGATCCGCCTGGCCGAGGGCGTGCACCACGACCTCGGCGAGTGGGAGAAGGCCACTGCGGCCGTGCTCCGCAAGAAGGGCAAACTCGCCGAGGACGCTCCCGACTCCGATGTCTGGGACCTGCTCGCGACGCGCACCCTCGACGGCATCAGCGTGACCCCGCTCGGCACGCCCACACTCACCGACGACCTCGCCGATGCCGGCCTGCCCGGGCAGTCGCCGTTCACGCGCGGCTCCGTCGCCGCCCGTACCGAGCTCGACGGCTGGGATGTGCGCGGGTGGTTCGTCGATCCGTCGACCGATGCCGAGCGGCTGTCGACCGAGCTGGAGAACGGCGCCAACTCGCTGTGGCTCACCGTCGGTGCCGAGGGCATCGACGCCGACCGCCTCGCGGCGCTCCTCGAGCCGGTCTTCGTCGACCTCGCCCCGGTCGTGCTGGATGCCCCGACCGATCCGCGCGGTGCCGCCGCGGCCTTCCTGGAGGTCGTGGAGGACAAGGCGGTGCAGGCCCATGCCGGCACCAATCTCGGCGCCGATCCGCTCGGCGCGATCGTCCGCGGGCGCGGGGAGACCGGACTCGAGGTCGCGGTCGACCTCGCCCGGCTGGCCAAGGAGCGGGGGGTGCGCGGTGTGGTCGTCGACGCCACCGCGGTCCACGATCTCGGCGCCTCGGATGTCCACGAGCTCGCCTATGCGCTGTACGCCGGCGCCGTCTACCTGCGCGCGCTGACCGAGGCTGGGCTCAGCGCCAATGAGGCGGCCGAGCAGCTGGAGTTCCGCTACGCCGCCACCGACGAGCAGTTCCCGACGATCGCCAAGTTCCGGGCCGCCCGCCGGCTGTGGGACCGGGTCGGCCAGCTCAGCGAGGTCGCCGAGCCCGCCCGCGCCCAGCGTCAGCACGCGGTCACCTCGCGGCCGATGATGTGCCGTTACGACTCGTACGCCAATATGCTGCGCACCACCGTGGCCACCTTCGCCGCCGGTGTCGGCGGCGCGGATGCGGTGACCACCCTGCCCTTCGACGAGCCGCTCGGCCTGCCGACCCCGTTCAGCCGCCGCATCGCCCGCAACACCTCGGCGCTGCTCATCGGCGAGTCCCATGTCGCGGCCGTCACCGATCCGGCCGGCGGTGCGCATGCGGTGGAGAAGCTCACCGATGACATCGCCCGCGCGGCCTGGGAGCTCTTCGGCGAGCTCGACGCGGCCGGAGGGACCGAGGCGGCCCTGGAGCTGCTGCGCGCGCGGGTCCAGGAGACCGTCGACGAGCGCGCCCTCGACATCGCCCGCCGCCGGCGCCCGATCACCGGCATCAGCGAGTTCCCGAATCTCGCGGAGGCGCTGCCCGAGCGCGCTGCCTATCCGCTCGCGCCGGAGGTCTTCCGCTACGCCGGTGAGTACGAGGCGATGCGCGACGAGCCCGCCGAACAGCCGGTCTTCCTGGCCACGATGGGCCCCATCGCCCAGCACACCGGGCGGGCGAGCTTCGTCATCAACCTGCTGGCCGCCGGAGGCGTCCACCACGGCATCGCCGGGGCGACCGACGGCGTCGACAGCGTGGTCTCCGCATACCGCGAGGCCGGACAGCCCGCCGTCGTCTGCCTGGCCGGCACCGACAAGGCCTATGCCGAGTGGGGCACCGAGCTGGTGGCGGCACTGCGCCAGAACGGTGCCCGCCACGTCATCGTCGCCGGCAAGAACGAGGTCGGCGCCGATGACGCAGCGGCGATGGGCGTCGACGCCCTAGCCTTCCTCCGCCGCACCCGGGAGGTGCTCGCCGCATGAACGAGCGCTCCCCCAAGCACTCCGCGGAGCTCCGTGCAGTGAGGTACCCCCAGCGAACGAACCATCGAGGCGGCAGGCGGTCACCTCGCTGCCGTCGTTTCTTCTGCGAGGTGTCCGCATGACCATCCCGTCCTCCTTCTCCGGCCTGCCGCTCGATCCCGAGCAGCCGCCGACCGCGGATGCCGCGGCCTACGCGCGCGCCACCGACGGTGCCGAGCCCTGGGCCTCGCCCGAGGGCATCGACGTCAAGCGGCTCTACACGCCCGATGACCTCGCCGGTGTCGACGCACTCGACACCTACCCGGGCCTCACGCCCTTCCTGCGCGGGCCCTACCCCGCGATGTACACCACGCAGCCGTGGACGATCCGCCAGTACGCCGGCTTCTCCACCGCCGAGGAGTCCAATGCGTTCTACCGCCGCAATCTCGCGGCCGGGCAGAAGGGCCTCTCGGTCGCCTTCGATCTCGCGACCCACCGCGGCTACGACTCGGACAACCCGCGCGTCGTCGGCGATGTGGGCATGGCGGGCGTCGCGATCGACTCGATCTATGACACCCGCAAGCTCTTCGAGGGCATCCCGCTGGACCAGATGAGCGTCTCGATGACCATGAACGGCGCCGTGCTGCCCGTCATGGCGCTCTACATCGTGGCCGCCGAGGAGCAGGGCGTCGCGCCCGAGCAGCTGGCCGGGACCATCCAGAACGACATCCTCAAAGAGTTCATGGTCCGCAACACGTACATCTATCCGCCGGCGCCGTCGATGCGGATCATCTCCGATATCTTCGCGTACACGGCGGCCAAGATGCCGCGGTTCAACTCGATCTCGATCTCCGGGTATCACATCCAGGAGGCCGGGGCGACGAATGATCTGGAGCTCGCCTACACCCTCGCGGACGGCGTCGAGTACATCCGCGCCGGCCTCGACGTCGGCCTGGACATCGACGCCTTCGCGCCGCGGCTGAGCTTCTTCTGGGCGATCGGCATGAACTTCTACATGGAGATCGCCAAGATGCGCGCCGCCCGCGCGCTGTGGTCGAAGCTGGTCGGCCAGTTCGATCCGAAGAATGCCAAGAGCCTGAGCCTGCGCACGCATTCGCAGACCTCGGGCTGGAGCCTCACCGCACAGGACGTCTTCAACAATGTCCAGCGCACCGCCATCGAGGCCATGGCCGCCACCCAGGGTCACACGCAGAGCCTGCACACCAATGCCCTCGACGAGGCCATCGCGCTGCCGACCGACTTCAGCGCCCGCATCGCCCGCAACACCCAGCTGCTGCTGCAGCAGGAGTCCGGCACGACGGACATCATCGACCCCTGGGGCGGCTCGTACTATGTCGAGCGGCTGACCCACGATCTCGCCGCTCGCGCCTGGGCGCACATCGAGGAGGTCGAGGCCGCCGGCGGCATGGCCAAGGCGATCGAGGAGGGCATCCCCAAGATGCGCGTCGAGGAGGCCGCGGCCCGCACGCAGGCACGCATCGACGCCGGACTGCAGCCCGTCGTCGGCGTCAACACCTATCGGGTCCAGGACGACGAGCCGGTCGAGGTGCTCAAGGTCGACAACAAGTCGGTCCTGCAGCAGCAGCTCGCCAAGCTCGAGCGGCTGCGCGCCGAGCGCGACGAGGACGATGTCCGCGGCGCCCTCGAGGCGCTCACCAACTCCGCGGAGCGGGGAGCGAGCCGCGACGGATCCCTCGACGGCAATCTGCTGGCGCTCGCGGTCGACGCGGCCCGGGCCAAGGCGACCGTCGGTGAGATCAGCGACGCGCTGGAGAAGGTCTACGGCCGCCACCAGGCGGTCATCCGTACCATCTCGGGTGTGTACCGCAGCGAGTCCGGAGGATCCGGTGACGTCCAGCGCGTGCTGGAGGCCACCGACGAGTTCGAGCAGGCCGAGGGCCGGCGTCCGCGCATCCTGGTCGCCAAGATGGGACAGGACGGCCACGACCGCGGCCAGAAGGTCATCGTCTCGGCCTTCGCCGACATGGGCTTCGATGTCGATGTGGGCCCGCTCTTCTCGACGCCCGAGGAGGTCGCCCAGCAGGCGGTCGACGCCGATGTGCACATCGTCGGCGTGTCCTCGCTGGCGGCGGGGCACCTGACGCTGCTGCCGGCGTTGAAGTCGGCGCTGGCCGATCTCGGCCGCGAGGACATCATGATCGTCATCGGCGGCGTCATCCCGCCCGACGACGTCCCTGCGCTGCGGGAGATGGGGGCGGCCGAGGTCTTCCTCCCGGGAACCGTCATCGCCGAGTCGGCGCTGTCGCTGCTGGACAAGCTCCGCACCCAGCCGCAGGACTGAGGAGCCCGGTCGGTCAGGGCGAGGAACGGCGTCCCAGACGCCCGACCGTGTCCACGATCTTCTGGCGGAGGGCGTCGAGTCCGGTCAGCGGCTCGGCGGCCACGCGCTTGTTGGTCCCCTCGCGATTGTCGCCCTTCTCGAGGATCACCAGGTTGTGGAAGCAGTGGAGGCCCTTGATCGTCAGATCGGTGGGCGTCGGACGGTAGTGCGGGTCCAGGTACTCCTCGTAGTTGAGGCCGTCGACGAGGTCCTTGACCAGCGCCATCGTGGTGGTCGGGTCGTGGCGGTCGAGGCTGCCTCCCCAGGCGGGCCAGTAGGACGTCTGGGTGTCCTCGATCGCGTAGACGCCGTCGAGGGGGAGCCGCTCGAAGAGCAGTGCGAAGGTCTCGCGGATGTGCTCGGGGCGATGGCTGCCGTCGTCCACGATCACCTTGATATCGGGGAAGTCGGCGAAGATCCGGTCGAGCACCGCGGGATCGACCTGACTGCCCTGGTAGACGTGGACCCGGTCGCCGGCGACGAAGGACTTGTCCTCGATGTCGAGGCCGACGATCTGCGCCCGGGGGAAGAAGTCGCGCCACATGCGTAGGGAGGCGCCGCCCTCACCGGAGTGGGCGTATCCGCCGATGCCGATCTCGAGCAGCGTGAAGGACTCCTCCCGCAGGTGCTCCAGGAAGCGTTCGTAGTGCGGGGTGTAGCGATGCATACCCCACTTGTCCGTGCCGTGCGTGGTGGCCAGCTCGGTGAGACTCGGCCTCGGTTCGGAAGCGCGCATGCCGACACCCTAGGCGGACCAGCCCAAGCGTGCTGGGGATCAGCCCGCGTCGGGGAAGACGCGGCGGGCGATGCCCTGGACATCGCGGTCGAGGGCGTCGAACTTGGCGTTGATCCGGGATTCCATCGAACTCATCTCGGCGCTCAGGCGGGTCTCCATCGCTCCCATGTCAGCCCGCACGCCGCCGAACTCGGCGCGGATGACGCGGGTCATCATCATGCCGAAGAGCGTGAGCGTACCGAAGAACGCCGTGATGAAGGTGGCGATCAATGTCCAGGTCTGGGCTTCGGTCATGGCTACTCCTCGACTACCAGTGTGACTGACGTGTCGAACTGTGCCAAGGCGGTGCCGATCGGGGAAGCCGCATCGGTCGGCACCTGTGGACAACCCGGCAGCCTAGACTCGGGAGCGTGATCGACGTCGCTGCCCTCGCCGATGGTGTCCGCTCCGGCCAACGAGGGGCGGTGGCCCGGGCGATCACGCTGGTCGAGTCGCGCCGGACCGATCATCGTGCCGCGGCGCGCGAGCTGCTGACCGGGCTCGCGCCCGAGGCCGGGGGAGCCGTCCGCGTCGGGATCTCCGGTGTGCCGGGCGTGGGCAAGTCCACCTTCATCGAGGCGCTCGGCCGCCATCTCACCGGTCGCGATCTCAAGGTGGGCGTGCTCGCCGTCGACCCCTCCAGCGTCCGCACGGGCGGCTCGGTGCTCGGCGACAAGACCCGGATGGCCTCGCTCGCCACCGATCCGAAGGCCTATATCCGGCCCTCGCCCAGCGCCGGCACGCTCGGCGGGGTCGCGCGGGCGACGAGCCAGGCGATGACGATCCTCGAGGTCGCGGGCTATGACGTGGTCCTGGTCGAGACGGTCGGCGTCGGCCAGTCCGAGATCACCGTGGCCGGCATGGTCGACACCTTCCTCTTCCTCACCATCGCGCGCACCGGCGATCAGCTCCAGGGCATCAAGAAGGGGATCCTGGAGATCGCCGATGTCATCGCGGTCAACAAGGCCGATGGCGAGCGGGCCAAGGAGGCCGAGGCGACCGCACGGGAGCTCGCGGGCGCCCTGAGGCTCGTCTACGCCGGGACCCAGGGCTGGGTGCCACCCGTGCTGACCTGTTCGGCCTTGGAGATGAGCGGCATCGACACCGTCTGGAGCCGCATCATCCGGCACCGGGAGTTCATGGGAGCGCGGGGTCTCGCGGAGAAGCGGGCGCAGCAGCAGCTCGACTTCACCTGGGCACTCGTCCGGGACGAGATCGACCAGCGGCTGCGCACCGATGAGAATGTCGCGGCCGTCCGCGAGTCCCTGCGCGAGCGGGTGCTGGCGGGCGAGCTGCCGGCCGTCGCGGCGGCCGACGAGATCCTGCGTGCCTACGACAGCTGATCTCACGATTCGAGACGACTTGGTCCGGACTAGTCATTAAGGACTAGTCCGGGCTACTGTAAGCCTCAGAACAGCAGAAAGGCCCGGCCATCTCGGGGGGATGGCCGGGCCTTTGCTGTGTCAGGAGGGGATCAGGCGTTCGCCCAGGCCGGGTTCCAGCCCTCCACCTCGTCGGCACGGCGCTCGGCCGGGCCGGTGTAGATCGACGGCGGCCGGATCAGACGGCCGGTGCGCTTCTGCTCCAGGATGTGCGCGCTCCACCCGGCGGTCCGTGCCGAGGTGAACATCGCCGTGAACATGTGCGGCGGGATCTGGGCGAAGTCGAGCACGATCGCGGCCCAGAACTCCACATTGGTCTCCAGCACCCGATCCGGGCGACGCTCGCGCAGCTCGGCCAGCGCCGCCTGCTCGAGGGCCTCGGCCACCTCGGCGCGCGGAGCATTGAGCTCCTTGGCCGTGCGACGCAGGGTGCGCGCCCGGGGATCCTCCGCGCGGTAGACGCGATGGCCGAAGCCCATGAGCCGTTCGCCGTCATCGAGCAGTCGCTTGACATAGGCGCGGGCATCGCCGGACTTCTCGACCTCCGCGATCATGCCGAGCACCCGCGAGGGCGCGCCGCCGTGCAGCGGACCCGACATCGCGCCCACCGCCCCGGACAGGGCGGCGGCCGGGTCGGCGCCGGTGGAGGCGATGACGCGGGCGGTGAAGGTCGAGGCGTTCATGCCGTGCTCGGCCGCCGAGACCCAGTAGGCATCGATCGCCTTGGCGTGCTCCGGATCGACCTCGCCACGCCAGCGGGTCAGGAAGCGTTCGGTGATCGTCTCGCACTGGTCGATCTGCGACTGCGGCACCATCGGCTGGCCGACGCCGCGGGCGGCCTGGGCGACATAGGACAGCACCATGACGGCGGTGCGGGCGAGATCGGCGCGGGCCTGCTCGTCGCTGATGTCGTACAGCTGGCCCATGCCCCACTGCGGTGCGGTCAGCGCGATCGCGCTCTGGACGTCTGCGCGGATGTCCCCCGAATGGACCGGGATCGGGAAGGGCTCGGCCGGGGGCAGGCCCGGCTCGTAGCTCCCATCGACCAGCAGGCCCCAGATCTTCTCGAACGGCACCCGGCCGACGAGGTCGTCGATGTCGACGCCGCGATACCGAAGCGCCGATCCCTCCTTGTCGGGCTCCGCGATCTCGCTCTCGAACGCGATGACGCCCTCTAATCCGTGATGCACCTCAGTCATGCCTGCATTGTGCCTTGTCGGCGCTACGGTGTGGGGATGGACTCCGCTGACTTCAGGGCACTGCGGCACGAGTACGAGGCTGCCGGGCTGAGCGAAGAGGATGCCGGAGAGGATCCGGTGGCGCTGTTCGAGCGCTGGCTCGGGGAGGCGATCGCCGCCGGACTCGACGAGCCCAATGCGATGGTCCTGGCGACCGCGACCCCGGAGGGAGCCCCCTCGGTGCGGACCGTCCTGCTCAAACAGCTCGATGAGCGGGGGCTGGTGTTCTTCACCGGTTACACCTCGCGCAAGGGCCGCGAGCTGGCGGTGAACCCGCGCGCGGCCCTCGTGATGCCCTGGCATCCCTTGCAGCGGCAGATTCGGGTGGAGGGGCCGGTGGAGCGCGTCGACGCGGCCACCTCGGATGCGTACTTCGCCACCCGTCCGCTGGGCAGCAGGCTGGCGGCGATCGCCTCGCCGCAGTCGGAGCCGGTCGACGGCCGCGAGGAGCTGGACCGGCGGTACGCGGAGGTCGAACGTTCCGGCGACCGCGATCGGCCGGAGACCTGGGGCGGTTATCGGATCGGCTGGGAGACGGTGGAGTTCTGGCAGGGCCGGCGCAACCGCTTCCATGACCGGGTGCGGTTCCGCCGCGAGGGTGCCGGGTGGGCCAGGGACCGGCTCGCCCCCTGATCCCCGCGTGGCAAGATCGGCCGGGTGCCCGCCCGCTCGGTCCTGCCCGACCTCACACCGCTGCGCGTCTCACCCGCCTATCGGCGGCTGTGGGCCGGCCAGACGGTCTCCGCCTTCGGCCAGCAGATGGCCCTCGTGGCGATCTCCTTCGAGGCCTACCAGCTGACGGGTGAGTCCTTCGCCGTCGGGCTCATCGGCCTCTTCGGACTGTTGCCGCTGGTGCTCGGAGGGCTCTACGGAGGGGTGCTCGTCGACGCCTTCGACCGCCGGAAGGTCGCGCTGGTCTCGGCACTGGGGCTCTGGGCCTGCTCGCTCGCCCTGGTCGTCCACGTGCTGGCCGGCTGGGAGCGGGTGGAGGTGCTCTACGCGATCGTCGCCGTGCAGTCCGCGATGTTCGCCGTCAACAATCCGGCTCGTGCGGCGATGCTGCCGCGGCTGCTGCCGATGAAGGTCCTGCCGGCGGCCAATGCGCTCGGCATGGCCTCCTTCACGCTGAGCTTCACCGTCGGCTCGCTACTCGGCGGCAGCCTCATCGCGGCCGCAGGGGTGCGGTCGGTCTACCTCGTCGACGCGGTGCTCTTCACCGCCGCGATCTACTCCATCCTGCGGCTGCCCGCACTGCCGCCGGGGGAACGGGCTCCCGTGCCGGGGCTCCGCTCCGTGATCGACGGACTGGGCTTCCTGCGCTCGGCCCCCAATCTGCGGACCTCGTTCGTGCTCGACCTGTGTGCGATGGTGCTCGCTCAGCCCCGCGCCGCCTTCCCCGCCCTCGCCGCCACGGTCTACCTCGCGGGCGGGAGCGGGAATGAGGGTGCGTGGGTGCTCGGCCTGTTGCAGGCGGCGCCGGCGATCGGCTCGTTCCTCGCCTTCTGCGTCTCGGGGTGGATCAGCCGCGTCCATCGCCATGGGGTCGCGATCGTCGTCGCGGTGCTGGCCTACGGTGTGGCGGTCGCCCTCGCCGGTGTCACCGCGATCGGGCTGCCGGGCGTGCTCTGGCTCGGCGTCACTCTGCTGGCTCTCTCCGGGTCGGCCGACATGGTCAGCTCGGCCTATCGCTCGACGATGCTGCAGACCGCGGCACCCGATGAGCTGCGTGGGCGCATGCAGGGGGTCTTCACGGTCGTCGTGGCCGGTGGGCCACGGCTCGGCGACTTCCTGATGGGCTCGCTCGCGAGCCTGCTCGGCGAGGGTGAGGCGATGGTGGTCGGTGGCGTGCTGTGCATCGTGGGGGTGGGACTCGCGGTCCTGAGCGCGCGCCGTTTCCTGGCCTACGACGCCCGCCATCCCTCGCCGTGACAGGGGTGACCATCGCTCGATTTTGTGAACGCCTTCACCAACTCGTAGACTGTCGAAGCGCCTTCTGACCGGCCTTTCCGGGCCGTCTCGAGTCGATCGGCGCAGGAGTACCGTGACCATTCTTCCGCGTAGATCCCGGCTGACGGGTGCCTCGAGCAGCGACCGAGGCCTCCCCAACGCTACCGTCGCTCGGCTTCCGCTGTACCTTCGGGCGCTGACCCAGCTGCGATCCCAAGGGTCGACGACCTGCTCGTCCGACCAGCTCGCCGAGGCGACCGGCGTCTCCTCGGCGAATGTCCGCAAGGATCTCTCGCACCTGGGATCGCACGGCACCCGGGGGGTCGGCTACGACGTCGCCCATCTGCGCGCCGAGATCGCGCAGGCCATCGGCCAGACCCAGGACTGGAATGTCGTCCTGGTCGGTGCCGGCAACCTGGGGACCGCGCTCGCGGCCTATCCCGGCTTCACCTCGCGTGGCAGCCGCATCGTGGCCGTCGTCGACGCCGACCCTCGGCGTATCGGCGAGCGGGTCGGGGATCTGGCCATCGAGCCCATCGAGCAGCTCGCCAGGATCATCACCGAGCGCTCGGTGTCCATCGCCATCGTCGCCACCCCGGGTCCGGCCGCGCAGGAGGTGGCCGACCGGCTGGTGGCCACCGGTGTCACGAGCATCCTCAACCTCGCCCCGGTGGCCCTGCGGGTGCCTGAGGGAGTCGACGTCCGACAGGTCGATGTCGCGGCCGAATTGCAGATCCTGGCCTATCACGAGCAGCGCAAGGGCCACCCGCGTGAGGAAGCCGAGGTGACCTCATGAGCGAGCGCAACGCGTCCAGAACCGAGATGTGCTGGGTACTCGTCAACCCACCCTCGGTCGCGTTGACGAATACGCAGCACATCTCGGTCCAGGCGGAGGCGGCATGAGCGTTCTGGTGGTGGGGATGTCCCACAAGTCGGCGCCGGTGGACCTGCTGGAGCGGGTCGCGCTGGACACCGACTCCTCGGTCAAGCTGTCGCATCGCGTGCTCGAGAACGAGTACGTGAGCGAGTCGGCGATCATCTCGACCTGCAATCGCGTCGAGGTGTACGTGGAGGCCGAGCGCTTCCACGGTGCGGTCGACGAGGTCTCCCGGCTCCTCGCCGAGCACTCGGGGCTGAGCCGCGAGGAGCTCGTCCGCCATGTCTACGTGCACTACGACGAAGCGGCCGTGGCGCATCTCTTCGGTGTGGCCTCCGGCATGGACTCGATGATCCTCGGCGAGAGCCAGATCCTCGGCCAGGTCCGCGATGCGCTGTCCTCCGGTCAGGCCGAGTCCACGGTCGGCTCGGCGCTCAACACCCTCTTCCAGCAGGCCCTGCGCATCGGCAAGCGGGGCCACGCGGAGACCGGTATCGACCGTCTCGCGCCCTCGATCGTCACGGCCGGTTTCGAGGCGGCCGGTGACATCGTCACGGCGCCGTCCTCGCGCATCCTGGTGGCCGGTGCCGGGACGATGGCCAGCCTGGCCGTCCGCACGCTCATCGAGCGCGGTGTCCAGCCGCAGCGCATCTGGGTCGCCAATCGGACCTTCCAGCGGGCCTTCGAGCTCGTCGCGGCCTACGGCGTGAGCGCCGTGCGCTGGGATGCTCTCGATGTCGAGCTGTCCGCGGCGGATGTCCTCATCACCTGCACGGGTGCCGCGGGGACGGTCTTCGGCCGCGACCGCATCGCCGCGGCGACACCGGATCGACGGATGAGCGTCATCGACCTCGCCCTTCCACGCGATGTGGCGGGTGATGTGCGGGCCCTCCCGCAGGTCGATGTCGTCGACCTCGAGGTCCTCGCCGCGCAGGCCGCGAATGCCGAGCTCGCCGACGATGTGCGCCAGGTGCAGGGCATCGTCGCCGACGAGGTCCGCAGCTTCCTGGCTGCCAAGAGCGCCTCGAAGGTCACGCCCACCGTGGTCGCGCTCCGCGGCATGGCGACCGAGGTCGTGGCCTCCGAGACCGAGCGCGTCCTCGCCCGGCTCGGCGCCGATCTCGACGAGGATGCCCGCCGCGAGGTCGGGCAGGCCCTGCGTCGCGTCGCCGAGAAGCTGATCCACGCTCCTACGGTGCGGGTCAAGGAGCTCGTCGACGGTCCGGAGGGGCTGACCTACGCCGATGCGCTCGCGGACCTGTTCGCCCTCGACCAGACCACGGTGCGTGCGGTCACCTCCGTCGGAGGTGAGTCCTCATGACGACACTGCGATTGGGGACCCGCGGCAGTCGGCTGGCCGTGACGCAGTCCTCGCACATCGCCGACCGGCTCCGCGATGAGACCGGTGTCGAGATCGAGCTGGTCACCATCTCGACCCTCGGCGACCGCTCCGCCGCCCCGCTCAGCACCTTCGGCGGACAGGGCGTCTTCGTCGCCGCCGTGCGCGATGCGCTCGCCTCGGGTGAGGTCGACCTGGCGGTCCACTCGCTCAAGGACATCCCGACCTATGCCGATCCCCGCCTCACCCTCGCGGCCATCCCGCGGCGCGAGGATCCACGGGATGCGCTGGTGGCGCGGGACGGCCTGACCCTCGCCGAGCTGCCACCGGGGTCCCTCGTGGGCACCGGGTCGCCGCGCCGGGTGAGCCAGCTGAACGCCCTCGGCCTCGGCCTGCAGACCACCGGACTGCGGGGCAATGTCGACACCCGCATCGGCAAGGTCAGCTCGGGGGAGCTGGCCGGTGTGGTGCTCGCGCGGGCCGGGCTCGCGCGGCTCGGCCGCACCGATGAGATCACCGAGTCGATCGACCCCATCCAGATGCTCCCGGCACCCGGCCAAGGGGCGCTCGCTTGCGAGTGCCGCGCCGATGATGCCGACACGTACCGCCTTCTCAGCGTCCTCGACGATCCGGACACCCGGGCCGCCGTGACCGCTGAGCGCAGCCTCCTCGCCACCTTGGAGGCAGGCTGCAGTGCTCCGGTCGGAGCACTCGCCGAGGTCGTCAACGAGGGCGAGGAGCTATGGCTCCGCGCCGTCGTCGGCGATATCTCGGGATCCCCGTCCATCCGCCTGTCCGCCAGCGGTCCTCCCTCCGAGGCCCTGGCGATCGGCGAACGTCTCGCTGCCGAGATGCTCGCCGAGGGCGCCGACCGACTGGTCGAGGCCAGTACCCCAGCCCCATGACCACCCGGCAGACCACGACTCCACAGTCAAGAAAAGGGAAGACCTTGACCACCACCACCGCCATGGAAGCGCCTGTGACGCCCGCATCGACCGCCCCGGCCCTCGGCCAGGTGAGCTTCGTCGGAGCGGGCCCGGGCGATGCCAGCCTCCTGACGGTGCGGGCCACCGAGCTGCTCGCGACGGCCGATGTCGTCATCACCGAGACGCCCGAGCAGGCCCTGCTCGTCACCACCGAGGCCGAGATCATCGACGCGGGACGCGACAGCGACGGCAATGAGCTGACCGCCGCCGCGCGCTCGAAGCTCGTCGTCAAGCACGCCAAGGGCGGCAAGCACGTCGTCCGGCTGATGGTGGGCGATCCGTTCACCTATGCCACCGGCCCGGAAGAGGCGATCGCCTGCCACAAGGCGGGCATCGGCTTCGAGGTCGTGCCGGGCGTGTCCTCGGTATCGGCCGTCCCGGCCTATGCAGGGGTTCCGCTCACCAGCAAGCAGCACCGCGAGTACACCGTGGTGAGTGTCGGCGATGCCACCATCGACTGGAGCGAGCATGCCGATGACGACACCCTCGTGCTGCTTTCGGCGGTCGCCCGCATCGGGGAGGTCGCCAAGGCGCTCATCGCGGCCGGGCGGGCCGAGACCACGCCGGTGGCCATGACCCGTGTCGGCACCACCACCGAGCAGAGCACCGTGGTCTCCACATTGAAGACCATCGCCGCCGATGCCAAGGCCGCCAAGATGACCTCGCCGGCGATCACCGTCGTGGGCGATATCGTCGGCCTGCGCGATGCGCTCTCGTGGTTCGAGACCAAGCCGCTGTACGGCTGGCGCATCCTGGTCCCCCGCACGAAGGAGCAGTCCGCGGGCCTGGCCCAGCGGCTGCGCGGTTTCGGCGCGGTCTCCGAGGAGGTGCCGACGATCTCGGTCGAGCCCCCGCGCAATCCGCAGCAGATGGACAAGGCCGTGCGCGGTCTCGTCGAGGGACGCTACGAGTGGATCGCGTTCACGAGCGTCAACGCGGTGAAGGCGGTGCGCGAGAAGTTCGACGAGTACGGACTCGACGCCCGGGCCTTCTCCGGTCTCAAGATCGCCGCGGTGGGGGAGAAGACCGCCGAGGCCATCGCCCAGTGGGGCATCCGCGCCGATCTCATCCCGAGTGGCGAGCAGTCCGCGCGGGGCCTGCTGGAGGACTGGCCGCCCTATGACGACCTGCTCGATCCGATCAACCGGGTCTTCCTGCCGCGTGCCGATATCGCCACCGAGACCCTCGTGGCGGGGCTCATCGACCTCGGCTGGGAGGTCGACGATGTCACGGCCTACCGCACCGTCCGGGCGGCACCGCCGCCGGCGCCGACCCGCGAGGCGATCAAGTCGGGCAAGTTCGACGCGGTGATGTTCACGTCGAGCTCGACCGTGCGGAACCTCGTCGGCATCGCCGGCAAGCCGCACCAGTCGACGATCATCGCCTGTATCGGCCCGGCCACGGCCAAGACGGCCGAGGAGCACGGCCTGCGGGTCGACGTCCTCGCCGAGAAGCCCTCGGTCGAGGTCCTCGCCGATGCGCTCGCCGAGTTCGGCGCCCGTCGCCGCGAGGCCTTCATCGAGGCCGGCGATCCGGTGACCAAGCCCTCGCAGCGCACCAAGCGCCGTAAGAGCTGATGTTCCCCGCCGATCGGCCCCGCCGGTTGCGTAGCACGCCGGCGATGCGGGCGATGGTGCGCGAGACCCGCGTCGACCCGTCGCAGCTGGTGCTGCCGATGTTCGTCGCCGAGGGCCTCGATGCGCCACGCCCGATCGCCAGCATGCCGGGGGTCGTGCAGCACACCCGTGACTCGGCCAAGGCGGTCTATGCCGAGGCCGCGGAGCTCGGCCTCGGGGGTGTCATGCTGTTCGGCGTTCCCGAGCGCAAGGACGCCATCGGCTCCGGAGCGGTCGATCCGGAGGGGATCTTGAACCTCGCGCTCGCCGACGCGCGGGCGGAGGTCGGCGATGCCACCTCGGTGATGGCCGATCTGTGTCTGGACGAGTTCACGGATCACGGCCACTGCGGAGTGCTCGACGACCGAGGCCGGGTGGACAACGACGCGACCCTCGAGATCTACGCGCGCATGGGGGTCGTGCAGGCCGAGGCGGGCGCCCATGTGGTGGGCCCGAGCGGCATGATGGACGGCCAGGTCGGCGCGATCCGTTCGGCCCTCGACGCCGCGGGCCACCTCGACACGGTGATCCTGGCCTACGCGGCCAAGTACGCCTCGGCCTTCTACGGACCTTTCCGGGAGGCCGTCGACTCGTCCCTGCAGGGCGACCGGCGCACCTACCAGCAGGACCCGGCCAATGCTCGCGAGGCGGTGCGCGAGGTGCTGCTCGACCTCGCGGAGGGTGCGGACATCGTCATGGTCAAGCCCGCGCTGTCCTATCTCGACCTGATCGCCGAGATCCGGCGAGAGGCCGATGTCCCCATCGCGGCGTACAACGTCTCGGGCGAGTACTCGATGGTCGAGGCGGCCGCCGAGCGCGGATGGATCGATCGGGAGCGGGCGATCGACGAGTCGGTGCTCTCGATCCGCCGCGCCGGCGCCGATATCGTGCTGACCTACTGGGCCGCGGAGATCGCCCGCCGCCTGCGCTGAGCGGGCGGACCCGCGATCAGTAGGGCTCGTAGCCCCGGTCGGTCATGCACTTCTGGTAGCGCCCCTCATTGCCTCCCGGATCGGTGAGGCGGAGGCTCCGGGCGCGGCAGTCGGTGGAGTTCAGCAGCCAGTCGGCGCCTCCCGCGATCCGGGAGATGAGCCGGGTCACCGGCTTGACGACGTCCTCGACGACCGGCACGCCGCCGACGGTGTTGTCGACGCCATCGGTGATCGGGTCGGTGACATCGCTGATCGGTCCGCGCGGAGCGGCACCGCCGCCGCCACCACCAGGGGCCGGGTTCGTGTCGGGCAGCGTCTCGAGCCGCGGCGGGTTGGCACCGCCGCCGTCGGACCCGCTGCCGCCTCCGGAGCCTCCACCGGACTGCTGCTGCTCGCGCTCGACGCGCTTCTGCTCCTCGGCCTGACGGGCGCGCTCGGTCGCCTGCTGGCGCTCGGCCGGGGTCATCGTCTGATCCCGCTCGAAGCTCGTCAGCACCGAGGACTTGGAGCTGCCGGTGGGAACCGTCGAGAAGTCGCCCTTGCTGTACGCATCGGAGATCTTGAGGACCAGATCGACGTACTCGTCGGAGTTGTTGTAGCGCTTGACGGCGGCCTTCAGATCATCGCGCGAGGACAGATCGCCGTCTCCGGCGCAGAGGTAGATCGCCGCTCCGGTGGCCGCATCGTGGATATTCTGCGGGTTCTTCTCACCGTCCTGGTCGGCATCGATCGCGACCGCCTGCCAGGTGCCGGGGATGAACTGCATCGGCCCGACCGCACGGTCGAACTCGGTGTCATTGTCGAGGGCGCCGTCGTCGGTGTCCCGGATCAGGGCCGTTCCGTTCTTGCCGTTGAGCGGGATGCCGTAGATGCCGGGCTGGGCGTTGCCGTCGGAGTCGAGGTTGTTGCCATTCACTCGCCCGTGGTCGGACTCGACCCGGCCGATCGCCGCCACCAGATGCCAGGGCAGATGGCACGAGGCATCGGCCTGCTCCAGCAGGCCGGCGGCGCGCCGGTAGGCGGTCGTGGCCACCTGGGGGATGCCATCGGAGGCGAGCGATTCGAGGGTTCCCTCCGCGCCGGCCTTCGGATCGATACCGGCCGGAGCCTTCTCGACACTCGCCGGAGACTCGAAGGGGGTGTCGGGGACCTCGGGAATGGCTCCGTACTCGCTATCGGCCGTCGCGAGACCCGGTCCGGCGACCGCCACGGCCGTCGCGCCGATCAGCAGACCGGCAGGGATCACCGCCGCCGCGCGTTGCCAACGCGGAAGCGTGCGCCATGTATTACTCACCAGGACTCCCTCCCCGGGAACATATGAGACCCGTCTCACACGGTAACCGGAAGTTGCAGAACACTCCACTCAACGAGGGTGCGCACGGCAGGTTACGGCTTCATGTGGCCGCCGTCACGGCTCCGCAGGGCCGTGCCCCGGGCGCTTGTGCCAATTGGCACAATGGTCAGGTGCCCACCGAACGTTCCGCCGATCTGTTCGCACGCGCTCGTCGTGTCTCCCCGGGCGGGGTCAACTCCCCGGTCCGCGCCTTCAAGGCCGTCGGGGGGACTCCGCGCTTCATGGTCGAGGGCTCGGGCGCCTGGCTCACCGATGCCGATGGGCAGCGCTATGTCGACTTCGTCGGCTCCTGGGGCCCGATGCTGCTCGGCCACGCCCATCCGGAGGTCATCGCCGCGGTCCAGGCGGCTGTCGCCCGCGGGACCTCCTTCGGCACGCCCGCCGAGCCCGAGGTCGCGCTCGCCGAGGAGATCGTCGATCGCACCAGCGTCGAGTCCGTGCGCCTGGTGACCTCCGGCACCGAGGCCACGATGTCGGCGATCCGGCTCGCGCGCGGGGTCACCGGACGCGATCGGATCATCAAGTTCGCCGGCTGCTACCACGGCCACGTCGACCCGCTGCTCGCCGAGGCCGGCTCCGGCGTGGTCACGCTCGGAATCCCCGGAACGCCCGGGGTCCCCGCACATGTCACCGCCGACACCGTCGTGCTGCCGTACAACGACATCGCGGCCGTCGAGGCGGCCTTCGCCGAGTTCGGCGGCGAGATCGCCTGCATCATCACCGAGGCCGCTCCCGGCAATATGGGCCTCGTCCCGCCCGCCCCCGGATTCAACGCCGCCCTCTCCCGCCTCGCGGCGGAGCACGGGGCGCTGTTCATCAGCGACGAGGTCATGACCGGCTTCCGCGCGGCCCGCGCGGGGCACTGGGAACTCGACGGCCAGCGCGAGGGATGGGCACCCGATCTGATCACCTTCGGCAAGGTGATGGGCGGCGGCTTCCCGTCGGCGGCCTTCGGCGGGCGCCGCGATCTGATGGAGCACCTCGCTCCCGCCGGCCCGGTCTACCAAGCCGGCACCCTGGCGGGCAATCCCGTCGCCACCACCGCGGGCCTCACCACCCTGCGCCTGGCCACCCCCGATCTCTACACCGATCTGCTGGCCACCTCGCTGCGGGTCCGCGAGCTGGTCGGCGATGCGCTGACCGAGGCCGGCATGCCCCATGTCATCCAGGCCGCTGGCACGATGTTCAGCGTCATGTGGGGAGTGGACGCGCCGGTCACCGATTTCGCCGGCGCGCAGCGACAGGACACCGCGGCCTTCGCGGCCTTCTTCTCCAGCATGCTCGACCAGGGGGTCTATCTCCCACCGAGCGCCTTCGAGACCTGGTTCGTCTCGGCGGCCCATGACGATGCCGCCCTGACTACACTGTCCGAGGCGTTGCCGGCCGCCGCACGTGCCGCGGCCCGAGCGCTCGACGCCCGCCCGTGACCGCGAGACGAGGACGACCCCGACCATGACCAGGACCACCGTTCACCTGATGCGACACGGCGAGGTGCACAATCCCGCCGGCGTCCTCTACGGCCGGCTCGCCGGCTACAACCTCTCCGAGCTCGGCCACGAGATGGCCGCGACCGTCGCCGAGTCCCTCAAGGACCGCGACATCACCTATCTGGTCGCCTCCCCGCTCGAGCGAGCGCAGCAGACCGCCCGGCCCATCGCGGACATCCTCGAGCTCCCGATCCACGATGACGAGCGGGTCATCGAGGCGTCCAACAAGTTCGAGGGCAAGACCTTCGGCGTGGGCGCCGGTGCGCTCAAGCGTCCGGGCAACTGGCTGCTCGTGTGGAACCCGGTCCGGCCCTCGTGGGGCGAGCCCTACAAGCAGATCGCCAAGCGGATGGAGCTCGCGATCGACGATGCCCGCGAGGCCGCCCGCGGCCATGAGGCCGTGATCGTCGCGCACCAGCTGCCGATCTGGATCGTGCGACGCGCCTATGAGCGCGCGCGCTTCGCCCACGACCCGCGCAAGCGGCAGTGCTCGCTGGCGAGCCTGACCTCGCTGACCTTCGAGGACGATCGCTTCGTCTCCCTGCACTACAGCGAGCCGGCCGGTCATCTGCTGCCGGACGTCCTCAAGGGCAAGTTCGTGGGCGGCGCCTGATGCGCCGACGGGTGCTGGCCGGTCTCGGGGCCGCCGCGCTGCTCCTCCTCACCGCGTGCAGCGGTGTCGAGGAGGGCGGCGAAGGCGGATACATCAGTGGCGACGGCACCGTCACCACGATCGACCCCGGCGATCGCGAGCCGGCACCCGCCCTGAGCGGCCTCGACCTCGATGGCGAGGAGCTCTCGACCGAGGACTTCGCGGGTCAGACCATCGTGGTCAATCTCTGGGGATCGTGGTGCCCGCCGTGCCGCAAGGAGATGCCGATCCTCAAGGAGGTCTCCGAGAGCTACGAGGACTCCAGCGTGCAGTTCCTCGGCCTGCTGACCCAGGACAAGCCGGCCTCGGCCCGTGCCTTCAACGACAAGATCGGCATCACCTATCCGAGCATCGTCGACGACGGCGGTGAGAACCAGCTCGCCTTCGCCGACTCGCTGCCCTCGCAGGCCATCCCGACAACGTGGATCATCGACTCCGAGGGCCGGGTGGCTGTGCGGATCCTCGACCCCGAGCTCGGTGCGAGCACCCTGACCGATCTCATCGAGTACGTCCGGAAGAGCACGCAGTGACCGACTGGTTCGGCGATGCCGTCCTGTCCGGGTCGCTGATCGTGGCGATCCCCGTGGCGGCGCTCGCCGGACTGGTCTCCTTCTTCTCTCCCTGTGTGCTGCCGCTGCTGCCGGGCTATCTGTCCTATGTCTCGGGCGTGGGCGTGCAGGATCTGCGCACCAGCCGGCGCTGGCGGCTGGCCCTGGGGGCGGCGCTCTTCGTGCTGGGCTTCACGGCCGTCTTCGTGGCGGGCGGTGCTCTGTTCGGCGCCGCGGGCCAGCGGCTGCGACCCTATGGCGACACCCTGACCATCATCGCCGGGGTACTGCTGATCGTGCTCGGGCTGGTCTTCGTCGGCGCCATCCCCGGGTTGCAGCGTCAATGGCGGATGAAGCAGGCGCCGAAGGTCGGGTTGCTGGCGGCGCCGCTGCTCGGTGTCGTCTTCGGCATCGGCTGGACCCCCTGCCTCGGGCCGACCCTCTCGGCCGTGCTCATCCTGGCCGGCAACGAGGGGACCGCCTCCCGGGGGGCGTTGCTGACCTTCGTCTACGGGATCGGGCTGGGCCTGCCCTTCATCATCGCCGCGCTGTTCTTCGCACGGTTCATGGGCGCGCTGGATGTCGTCAAGAGGCATCAGCGCACCGTCTCGATCGTCGGGGGAGTGCTGTTGATCGTCACCGGTCTGCTCATGGTCAGCGGGCTGTGGACCGAGCTGGTCCTCCGCCTCCAGCAGTGGGCCGCCGGCTTCGAGGTGATCGTATGAGCGAGAGCCGGACCAGTACCGAGATGTGCTGGCTATTCGTCAACCGATCCGTCGTCTCGTTGACGAATGAGGAGCACATCTCGGGACAGCGGGCGGTGGCGGCATGAGCGAGCGGAACGGGCGAATGAAGGGGCGGCAGCGGGCCTCGGAGCTGGCGCCGCGGGAGTTCATGCGCTGGATGTGGCGTCAGCTGACCTCCATGCGTACCGCGCTGTTCCTCCTCCTGCTGCTGGCTGTCGCGGCGATCCCCGGCTCCTTCATCCCGCAGCGCGGGGTCGATGCCCGGGCCGTCCAGCTGTTCTTCAACGATCACCCGACCCTCGCACCCGTCCTCGACGCCATCGGGATGTTCTCGGTCTACTCCTCGCCGTGGTTCAGCGCGATCTATCTGCTGCTGATGATCTCCCTCGTCGGCTGCATCGTGCCCCGCATCGGCGTCTACGCGCGGGCGCTGCGCACGCGCCCTCCGCGCGCACCCCGGAACTTCGCCCGCATGCCCGCCTCGGGCAGCTTCACCACCACGGCCTCGGCCGATGAGGTCATGGCCGCCGGCCGGTCCGTGCTCGGCCGGGCGCGCATCGACATCGTCGAGGAGGGCGGCACGAGCGAGCTGCGGGCCGAGAAGGGCTATCTACGCGAGCTCGGCAATCTCGTCTTCCACGTCAGCATCGTCGTGGTGCTGGTGGGCGTCGCGATCGGCGCGCTGTGGGGGTACCGCGGAGCGGTGATCGTGACCGAGGGCAACGGGTTCTCCAATACGCTGAGCCAGTACAACGAGTTCGACTCCGGCCCGCTCTTCGATCCCGAGGACCTGCCCCCCTTCAGCTTCCGACTCGATCGGATGATCGCGGAGTTCCACTCCGATCCGGAGCAGCCGCAATACGGGGCGCCCAAGATGTTCCGCGCCGATGTCACCTATACCGAGCGTCCCGGGGACGAGCCGACCCCCTACGAGATCTTCGTCAACCACCCGCTCTCGCTCGACCGTGGCGATGTCTTCCTGCCCGGCCAGGGCTACGCACCGGTGGTCCGCGTGACCGATGCCGCGGGCGAGGTCGTCTTCGACGATGCCGTCGTGTTCCTCCCCGAGGACGGCAGTTACCGCTCCTCCGGCGTCGTCAAGGTCCCCGATGCCCAGCCGACGCAGCTGGGCTTCCAAGGCTTCTTCCTGCCGACCGCGGTCTCGCCCGGCGACGGGCTGCCCTCGGAGACCATCTACCCCGGGGCGGTCAACCCGCTGCTCGGTCTGCGCATGTGGACCGGCGATCTCGGCCTCGACGAGGGCGAGCCTCAGTCGGTCTACGTGCTGGAGAAGGACGGGATGGAGCAGGTCCTCGACGATGACGGGGAACCGTTCAATATCAGCCTCAGTCCGGGGCAGTCGCAGGCGCTGCCCGGCGGCGGCACGATCGAGTTCGTCGAGCTGCGCCGCTTCGCCCGCTTCCAGATCGCCAGCACCCCCGGGGTCATGCTGCCGCTGGTGGGAGTGAGCGTCGGCGTCGTCGGCTTGATCGCCTCACTGCTGGTGCGGCCCCGACGGACCTGGATCAAGGCCACGGCGACGACCGGCGATGACGGGGAGTCGCTTACAGTGGTGGACGTCGCCGCGCTCGATCGTGTGCCGCGAGACGAGTTGCCGGACGACCTCGACGAGTTCCTCTCCCATCTGCGCGAGAGCCTCGGCGAGACGACTTCCGCAGAGGAGACCCGATCATGACCCTCGAGCAGTTCGCTCAGTTCTCCAACTACGCGACCGTCGCCGCGACCTGCGTGCTCGGACTCGCGCTCCTCGCGCACGCCGCCGAGTGGGCATTCGCCCGCAAGGTCGAGGCGAGCACATTGGTCACGGCGGGTTCGGGCGAGGTGCACGGGCCGGACGCCTCGCCGGACGCGGTCGAGCCGGTGACGGACCGCTTCTCACGCATCGGGCTGGTGCTGACCGTCCTGGCGACCGTGTTGATGGTCTTGAGCGTGGTCACCCGCGGTCTGGCCGCCGAGCGTGTGCCGTGGGGCAATATGTACGAGTTCGGCCTGATGGGCATCACGATCTCGCTGATCATCTATCTCGTGCTGGTGTGGAAGTACCACGTGCAGTGGGCGGGCGGCATCGTCGTGGCCTTCGGCCTGGTGGTGCTGGGCATGTCGCTGTCGACCTATGTCCCGGCCGGTCCGCTCGTGCCGGCCCTCGACTCGCACTGGTTCATCATCCACGTCGGCGCCGTGGTCCTCGCCGGGGCCTTCTTCCTGGTCGGTGCGGCCGCGTCGGTGCTGTATCTCATCCGCTCGCGGGCCGAGGCCAAGGGCACGGTGGGCCCCGTTCTGCGGCGATTCCCGGCGGCGGCGGCCATGGACAAGGTCGCCTACCGGGTCAACGCGATGGCCTTCCCCCTGTGGACCTTCGGGGCGCTCATCGCCGGGCCGATCTGGGCGCACTACGCCTGGGGCCGTTACTGGGGCTGGGACCCCAAGGAGGTGTGGGCCTTCATCACCTGGGTCGTCTACGCCGGCTACCTGCACGCCCGCGCGACCGCCGGGTGGAAGGGGCGCCGGGCCGCCTACTTCTGCCTCATCGGCTTCGTGACCTTCCTCTTCAGCTACTACGGTGTCAACCTCTTCGGCTCCGGCCTGCACTCCTACGCCAAGTAGTCCCCGGACGAGCCGGCTGCTTCTCCGGCGGACGCCAGCTGCCGCGCGTCCTCGGTCGCTACCTCGCTGAGTGAGATCGATGGTGATCGGTTCCGGGTGCGGGGCGACGGTGGTTCATCACTCACCGCCAGCTGGCCACGCGAACGAGCGGTGAGCCATCCACCACGTGCGGCTGTCGGGTGGTTGACCAGCCACCGGACACCGTCGCGACGTCATCGCGGTGAGCCATCAACCACCGGTCCCGGGGCGCTCTGCGGGATTGTTCTCCGAGCCGGCAGAAGCTGCTCGACGAGGGGTTCAGAGACCGCGCAGGTAGTCCGGGTCGTCATCGGGCCCGCGAGGGCCGCGCGGGCGCCAGTTCCGGGGCCCGGAGGAGGGCCGCTGGCGGGCCTGGCCGAAGAAGATCCACAGCAGCGCGCCCGCGTACGGGAGCAGCACGATCACGGCCACCCAGGCGAGCTTGGGCAGGTGCTGGACACGGGCCTTGGGGGCGGCGAGCAGGTCGAACAGCGCGTAGACCAGCAGAACGACCCCGATCACGACCAGCAGCGCCTTGCCCATGGACCCGAGACTACTCGGAGCCCCGTAGAGTTCGGGCCATGAAGGCATTCTGGTTGTACACCTTCGCGCGCCTCGGCGTCTTCATCAGCTGCTACCTGGCCACCTGGCTCATCGCGAGCCTGTGGATCGACGGACTGACCTTCCTCAACCTCTGGGTGCTGATCGTGGCACTGGTGGCGTCCTCGGTCATCTCGCTGTTCGCCCTGGCGCCCCTGCGCGACGCACTCGCCGCGCGGCTGGAGTCGCGCGCCTCGTCGATCAACCGGCGCATCGAGGAGTCCCGCCGTGCCGAAGACGTCGACTGAGCTGCGCGACTGGATCGACGAGGCGATCGGCCGGGTCGAGGCCGACGCGAATCGCAGCGCGGACACCCACCTGCACGTCTTCGACCTCCCCACGCGGGGGATCGACCTGTACCTGAAGGACGAGTCGGTCCATCCCACCGGCAGCCTGAAGCACCGGCTCGCCCGCTCGCTCTTCCTCTATGCGCTGTGCAATGGCTGGCTGCGCCCGGACTCGACCATCATCGAGGCCTCCAGCGGGTCGACGGCCGTGAGCGAGGCGCACTTCGCCCGCCTGATCGGGCTGCCCTTCGTCGCGGTCATGCCGGCCACCACGAGCACCGAGAAGATCGCCCTCATCGAGTTCGAGGGCGGACGCTGTCACCTGGTCGACGATCCGGGGACCGTCTACGACGAGGCGCGCCGGCTCGCCCGCGAGTGCGGCGGGCACTATATGGACCAGTTCACCTATGCCGAGCGCGCCACCGACTGGCGGGGCAATAACAACATCGCCGAGTCGATCTACGCGCAGCTGGCGGCCGAGCCCCATCCGATCCCCTCGTGGGTGGTGGTGAGCGCGGGGACCGGCGGCACCTCGGCGACCATCGGCCGGTTCATCCGCTATCGCCGGCACGCGACGCGTCTCCTGGTCGCCGACCCGGAGAACTCGGCCTTCCTGGAGGGCTGGGACAGCGACACCTCCGATGCCGTCACCGAAATTCCCGGCCGCATCGAGGGCATCGGCCGGATGCGGGTCGAGCCCTCCTTCGTCGGAGGAGTCGTCGATGACATGATGCGGGTGCCCGATGCCGCGTCGATCGCCACGAGCCGCTGGGTGTCCGAGCGTCTCGGGCGTCTGGTGGGCGGCTCGACCGGCACCAATATGTGGGCGGCGCTCCAGGTCGCGGAGCGGATGCGCGAGGCGGGGGAGACCGGCTCGATCGTGACCCTGCTCTGTGACGGCGGAGAGCGGTACACGCACACCTATTTCGACGATGCCTGGCTCGCCGACCGCGGTATCGACATCGGGCCCTACAGCGCGGCGCTGCGGGACTATGCGGCGACCGGCGTGCTCACGCCGCCGCGATAGCCCCGGGCCAGCGGTAGGCCATCAACCTCACGTCGTCGGTAGCGGTATCTGGTCAACCCCATGACCGCCAGATGACGTTGACCGGCTACCGCCACGACGGAGGTGGCGGTCTAGAACGAGCCGATGACCAGCCCGGCGGCCAGCCCGATGGCGTACACCAGCTCGAGCAGTCCCGAGTCGCGGAGGACGGTGATGAGCTCGCGACCGGTGGCACCCGATCCGATCACGCGTGCGGCGCGTGCGGCCAACGGTGCGGCGGCGAGGGCCAGCAGCGCCCACCAGGTCGTCACCGCCGCGCACCACACCGCCGCACCGGCGGCGATCGCGATGAGCAGCAGATAGAAGCGTCGCGAGCCGGTATCGCCCAGCACCACCGCGAGGGTGCGCTTGCCGACCTCGCGGTCGGTGGGGATGTCCCGCAGATTGTTGGCGACCAGGATCGCGCAGGCCAGCGCCCCGATACCGATCGCCGCGGCGAGGCTCGCCTGGTCGACCTCCTCGGTCTGCACATAGGCGGTGCCGATGACCGCGACGAGGCCGAAGAAGACGAATACGCTGACCTCGCCGAGGGCGCGGTAGCCATAGGGATTCGAGCCGCCCGTATAGGTCCAGGCAGCGGCGATCGCCGCTGCGCCGACCAGCAGCAGCCACCAGGTCGTGGTCGCGGCGAGCGCCAGCCCGAGCACTCCTCCGAGGGCGAGGAAGCCGAGGGCGGCGGCCTTGACCTTGCTCGCGGCCACGTGCCCCGATCCGACCAGCCTCAGGGGACCCACCCGATCGGCATCCGTGCCGCGGATGCCGTCGGAGTAGTCATTGGCGTAGTTGACGCCGATCTGCAGGGCGAGACTCACGCCGAGGGCCAACAGGGCCTTCCACCAGACGAAGCCATCGGCCTGGATCGCGACGCCGGTGCCGGCGAGGACCGGTGCGACGGCCGCAGGCAGCGTGCGGGGGCGTGCCCCTTCGATCCACAACTGGACGGGGCCGGGGGAGGTGCTCACCCGGCAGAGTCTGCCACTGCCTGTGCGGGCGTCGGCCACGCGTCCCGCGCTCGTCGGGCGGTACCTCATCAACCTCACCCCGGAGGTGGAGGTAGACGGTCAACCTCATGGGCCGGCGGTGAGGTTGAGGACGTACCGCTGGACGGACGGAAAGGTTGATGGCCTACCGCCGCCGGGCGGGTTCTACGCTGGAGGGCGATGAAGGTCTCCCTGCGGCCCGTGTCGGGCACCGTCCGCGAGCTCTCCCCGGCGTTGGCCGCCTGGGTTCGCGAGGGCGGCGATCCGCTCGTGGTGCGCACCTCGGGCAGTACGGGAGCGCCGAAGGACGTCGTCCTCTCGCATCGGGCCGTCATCGCCTCCGCGCGGGCGAGCCTGGAGCGACTGGGAGGCCCGGGCCAGTGGCTGAGCGCACTGCCGCCGACCGGGGTCGGAGGACTGCAGGTGCTCGTCCGTTCGATCCTCGCCGACGAGGAGCCTGTCGTCGCGGACGAGCATCCCTCGATCCCCGCGGCGATCGAGGCGATGACCGGAATGCGACGCTACGCCTCCTTCGTGCCGACCCAGCTCTTCCGGCTGCTGGCCTCCGACGAGGCGGCCGCGCTGAGCCGTCTCGATGCGGTCCTGCTCGGCGGCGCCGCCGCTCCCGCTGAGCTGCTGGAGCGCGCGGACCTCCTCAGGATCCGGATCGTGCGCACCTATGGCATGAGCGAGACCTCCGGCGGCTGTGTCTACGACGGGCGACCCCTCGACGGAGCGCGGATGCGCCTCTCCGCCGACGGGCGCGTCGAGCTCGCGGGGCCGATGCTCTTCGACGGCTATGGCGGCGAGCCGCGGATGGGCGACTGGTTCACCACCTCCGATCTGGGTGAGATCGACGACGGGGTCCTGCGGGTCATCGGCCGGGCCGACGAGATCATCGTCTCCGGTGGGGTCAACGTGCCCCTGCCCGCGGTCGTCGAGGCGCTGCGACGGGTCGACGGGGTCGACGATGTCGCAGTGACCGGCGTCCCCGACGACGAGTGGGGCACGCGCATCGTCGCGGTGATCGTCGGTACGGCGGAGCTGCCGCTACTGCGCGATGCGGTCGAGGCCGCCGGTCACCCCCGTGCCTGGGCGCCCCGGGATCGTGTCCTCGTCGATGCCCTGCCGCTACTGCCCGGGGGCAAGGTCGACCGGCTCGCGGTCCGGGAGATCGCCGCCGGGCGCACTTGACCGGGGGCGTATCGTAGGAAGGTCGGCCTCGTGCCGACTTCGTCGTCTCGCCCCTACCCGCTGAACGAGGTCCCTCGATGTCCGCGCCCGCCTCCCAGGCCGCCCCCAAGCTCGCTCGCGAGCACCTGATCCTCATCGGCGTGCTGCTGGTCGCGAGCTTCGTGGTGATCCTCAACGAGACCGTCATGAGCGTCGCGCTGCCGGTCCTGCAGGAGGACCTCGGCGTCGAGCCGAGCATCGGCCAGTGGCTGACGACCGCCTTCCTGCTGACGATGGGCGTCGTCATCCCGCTGACCGGATTCCTCATCGAGCGGGTCGGCACACGCACGCTGTTCATCACCGCGATGGGGCTCTTCACCGCTGGGACCGTGCTCGCCTTCTTCGCCCCCGGCTTCGGGGTGCTGCTCGCGGCCCGGGTCGTCCAGGCATCGGGCACGGCGATCATGATGCCGCTGCTGATGACCACGATCCTCACCATCGTCCCCGTCGAGAGACGGGGCGTGATGATGGGCAACATCACCATCGTCATCTCCGTCGCCCCGGCCCTCGGCCCGACGGTCTCGGGCGTGATCCTGGACCACTTCGGCTGGCGCTGGATCTTCGGACTGGTGGCGCCGATCGCGGTGCTCGCGCTGGTGCTCGGTGCCCGCTACGTCGTCGAGGTGGGGGAGCGGTCGACCAAGCGCGTGGATCTGCTCTCCGTCCCGCTGGCGATCATCGGCTTCGGCGGTGTCGTGTACGGGCTCTCGGCTCTCGGCAAGTCCTCCGGCGGAGGTCCGGTGCCGGTGTGGCTGGCGCTGACCGTGGGGGTGCTCGCGGTGATCGCCTTCGTCGTCCGGCAGATCGCCGTCGCGAAGGACAATCGAGCGCTGCTCGATCTGCGGGTCTTCGCCTCCCGTCAGTTCACGATCGCGATGACGGCGATGACCGTGGGTTTCGCGACCCTGATGGGCGCCATCATCCTGGTGCCCTATCTCGCCCAGCAGTCGCTCGGCCTCAGCGCCGCGCAGACCGGCCTGCTCACCCTGCCCGGAGGCATCCTGATGGGCCTGGCCGGGCCGATCGTGGGGCGTCTCTACGATGCGTACGGGCCGCGGCCGCTGACCCTGCCCGGCACGCTCCTGGTCGCCGCCGGGATCTGGATGCTGACGCTGGTGGACGTCGATACGCCGATGTGGTGGCTCATGGTGTCGCAGATCGCGATCAACGTCGGCCTGGCCGCGACCTTCACCCCGGTGATGACCAGCGGACTCGGGTCGGTGCCTTCGACGCTCTACTCGCACGGTTCGGCCACGCTGGGCACCTTCCAGCAGGTGGCCGGTGCGGCGGGAGCGGCCGTCCTGGTCTCGATCATGTCGGTGGTCGCGACCAGCAACGGCGGTGCCGGTGGTCTGGAGGACCCGCAGTCCGTGGTGGACGGTGTGACGGCGGCCTTCCGCGTCGCAGGAGTGTTGTCGCTCGTCCTGGTCGTCGTCTGCCTGTTCGTCCGTCGCCCGGAGCCTCAGGACGCCGTCGCCTGAGGCGCCCGGGACGACGGTCAGCTCGAGAGCGCCGCGGTGACCGCCTCGTGGATCGAGCCGGGCCCGCCGACGAGCTCCCACTGACGTCCTGAGGTGCGGTTGTCGTCGAGCACCGCCGCCAGGACGGCGGCGACATCGGCGCGGGGGATCTCGCCGCGCTCGACCTCGGGAGCCAGGAGGACGCGTGCGGTCGGCTCGTCGTCGGTGAGGGCGCCCGGGCGGATGATCGTCCAGCGCAGCGAGCTCGCTCGCAGCGCCGCGTCGGCATCGCGCTTGGCCTGCACATAGGCCTTCCAGACATCGCCGGAGTCCTCCGGCGGGTCCTCGTCGATCCCGATCGCCGAGACCTGCAGGAAGCGATCGATGCCGATCTTCTGCGCGGCCTCGATCGACTTCAGCGAACCGCCGAGGTCGACGCTCCGCTTCCGCTCGATATTGCCATCCGGACCACCGCCGGCGGCGAAGACCACGGCCGCGCAGCCCTCGAAGGCCTCGGCGAAGTCATCGGTCTCGGCGTTCTCGATGTCGAGCAGGCGGGTGCGCGCGCCGAGGGGCGTGAGGTCGTCGGCCTGCCGCGGATCGCGGATCAGCGCGACCGGGGTGTGACCGGCCTCGACGAGCAGGGGGATGAGATGACGGGAGATCTTTCCGTGACCTCCGACGATCGCGATGGCAGCCATGTCTATCACCGTAGCGGGAAGTCGCTATGGTCGTCGGGTGCAGTTTCGGACCTTCGCGATCTCCATGCCGACCACCTTCCGCGGGGTGAACCGCCGCGAGGGGATGATCGTGCGCGGCGAGGTCGGCTGGGCGGAGTTCAGCCCCTTCCTCGACTACAGCGCCGCCGAGTGCGTGCCCTGGTATCAAGCCGCCCTCGATTCGGCCCACCGTCCGTGGCCCGATCGGGTGCGGGATCGGGTGCCGGTGAATGTCACCGTCCCGGCCGTCGACCCGGATCACGCCGCGCGGATCGTGCTCGGGAGCACGTGCCGGACCGCCAAGGTCAAGGTCGCCGAGCGGGGACAGTGCCTGGCGGACGACCTCGCCCGCGTCGAGGCCGTGCGCGATGCGCTGCCGCTCGGCGGGCACCTGCGCGTCGACGCCAACGGCGGCTGGGAGGTCGGCGAGGCGGTCAAGGCGATCCGCAAGCTCGACAAGGTCGCCCGCGGCCTGGAATATGTCGAGCAGCCCTGCGCCACCGCCAAGGAGCTGGCGGAGGTGCGCAAGAAGGTCGACGTGCCGATCGCCGCCGACGAGTCGATCCGCCGGTCCGGGGACCCCTTCCGGGTGCGTGACCTGGAGGCCGCCGATATCGCGGTCCTGAAGGTGCAGCCGCTCGGGGGCATCCACGCCTGTTATCGGATCGCCGAGCAGATCGGGCTGCCGGTGGTGGTGTCGAGCGCCGTAGAGACGTCCATCGGGCTCGCCGCGGGGATCGCACTCGCCGCGGCTCTTCCCGAGCTGCCCTTCGCCTGCGGTCTCGCCACCACCTCGTTGCTGGCCGGCGATGTCGTCACCGAGCCCTTGCACCCGATCGACGGCTGCCTGCCGGTCATCCGGCCCGAGCTCGACGAGCGCGCCTTCGCCCGCGTCGCCGCCCCCGAGGACATCGACGAGCGCTGGCAGCAGCGACTGGCGGCGGTCCGCGAGGAGCTCGAGGAATGAGTTCGGGGCGGGCGGGCGACGTGGGGCGCGATCTCGTGGAGGACCTGCTCGCCCGCGGAGTGACCGATGCGGTGCTGGCACCCGGCTCACGCTCGGGCCCGATCGCCTTGGCCGTGCACGCTGCCGACGGGCAGGGTCTGATCCGCCTGCACGTCCGGGTGGACGAGCGGGAGGCGGGCTTCCTGGCGCTCGGGCTGGCGAAGTCGGCGCGGCGCCCGGTGCCCGTCATCACCACCTCGGGGACCGCGGTGGCCAATCTTCATCCGGCGCTGCTGGAGGCCAGTCATAGCGGCGTGCCGGTGCTCGCGGTGACGGCCGACCGACCTGCCCGGCTGCGCGGCACGGGCGCCAACCAGACGACCGATCAGCGCCGGATCTTTCCAGGGATGCCGTTCGTCGAGAGCGTCGAGGAGCTCGCATCGGCGTGGCGGGGGAGCGGACCCTGTCATCTGAATCTCGAGCTCGACGAACCCCTCCTCGAGCCGATGGAGTGGCGGTTCGCCACATCGCGCCGGGAGGCGGCCCCGACGGAGACGGAGGCCGTGACCATCGATCTGGTGCCGGGCCCGCGGACGGTCGTCGTGGCAGGCGACAGCGCCGGCGAGGAGCCCGTCCGGCTGGCCGAACGGGCCGGCTGGCCGCTGCTGGCCGACCCCAGCTCCGGGGCACGGCGGGGTCCGCACGCGATCGCCACCTATCGGCTCCTGCTCGAGCACTTCGACGATCGGATCGAGCGCGTGGTCTCCTTCGGGCACGCCACCCTGTCGCGCCCGGTGAGCGGCCTGCTGGGCCGTGCCGATCTCGACATCGTGCATGTCGGCGACCAGAGCACGTTCCCGGTGCCGGCGGGCGACCGCGTCGTCTTCGCCGATGCGGTGCGCACGCCGGAACGCCCGGCAGACTCCTGGCTCGCGGACTGGCGCGATGCCGATGCCCGGGTGGCTCGCTCGCTGCCCTCCGACGACGTCCTGGATGCCGCCCGTGCCGTCTGGGCCTCGGCGGCCGGCGGCCTGTTGTTCGTCGGTTCGTCCAATCCGGTGCGCGATCTGGACCTGGTGGGCGATCCCGGACATCCCCCGGCCATCGTGCTCGCGAATCGCGGCCTGGCAGGCATCGACGGCGCACTGTCGACCGCGATCGGTGCCGCGCTGTCGCTGCCGGGGCGGCGGGCGATCGCCGTGGTCGGCGATCTCACCTTCCTGCACGGCAGCAACGGTCTGCTCATCGGACCGTCCGAGCCCCGGCCGGACCTCACCATCGTGGTGATCTCCGATGACGGAGGGAGCATCTTCGCCACCCTCGAACAGGGTTCGTCGGAGTACTCCGGCTCCTTCGAGCGGGTCTATGCGACCCCCACCGGCGCGCGGATCGAGCACCTCTGCGCGGGGTACGGGGTCGGCTACCGGCGCGCCACGGCGGCCGACCTGCCCGGGGTCCTCGGCGAGACGTCCGGCTTGAGCGTGGTGGAGGTGCCGGTGTCGAGGGCGGGTCGCCGCGATCTGGCGGAGGCCTGTGTGTCTTCGGCCCGGGCGGCACTCGGACGATGATCGAGGGTGCCGGCCGTTAGCGTCGGGATATGACCTCACGCGATATCGCCGTCATCGGCGCGGGCATCATCGGGCTGGCCACCGCGCATGAGCTGCGTCGCCGGGGCGCGGATGTCACCGTCTATGAGTCCGGGCGGCCGGGCCGGGGTCAGTCGGCCGGCAGCTCCCGCATCTTCCGCCACGCCCATGCCGATCCGCGCATGATCGACTACGCGGTGGGGTCGCGGGAGGCGTGGCGGCGCTGGGAGGACGAGTTCGGGACGCGCCTGATCGCCTCGGACGGTGCTCTCGCGCTGGGGCCCGGTGCGCCGTCGATGCTTGCCGCACTGGCCGAACGAGAGGGCATCGAGGCATCGGCCGCCGATGCGAGTGTCCTCGCAGAGCGGCTTCCCGTGCTCGCGGCCTACGAGGGTCCTGGCCTGGTGGACAGGTCCGGGGGATCCATCGACACCGTCCGGGCGATCTCCTCCCTGACATCCGCGGTGGGCGATCGTCTGGCGGGCGATGTGGTGCTGAGCGTTCGCCCATTGGCCCGTGGAGGGGTGGAGGTGCGCACCGCCCACGACTGCCGCCGCCCCGACGCCCCCGTCGTGGCGGCGGGCCGGGGTACGCAGGCGCTCGCCCGCGGTGCGGGTCTCTCGCTGCCGGTGGAGACCCGGGCTCACGTGAGGGTCTCGTTCGCCCCGCGCTCGCCTGGAGGATCGCTCGCCACCCTCCAGGACACGACGGGTGCCTTCGGGGAGGCTGGTGTCTACGCGGCCGCCTATCCGGATCGCTCGGCCTATGGCGTGGGCCTCGCCGAGGACGTCCCGACGGCCGAGGACGGTGCGATGCTCTCCCCGGGCGGTCTCGCGGAGCATGTCGAGCGGCTGATCGAGTACGTCGGCCGGGCCCTTCCCGGCCTCGATCCCGATCCGATCGGATACGTGCACTGCTGGGCGACGCGGCTTCCCTGGGGCGACGACGGTGTCGCGGTCTGGACCGCCGGGGACATCGCCTTCCTCGCCGGACACAACCTGTTCAAGCACGCCCCGGTGCTCGGTCGCGAACTGGCGACGACCGTGCTGGACGGCGAGGTGCCGGCGCTGCTGCGGCCCGAGGCGCGTTTCGGGCGGGTCTGATCACGCCTCAGCCGCCGATGGCGTCGCCGGTGTCGTATCCGACTGGGTCGCAGGCGGTTCCGGCGATCCCACGGAGCCGTAGAGCCGCAGAACCCCCATCGTGACACTGCTTGTGTCACGGATCACTCCCGTCTACGGTGAACCCACCGTCTGACGAGAAGGAGCGGTGATGGCCGAGGAGACATTCGACTACGTCATCGTGGGGTCGGGCAGTGCGGGCGGCGTGCTCGCCGCCCGGCTGACCGAGGACCCGGCCGTCCGAGTCCTGCTGCTCGAGGCCGGACCCGAGGATGACGACGACATGATCCGGATCCCGGCCGGTTTCTCGTCGCTGTTCAAGACCAGGTGGGACTGGAACTACTGGACCGTCCCACAGGAGCACCTCGCCGGACGCCGCGCGGACTGGCCGCGGATGAAGGCCCTCGGCGGCTGCTCGTCGATGAACGCGATGATCTACATCCGCGGGAACCGGGCCGACTACGACGCCTGGCGAGACGACTTCGGCGCCTCCGGCTGGGGCTACGACGATGTGCTGCCCTATTTCGTCCGCAGCGAGGCGAATGCCCGCCTCTCCGGTCCCTTCCACGGCACGGATGGTCCGCTGCGGGTCGAGGATCGCCGTTTCACCCACGAGCTGAGCACCGCCTTCGTCGAGTCCGCCGTGGCCGGTGGGATGAAGCCCACCGAGGACTTCAACGGCGCCGAACAGGAGGGAGCCGGGCAGTACCAGGTGACCCACCATCGTGGCCGCCGCTGGTCGGTGGCCGATGCCTATATCCGTCCCGCGCAGTCCCGCCGGAACCTCACCATCCGCACCGACGCCTTCGTGACGCGCCTGCTGATCGACGGGGCCGGACCGAGGGCCACCGGGGTCGAGTACGAGCGCCTCGGCGTGACCGAGCGGGTCCGTGCCGATGCGGAGGTGCTGGTGTGCGGCGGGGCGATCAACAGCCCGCAGCTGCTGATGCTCTCGGGCATCGGCCCGGGCGATCACCTGCGAGAGCTCGGCATCGACATCGTGACCGACCTGCCTGGGGTGGGACAAGGGCTCCAGGATCATCCCGTCGCCGGCACGCTCATCGAGACCCAGGGCACCAGCGACCTCGCGGAGGCGCAGACCCTCGGCAATCTGGCGCGCTGGCAGGCCACCCGCCGGGGGCCGCTGGTCTCCAATGTCGGCGAGGCGGGGGCCTTCTTCTCCAGCCATGATGCGTTGCCCTATCCGGATATCCAGATCCACGTGGCACCGACCGGCTTCTACCACAATGGCATCCACGAGCCCGTGCGCCGCATGGTGACCGTCGCGCCGACCCTCGTCGACGTGCACAGTCGCGGACAGGTCCGATTGCGCTCGGCCGACCCGCGCTGGCATCCGGAGATCGACCCGGCCTACTTCACGGACCGACGCGATCTGGAGGCGATGGTGGCCGGCTTCCGCAGGGTGCTCGACATCGTCTGGCAGGGACCCCTCGCGCGATTCCTCCGCGCTCCCGTGGAACCGGCGACCCGCACGCCGACCGATGAGGATCTGATCGGTGTCATCGCGCGCCTGTCGCAGACCTTGTACCACCCCACCTCGACCTGCGCGATGGGCACCGGGGACGAGAGCGTCGTCGATGCCGACCTCCGCGTCCACGGGATCGAGGGACTGCGCGTGGTCGATGCCTCGGTGATGCCGCGGGTCATCCGGGGCAACACCCATGCACCGACCGTCATGATCGCCGAGAAGGCGTCCGACCTGATCAGGAGTGACCGATGAGCGAGTTGACGATGGACGCCGGGACCGACGCCTTCGACTCCCTGAACCCCGCCACCGGCGACGTGGTGGGCACGCACCCCGTCGATACGGACGAGCGGGTGCGTGAGACCGTCGCGCTGGCACAGCACGCCGCCGCCTGGTGGGATGAGATCGGCTTCGCCGGACGGCGCGAGTTCCTCCTGCAGTGGCGCAGCGTCCTCACCCGGCGACTGGAGCAGCTGGCCGATCTGGTGCACCGCGAGACCGGCAAGCCGCACGGCGACGCGCTCCTCGAGGCAGGGCTCGCCGTCGATCATCTGGACTGGGCGGCCAAGCACGCACCCAAGGTGCTGGGACGGCAGAAGGTCGGCTCGGGGCTGCTGATGGCCAACCAGGTCTCGACCGTCGAGTACAAGCCGCTCGGGGTCATCGGCGTGATCGGTCCCTGGAACTATCCGGTCTTCACGCCGATGGGGTCGATCGCCTACGCGCTGGCGGCGGGCAATGCCGTCGTGTTCAAGCCGAGCGAGTACACCCCCGGCGTGGGCCGGTGGCTCGTGGACACGTTCACCGAGGTCGCCCAGGGGGCTCCGGTGCTGCAGCTGGTGACGGGCTTCGGCGAGACCGGCAACGCTCTGTGCCGATCCGGGGTCGACAAGCTCGCCTTCACCGGATCGGCGGCCACGGGACGCAAGGTCATGGCCGCCGGCGCCGAGACGCTCACGCCGGTGGTCATCGAGGCCGGCGGCAAGGATGCGCTGATCGTGGACGAGGACGCCGATCTCGCGGCGGCGGCCGAGGCCGCGCTGTGGGGCGGCATGTCGAATGCCGGCCAGACCTGCATCGGCACCGAGCGGGTCTATGTGCACGAGCGGGTCTTCGACCCGTTCATGTCCGAGCTGCTCGACCGGGCACGTGCCGTACGGCCGGGCTATGACGACGGTGGTCTCTACGGGCCGGCCACGATGCCCTCGCAACTGGAGATCATCCGCGAGCACGTCGAGGACGCGATCGAGCGCGGCGGCCAGGTCGTGCTCGGCGGGGCCGAGGCGGTCGGCGAGCGGTATGTGCAGCCCACGATCATCACCGATGTGCCCGAGGACTCCCTTGCCGTCACGCAGGAGACCTTCGGTCCGACCCTCGTCGTCAATCCGGTGAGCTCGATGGACGAGGCGGTGGATCGCGCCAATGCCACCGCCTATGGGCTGGCCGGTGCGGTCTTCGGCCGCAAGGACGCCGAGAGCATCGCCCGGCGTATCCGTTCGGGGATGACCTCGGTGAACTCGGTGATCTCCTTCGCGGCGGTGCCGTCGTTGCCCTTCGGCGGGGTGGGGGAGTCGGGCTTCGGCCGCATCCACGGCCCCGATGGGCTGCGCGAGTTCACCTATCCGAAGGCGATCACCGTACAGCGGATGAAGCCCCCGCTGGCGCTGACGACCTTCGATCGGGACCGTAAGACCGAGGGATTGTTCGCCAAGCTGCTCACCGTCCTCTACGGCGGCTCCTCCACCCTCCCGCGGCGGTAGCGGGTTGTCCACAGGTTCCCTGGAACGCCCTGGCGGGTGTCGGCTCCCTTGCGTTGACTGCGGCCATGGACGAGGAGGGGACCTATCAATGGCTGTCGAGACGCTCGGGCTGCCGCGAGGACGGCCGCTGACGCGCGAGGACCTGGACGCGATGCCCGCCGACGGGCATCGCTATGAGCTGCTCGACGGAGTGCTCGTCGTGGGCCCGGCGCCGCGATACCTTCACCAGCTCGCCGTGGGGGAGCTCCACCTGCTGCTGCATGCGGATGTTCCGGAGGACGCGCAGGTGCTGTTCGCGCCCTTCGATGTCGTCCTGGCCGCCGATACGGTCCTGCAGCCCGATCTGCTGGTGGCGCCGCGAGACGCTTTCACCGAGCGGGATCTCCCGGCGGCTCCGCTGCTGGCCATCGAGGTGCTCTCGCCGTCGACGCGACGCTTCGACCTGCTGCTGAAGAAGGAGCGCCTGGAGCGTGCCGGCTGCGCGCACTACTGGGTGGTGGACCCCGATGAGCCGTCGATCACCGCGTGGACCCTCGACGGCGAGACGTACCGGCAGACGGGTCATGCCGTCGGCGAGGAGCGCTTCAGCACCACCGAGCCGTTCGCGACCGCCTTCGCACCGGCCCAGCTCGTGCGATGACACCTCTCGGCTGACGTGGACGTCAGTCCTATGCTGGAGGGCGTGTCTTTTCATCGTTACGTGGCAGTAGGGGACAGCTTCACCGAGGGGGTCGGCGATGCCGACCCCTCGCGTCCCAATGGCGTCCGTGGCTGGGCGGACCGGGTCGCGGAGGTCCTCGCCGCCCGCACCGAGGACTTCGGTTATGCCAATCTGGCGATCCGCGGCCGCAAGCTCGGCCCGATCGTCGAGGAGCAGATCGAGCCGGCCGTCGGCCTGGTCCCCGATCTCGTCACGATCTACGCCGGGGCGAACGACATCCTGCGCCCCAAGGTCGATATCGACGACCTGATGGGCCGCTACGACACCGCCCTCGGCAAGCTCGCGGCGACCGGCGCACGGCTGGTGATGTTCACGGCCTTCGACCCGGCCGGGTTCCCGATCTTCGGGTCGCTGCGCGGTCGCTTCGCGATCTACAACGAACTCGTCCGCGAGCTCGCCGAGCAGCACGAGGCCACGCTCGTGGACTTCTGGCGGCTGCGCGACTACCGCGATGACCGCTTGTGGGATGTCGATCGGATGCACATGTCCAGCGCCGGGCACCAGCGCATGGCGATGGCCGTGCTCGACGCCCTGGGCGAGTCGCATCAGCTGGAGCAGCTGCCGCTCGCGGAACACCCGCCTCTGTCGCGGACGGAGCGTCGCGCCGCGAATGTGGACTGGGCCCGCGAGTATGCCGGTCCGTGGGTCAAGCGCCGGCTCACCGGGACATCGAGCGGCGACACCCTCGATCCCAAGCATCCGGACTACGTCAGCATCTGATTCCTGCGAACCCCGGCCGGGCCGCGGTCGACCTGGCAGGGTGAGCCGATGGACGTGCTGGAGACGGCCAGCTGCGAGCGGGCCGACCTCGCCGATCTGCTGGAGACGCTGACACCTGAGCAGTGGTCATCGCCGAGTCTCTGCAGCGGGTGGTCCGTGCGCGATGTCGTGGTTCACATGATCAGTTACGAGGAGCACGGAACACGGGATCTGCTGCGACGTTGGCGGCGCGCGGGATACTCTTTCGGGCGCCTGAACGATGTCGCCCTCGAGGAGTATCGGGGGATGAGCCCGCGCGAGTCGATCGCCTTCCTGCGTGAGCATCTCGAGCCGCGGGGAGCCACCTCGCGGTTCGGCGGGAGGGTAGGCCTCGCGGACGGCCTGATCCATCACCAGGACATCCGTCGTCCGCTCGGTCTCGTGCGGACGATCCCTCCGGAACGACTTCGGTGCGTCCTGTCTTTCGCGATTCTGGCACCGCCTCTGCGCGGCGCCTGGCACGCACGGGGCGTGCGGCTGGTGGCTGAGGACCTCGACTGGGAGTGGGGGCGCGGGCCGGAGGCCCGTGGCCCGGGCGAGGCGGTCCTGATGGCGCTCGTCGGACGCCCGGGAGCCGCTGAGGAACTCATCGGCCCCGGTGTCGTCACCCTTCGCTCCCGGTCGGGCTGACGAGGGAGCGGCTAGTGGGACCGGCCCGCGGGATGGATCAGAGCGAGACGCTGTGGTCGCTGAAGACGGTCATCGGATCGACCGGGTCTCCGCCACCGGGGCGCACCTCGAGGTGCAGATGGGGGCCGGTCACATTGCCCGTCGAGCCGGTGTAGCCGATGACATCGCCGGCGCGGACGGTCTGGCCCGCCTCGACGGTGATGCGGCTCTGGTGGGCGTACCACATCTCGGTCTCGGTGCCGTCGTCGAGCACGATGACGGTCTTGTTGCCGTAGGCGCCCTCATAGCCGGCCGACTTCACCGTGCCGCTGGCCGCCGCGATGATCGTGGAGCCGGAGGGGCCAGCCAGGTCGAGGCCGGTGTGGCTGCCGCTGGACCACAGTCCGCTGGACTGGCCGAAGCGCGCCGTCAACCGGTAGCCCGCCACCGGGACGACCCACTGATTGGCGACCTCCGCGGAATAGGACTCGACATTCTGCTCGACGACATCGCGCTGCTCGGCGATGACGGCCAGCTGCTCCTGCTGATCGGAACGCTGCTCCTCATAGCGCTGGCGATCGAAGTTGCGGCTGATATCGGTGCCATTGGTCCCGCCCAGATCGGCTCCGCCGATATAGGACTGGTTGATGCTCTGGTACTGGCCCGCCGAGAGCGCTCCCTGGTCGGTCAGACCGCCCGCGGCCACGGTGCCCACGCCCGCCGAGGCGACGGCCACCAGGCCGGCGATGGCGGGGGTCACGCGAAGGTTCAACGACCGCTTGGACTTCGGGGCGACTCGCTTGCCGCCGCGTGGGGTCTGCTGATCCCCGATGCGGCGAGGCGCTGTCGGCTTCACACAAACTCCGTAACGTTGGCGGGCAAACTCCATCGAGGTTAGCGCATGGATGGTTGGTGCTTTCAACTTCTCAGCCGAAGTGATAAATATTCGTCCGGCTCCTCGTGGCGGCGCTCACACATGGCAGGGTGGCCCTCATGACCGCAGAACGCCTGCTTCTCGGGGCCCTGGGACCGGACGAACCCTCGATCGCGGCAGCCGCGCGGCGGGCGCGCGATGCCGGAGCGGAGGTCGTCTACCTGGGGGCCCAGGTCTCGGCGGAGGCGCTCGCGGCCGCGGCGATCGGTGAAGATGTGGCCGCCGTGGTGGTCGACCCGGCCGGCGTGGAGCCGGTGACCGAGGCCCTCGAGCGGGCCGGTGCAGCCGACATCGAGGTGCGCGCGACGAGCTGATGCCCCGGAGTTCCGGGCCGGAAGACCGCCCCGCCGACACGTGGGGGCGCTCGGCCCGATAAAGTCGACACGGCTCGAAGGGCGCCTGCCAGCTCCGCGTAGTTGCGCCACTGACTCGACGAAGGACGGTTGTCACCGTGGATTTGATGGAGTACCAGGCGAAGGAGCTCTTCGCCAAGCACGATGTGCCGGTCACGCTCGGTGCCGTGGTCACCACCGCCGACGAGGCTGAGGCGGCGGCGCGGGAGATCGGTGGCGCTGTCGTCGTCAAGGCGCAGGTCAAGGCCGGCGGCCGCGGCAAGGCCGGTGGCGTCAAGCTCGCCAAGACGCCCGAGGAGGCGCGCGAGCATGCGTCGAACATCCTGGGCATGGAGATCAAGGGACTGACGGTCAACCGCGTCCTGATCGTGCCCGCCGCGGAGATCGTCGAGGAGTACTACTTCTCCTTCCTGCTCGATCGCTCCAACCGCAGCTACCTGACGATCGCCAGTGTCGAGGGCGGTGTGGAGATCGAGGAGGTCGCCAAGACCAACCCCGATGCGGTGCGCCAGATCCCCGTCGACGCCACCACCGGCGTGGACGAGCAGAAGGCCCGCGAGATCGTCGCGGACGCACGCTTCCCGATCGAGCTCGTCGATCAGGCCGTCGGCACGATCCTCTCGCTCTGGAGGGTCTTCGTCGAGGAGGACGCCACGCTCGTCGAGGTCAACCCGCTCGCGCGGCTGGCCGGTGACAAGCTCGAGGCCCTCGACGGCAAGGTCTCGCTGGACGAGAATGCCGACTTCCGTCACCCCGACCACGCTCAGTTCGAGGACAAGGCCGCGGCCGACCCGCTCGAGGCGAAGGCCAAGGAGAAGGGCCTCAACTACGTCAAGCTCGACGGCGCGGTCGGCATCATCGGCAATGGCGCCGGTCTGGTCATGAGCACCCTCGACGTCGTCGCCTACGCCGGTGAGGCCCACGGCAACGTCAAGCCCGCCAACTTCCTCGACATCGGCGGTGGCGCCTCGGCCGAGGTCATGGCCAACGGCCTGGACGTCATCCTGGGCGATCCGCAGGTCAAGAGCGTGTTCGTCAACGTCTTCGGCGGCATCACCTCGTGCGATGCGGTGGCCAATGGCATCAAGGGCGCCCTGGAGCTGCTCGGCGACAACGCGACCAAGCCGCTCGTGGTGCGTCTGGACGGCAACAAGGTCGATGAAGGCCGTGCCATCCTCGACGAACTGAACCACCCGCTGGTGACCCAGGTCGACACCATGGACGGTGCGGCCGACAAGGCCGCCGAGCTCGCGAACGCGTAAGGACGAAGCAGACATGTCGATCTACCTCAATTCCGACTCCAAGGTCATCGTCCAGGGCATCACCGGCGGCGAGGGCACCAAGCACACCGCCCTCATGCTGAAGGCCGGGACCACGATCGTGGGCGGTGTCAACGCCCGCAAGGCCGGCACCACCGTCTCGCATGTGGACGCCGACGGACAGAATATCGAGCTCCCCGTGTTCGGCTCGGTCGCCGAGGCGATGAAGGAGACCGGAGCCGATGTCTCGGTCGTCTTCGTGCCCCCGGCGTTCGCCAAGGACGCGGCCATGGAGGCCATCGACGCCGGCATCGGCCTGCTCGTGGTCATCACCGAGGGCATCCCGGTCCAGGACACCGCCGAGTTCTTCGCGCACTCGCAGGGCACCCAGACCCGTATCATCGGCCCCAACTGCCCGGGCATCATCACGCCGGGTGAGGCGCTCGCGGGCATCACGCCCGCGACCATCGCCGGCAAGGGCCCGATCGGCCTGGTCTCCAAGTCGGGCACGCTGACCTACCAGATGATGTTCGAGCTGCGTGACTTCGGCTTCACCTCGGCCATCGGCATCGGCGGTGACCCGATCATCGGCACCACGCATATCGATGCCCTCGAGGCCTTCGAGGCCGATCCCGACACCAAGGCGATCGTCATGATCGGCGAGATCGGCGGCGACGCCGAGGAGCGGGCGGCCGAGTACATCAAGGCCAATGTCACCAAGCCGGTCGTCGGCTATGTCGCGGGCTTCACCGCCCCCGAGGGCAAGACGATGGGCCACGCGGGCGCGATCGTGTCGGGCTCGTCCGGCACGGCCGCGGCCAAGAAGGAGGCCCTCGAGGCCGCGGGCGTCAAGGTCGGCAAGACGCCGAGCGAGACGGCCGAGCTCATGCGAGCCATCCTCCAGGAGCAGTAGGGTCTGCGGAGCCTCTGATCTCAGCACCCACGACGAAGCCCCCGGGACCAGGTCCCGGGGGCTTCGTCGTGTCCACGGGACCGCGTCAGGCGGCCTTGCGGACGAGCTCGCGCAGTGTCCTCTCGACCTCGTCGGTCCACTCGACCACGGCGAAGGAGGTCGCCCACATCGCTCCGTCGTCGAGGTGCGCATCCTCGTTGAAGCCGACGGAGGTGTATCGGGTGTCGAACTTCGAGGCAGGCTGCACGAAGGTCACCACCTTGCCGTCGCGGGCATAGGACGGGAAGCCGTACCAGGTCTTCGGGTCGAGGTCGGGAGCCTCCTCGGTCACCACGACGTGGAAGCGCTCGGCGATGAGCCGGTCGAGACCGTCGAGCGCGCCGATGGCCTCGACACAGGCGTCGAGCTCCTTGGCCTTCTTGGCGGCGCCCTTGACGCCCTTGGCGGCGCGCAGCTCCTCGGCGCGCTGTTTCATGGCAGCACGTTCGCTCGCGCTGAAGCTGTCCTCGGATATGGTGTCTCCTCGTCTCGTGCGCTCCCGGGGGAGACGCTGGTGGATTCACCCTAGAGCGATGACGAGCGAGGGACTTCTCGATTTCTGATCATTCGGCATAGGCGAGGCGCTGTCCGGCGCGCTCCATCACGGCGCGGAAGTCCTCGGCCGTGAAGGTGTTGTCGCCCGACGGCGGCGCGAGCACCTGCGTGAGGTGGGCACCGCGGCGAACGACGCCCATGCGGTAGAAGACCCGCTCATCCTCACCGGTCTCGAAGCTCAGCCGCCAGCTGACGCCGACGAAGCCCCCGGTGTCGATGTCCTCGCGCTCGTCGATCTGCGCGGAGAGCTCGCTGTCGCCGCACCCGTCGACCGAGCCGGCGATGCCCTCCAGGACCTGCTGCGCGGCCTCGTCGGACTCCAACCGCGCGCTGGTCTGGGCGACGGCGAACTCCGGCGGCAGGTCATCGGCATCGGGGATGGCGATGAGCCGGCTCGCGACATCGGTGAACTGCTCGCCGCTGAAGTCGGTCTTGTCGCAGAGCGACGCGGCGGGATTGAAGCCCTCCGGTGCCTGGGCGGGACCGGCCGCCCACACCCGGTCGATCGAGCCCAGCGGAGGCATGTCGACGACGCTGAGGAAGGACGGGTACTGGTCGGTGGCCGGGGGCAGCGCCGGCTCGACGGTGATGTCATTGGTGCACTCGCCCCCGGAGTCGGCGCACACCTTCGCGATCGAGTCGTTCAGGGTGCGGGCGAACTCGTCGACATCGGTCGGCTCCGCGCCGTTGACCTCGTGGATGAGGGTGCTGGTGACCGTGCCCGACTGCGCGAGCCCCACGCTGATGAAGCGTGCGGGATCGCGATAGGACTGCAGGCGCAGTATCTTGAAATCGCCGAAGGGCCGCTTCACGGTGTACGCATCGATCAGCCGGGTGCGCGGATGGGCGCAGTTCGCGTACCAGCCGCGCAGCGTCTTGTAGGCCTCCTGTGAGGCCTCCTGGCTCCGGGACACCTCGATGGACTGCGCGACGCGTTCGCCGGCGGGATTCGTGCTGTAGGCGCGGACGAAGACCTTGAGGGGGTCGTCATCGGCGAAACGGGTCGGGGGGCACGTCGAGTAGGGGGTGGTGTTCTCGGTGTCCGTCTCGGTGGCGTCGACCTTCCACTCCTGCTCGGAGTTGAGCCGCTCGACCTGATCGAGGGAGAGGAGGTCGTCCTTGTCGATATTGTGGGCGTCGAGGATGACATCAGGACGCTCCGCGCCCATCTTCTCGCGGTAGGGCAGCCCCTCGACCGTGGCCAGCGCATCGCCATTGGTGGCGACGAATCCGCCGGCCAGCACCGCCAGCACCGAGACGGCGACCAGCGCCGCGGCACCTCGGCGACCGCCCTGTCTCGCCGCCTTGCGCAGAGCCGCGGGCTCGGGGAGCTCCAGCGACTCGACGGTGTCGCGTAGCGCCATCAGGCGTCCCTCGAGCTGCTCCAGGGGCTGGCCGAGAGCCGATTCCAGGCCGGTGAGCGCATTGCTCGCCAGCTCCATGCCGATGGCATCGTCGACCTGCATCTCGCGAGTGGCGTCGTCGAGGTCGACGCCCGCCACGGTGAGCAGTGTCACGATCCGGCGCTCGTCGTAGTCGAGATCGTGCAGCGCACCGAGCAGCGCGGTGTCGCCGTCCTCCTGCTGACGCCGGCGCAGCGGATGGGCGCCGCGGGAGAACGAGGTCAGCTTGGCGGCCTGATCGCGCACATAGGAGACCGGGTCATTGCTGTCGCGCAGCCGCCCCCAGGACCGCCAGGCCCGCTGGTAGGCGTCGATGCTGGCCTCTCGCGCCACCTGGCGGTCACCGCACAGGGCATAGGTCGTGGCCACGACCCGTCGCCGGGTGGCGCGGTAGAAGTTGTCGAACTCGTCGACGCGCGTCATCGGCTCTCGGCCTCCTGTGAGCATCCGCGGACGGGTCCCGTGCTCGGTTCGGCTCGGTTCTGGGCGATACGCCGGATGGCGCCTCGCGCACGCGGCCGGCCGTTCTCGACCCGTGGGAGGCGGCTCGGCGTGGCAGGCTGCGACATCGCAACTTTACAGGTTGGATGGGCGGGTGCCTGAGCGGATGCGTGCTGCCGACTCCTGGCGACCCGCCCTGCTCACGGCGGTCGCCGCCGTCGCGATTCCCGTCGTCCTCGCGATCCTCATCGTCGCCCTGGTGACCCAGGACCTCGGATGGACGACCCTGCGTTCCGGTGTCCGGGTGTGGCTCGTGGCGATCGGGGCCGGGCTGCACGCCGGCGACACCTCGATCACCCTGGTGCCATTGGGCGGCGTCCTCGTCGCGGGAGCGATTGCCGCCGCGGCCGCCGCGCGGCAGGCGCACAGCGACACACCTGATGCGGTCGTCTTCGGCGCGGTCACCGGCGCGGGCGCGGGCGTCCTCGCCGCGACGCTGTCGGCCGCGACCTCGACCGGAGCGGTCGGCACCTCCTTCGTGCGGGCGGCCTTCGGCGCCTTCGTCGTGGTGGGCGTCGCCGCCGCCCTCGCCGTCGCGGTCAAGGTGCCCGGCTCCTTCCGGCTCCCCGAGTGGGCCGCTCCGGCGCTGCCTTCCCTGCGCGCGGGGATGAGGGCGGCCGCCCTCATCCTCGGCTATGCGGCGCTCCTCGTCGCCGTCCTCGGCGCCTTCCACGTCCGGCGCGCGGCCGACCTGTGGGCTGCCCTAGACCCGGGACTCGGGGGTGGCATCGGTCTCGCGGCGGTGTCCCTGGTCTCGCTGCCGACGATCGTCGCCTGGGCGGCGGCCGCGCTCATCGGCCCGGGATTCGCCCTCGGCACCGATACGAGCGTCGCGATGACAGGAGTCGACGTCGCCGCATTGCCGGCCTTCCCTCCGCTCGCCCTGATCCCGTCGCCCGGTCCCTTCCCGGATCTCGTCGTGGCGCTGATGGTCGTGCCGGTCCTCGTGGCCGGGTGCGCGGGGTGGCGCTGGATCGACGCCTCCGCGGAGGCATCGCTGTGGTCCCGGGTCGCCTCGGGTGCCGGGGCGGGCGCGGTCGCCGGCCTGCTCGTCGCG
>JAEZEJ010000070.1 GCA_023417775.1 Actinomycetes bacterium | reverse complement strand
GGCGGCGGCGGGTCCGGCGGTGCCGACGAGGAGGGCGGCCACCGCGGCCACGAGGGTCGTGAAGACGCGGGCGAGACTCATGGGTTTATCGTATCGGCCGGTACGTTGGTAGCCATGCCTGACCTCGACTTCCTCGACGAGCCCTGGTTCCATCGCTTCGTCGAAGTGCCGCTGCGGGCCGTCATCATCATCGCCTTCGCACTGGTGCTCCGATGGGTGGTCAACCGGTTGATCGACCGGCTCATCAGCCGGGCGGCCAAGGGGGCCATGCCCAATGCGATCGCCCAGACCAAGACCGGCGCCAAGATCGCCGAACGCGGCGAGCCCGCCGCTCAGCGACGCCGGCAACGCGCGGAGGCGACCGGCTCGCTCTTGAAGAGCATCGCCACCGGCATCATCCTCACGATCGCCGTCGTCACCATCCTCGCGAGCTTCGGCATCCCCGTCGCTCCCCTGCTGACCAGCGCCGGCATCGTCGGCGTCGCGCTCGGCTTCGGCGCCCAGACGCTGGTCAAGGACTTCCTCGCCGGCATCTCGATGATGCTGGAGGACCAGTACGGCGTCGGCGATGTCGTCGACCTCGGCGAGGCGGCGGGGACCGTGGAGTCGGTCGGCCTGCGGGTCACCCGGCTCCGGGATGTCGACGGCACCGTGTGGTACGTCCGCAACGGCGAGATCCTGCGCGTGGGCAACTCGAGCCAGAACTGGGCTCGCACGGTGCTCGACATCACCGTCGCCTATGAGTCCGATCTCGACGAGGCCCAGCGCATCCTGCAGGACGTGGCGAGCGAGATGTACGCCGAGAAGGCCTTCGAGGGCGTCATCATCGAGCCTCCCGAGGTGTGGGGCGTCGAGCGCTTCGACAAGGACGGCGTCGTCGTGCGCGTCGTGCTCAAGACCGCGCCGCTGGAGCAGTGGGGTGTCGCGCGGGTGATGCGCCAGCGGGTCAAGCACCGCTTCGACTCCGCGGGCATCAAGATCCCCGTCACGATCGTCCCGCCCGGAGGCTACTGATGAACGACGAAGAGAACTTCTACGAGGCGATCGGCGGGCGGGCGACCATCGAGCGCATCGTCGCCGTGTTCTACGCGGGGGTCGCCGAGGACGAGGTGCTGCGGCCGATGTACCCCGAGAAGGACCTCGGGCCGGCGGCCGAGCGGTTCACGATGTTCCTCGAGCAGTACTGGGGCGGCCCCACGACCTATTCCGAGCAGCGCGGGCATCCTCGGCTGCGGATGCGGCATGCGCCCTTCGCGGTGAACAGCGAGGCCCGCGACCGCTGGCTCAAGCACTTCCGCGACGGTCTGGACGCCGCCGGTCTCGATGCCGAGCACGACGCCCGCTTCTGGGGCTATGCCCAGCACGCGGCCCAGTTCATGATCAACACCCCGGACTGAGACCCGCCGGGACGCGGCCCTGGGGCCGATGACGGCTCATCGTCCGGGATCGTGCCGCGGATCGGTCATCAGCTCCACGATCAGCGGCCGCCGATCCATGTCGGCGACCAGATCGGGGACCGCACCCAGCTCATCGAGCGAGGTGATGCGGACCGCGCCGCAGCCCATCGCCTCGGCGATGGGCGTGAAGTCGGCATCCGGCAGCAGGGACAGCGATGGATCCAGGCCGGCATCGTCGAGATAGCGGTATTCCATCCCGTAGGCGCCGTCATTGCAGATGAGGACGACGAGCGGCACGCGATGACGCACCGCGGTGACCAGCTCGTGGATGCTCATCAGCCCCCCGCCATCGCCCACGACCGCCACGGTGAGCCGCTCCGGTTCGGCGACGGCGGCACCGATCGCGGTCGCCAGGCCGAGCCCGATCGACGCGAAGTTCAGGGTGTGCACGAAGTGCCCCGGCCGCCCCACCGCGAGGTACTTCCAGGTCGGGTAGATGAACCGACCGGTGTCCGACACGACCAGGCGATCGGCCGGCAGCAGGTCGTCGAGCTCGAGCATCGCCGATCGCAGGTCGATGCGATCGTCGCCGCCGCGATCGGCGAGCTCCGCGCGCGGATCGTCGGCGGCGATCCGGTCGAGCATCCTCTCGTCGCGATAGCCGGAGAACTCGATCTCGTGGGCGGCCAGCGTGTCGTGCAGGAGGCGCGCGGCCTGGGCGGCGTCGGCGAGGATCGGGACATCGCCCGACCCGGTGAGGCGCTCGGGGTCGTCATCGCAGCGGATGACCGTCGCGCCGTCGAGGAGCCCGCCCCCGGCGGTCGTGAACCGGTTGAGACCGGCGCCGAAGGCGATGATGCAGTCGGCCCGGCTGATCACCTCGGTGGCGATATCGGAGCCCAGCGTGCCCATCACCCCGAGCTCTGCCGGATGTCCGGCGAACAGACCCTTCGCCAGCAGCGTCGTGGCCAGCGGCGCGGACATCAGGTCCGCCAACTCGGCGATCGCGGGTCCGGCTCCCGAGAGCACGGCCCCGCGCCCGGCCAGGACGACCGGGCGCCGAGCCGTCGCGAGGATGCCGAGCACACGGTCGAGCTGGCCGGTATCGACCGTCGGCGACTCCGCGAGCACGATCGGGTCCGCCGGGTCCTCGTCGGTCGAGGGCTGATCGAGGAGGTCGACGGGAATGTCCACCACGACGGGACGGCGGCTCCTGCGCGTGAGAGCGGCCGCCTCCGCGATCAGATGCCGCGCGGACCCCCGCGGCTCCAACCGGAGGAAGCCGGCTCCGGCCAGGTCGGCCACGCCCTCGATGTCGAAGCGCTGGAAGTGGTCCACACCCGCCGGCGTCGACCCCGTGAGCAGCACGAGCGAGCTGCGCGCACGCACCGCCTCGGTGAGCGCCGTCAGGGCATTGGTCAGACCCGGCCCGTGGGTCAGCGAGGCGAAGCCCACGCGCCCGGAGATCCGGGACCAGCCATCGGCCATCCCGACAGCCCCCGCTTCATGGACGGCACCGAGGAATCGGCCGCCGTGCTCATTGACATAGCGATCGATGATCCGCATGTTGGCATCGCCGATGAGCCCGAACACCGGGCCCGGCTGATCGGCGATCGCGGCTGCGACCGCCTCGTGCACCGTCTCCATGGCTCCCTCTCTCGTCCGATCCCGTGACGCTTCAGTCAGTGTCGTCGCGGTCGCGGGGCACGATGAGACAGTCCACCGCGATGGCCCCGCGTCCCTCCGGCAAGACGATCAGCGGATTGACCTCGACGGCCTCGACCTGTTCGCCATAGCCGGCGACGAGACCGGCGAAGGCGACCACGTTCTCGATCAGCGCGGCTCGGTCGTAACGCGGACCGCCCCGATACCCGTCGAGCAGCACCGCCAGCGGACCGTGGTCGATCAACCACGCCACCTCCTCCGGACCGAGCGGGAGCGGCCAGCTGGGCACCTCCCCGATCAGCTCGACGAGGACGCCGCCGGGAGCCAGCGAGAGGGTGAGCCCCACCTGGGGATCGCGCACCACGCCGAGGAGGCACTCCAGCCCCGGCCCCGCGACCATCTCCTGGACGAGTACGCCGTCGATCACGGCCTCGGGAACCTGCGAGGATGCGGCCGCCAGGATCTCCTCGGTCGCCTGGACGACCTCGTCCCGAGAGCTCAGTCCCACGCGCACACCGCCCACGTCGGTCTTGTGCGCGATGTCGGCGGACTCGATCTTGAGCACGCACGGGAAGCCGACCTCGTCAGCCACCTCGCCGGCCCGCTCGGGGGTGTCGGCCAGCGCGAAGCGCGGCACCCGCACGCCGGCATCGGCCAGCTGTCTCAGCGACGAGCGGCCGCCGAGGTCGCCGGGCAGTCCGCGTCGCTCCGGCACGGCCCGACGGCCCGGGGGCCGATGGTGGGAGTCCACGTGCCAGGACGACCAGCGGGCGATCGCGGCCAGCGACGACCGAGCGCCGCTCAGCAGCGGCACGCCGGCCTCGTCCAGGGTCGCTCGCACCACCGGGTCGACGGGTCCCGCCGTGAGGCTCATGGCCAGCGGAACGGCATCCGTCGAGGTGGCGAATCGCGCCAGGGTGGTGGCCTGGCGGCGATAGAGACCACGTTGCGCCTCCCCCGCCGCGCCGACATTCAACACGAAGCAGACCGCGCCCACCGACGGATCCCGGCCCGAGCGCACCAGTACATCGTGGAGCAGTTCGGCATCGTCGGCGGCCGTTCCCGTGGCGTCGAGCGGATTGGAGACCACGCCGAAATCGGGGAGGACCGCGCTGAGAGCCGCCGACGTCTCCGCCGTGAAGTCCGGCAGCTCCAGCCCGACATCCTCGGCGAGATCGGCCAGCAGGCCCGATCCCCCGCCGGAGATCGAGAGCAGAGCAGTACCACCGGCGGTCGGCCTGCGGGCGGCGGAGAAGAGCAGGAGCGTCTCGCGGAACTCGTCCATGTCATCGACCTGCACCGCGCCGATCGAGCGGAGCAGGCCGGCCAGAGCGCTCCCGCTGCCCGAGATCGCTCCCGTGTGCGCGAGCGCCGCGCCGCGGCTCCGGGCGGACTTGCCGGTCGCCAGGACGACCACCGGCTTGCCGGCATCGCGCGCGCGTTCGCAGGCACGCGAGAACGCCTCGGCATCGCGCAGCCCTTCGAGGAAGACGCCGATGGTGGTCGTCGCGGGGTCGGCGGCGTACCACTCGATGTAGTCGGCGACGCCCAGCCCGATCTCATTGCCGGTCGTCACCAGCGCCGAGAGGCCGAGACCACGTCCGAGGGCGGAATCGGTGATCGAGTGGGTCAGCGCGCCCGACTGCATGATCAGGGCGACTCCCCCGCGGTCGAGGGGGTCGACGATCGACCCGGAGTAGGCGGCGATCCCCGCGGAGAAATCCGCGAGGCCGTAGCAGTTCGGTCCCACCAGCAGCAGTCCAGACGAGTCCACCAGCTTCTCCAGCTCCTCACGGCGATGCCGGCCGACGCCGCCATCGCCGAAGCCGCTGGCCAGCATGACCGCGGCGGTGATCCCCGCCGCGGCGACATCGCGCATCACCTCGAGCGAGGCATCCGCGGCGACGGCCACGACGACCACGTCGATGTCCTCCGGCAGGTCGTCCACCGACGGGACGCACGGGATCTCGCCGATCGACTCGTAACCGGGGTTGACCGCGAACAGCCGTCCCTCGTAGCCGAAGCGCTGGAGATTGGCGAGCACCAGCGTGCCCCGGCTGCGCCGCCGCGAGGCACCGACGACGGCGATGCCCCGCGGCCGCATCACGGCGGTGAGATCACGCGACACGCGACTTGTCCTGCTTCCGCCGGAGCCACTCGCCGGCGACGAAGGGCTCGTGCAGCGGCTGCTCGCCCTCGGGGACACAGGTGGGGATCGCCTCGATGACGGCGTCGTAGTTCGGATTCTGGAAGAACGGGATGGACTGACGCCGTGCCGAGGTGCGCACGTTCGCCGCGGGGTTCACCACGCGGTGCACCGTCGACACCCACCGGTTATTGGTCCAGTGGGACATCATGTCGCCGATGTTGACCACATAGGCGCCGCTCATGTGCGGGACGTCGACCCACTCGCCCTCGTGGTCCAGGACCTGCAATCCACCGGGGGCGTCCTCGGTGAGCAGCAGCGTCAGCGTCCCGTAGTCGGTGTGTGCCCCGGCCCGCAGCTGACCCGGCAGCGGCGCGGTGTCCTGTGCGGGATAGTTGATCGCCCGCAGGTAGTCGACGCTGCGGTCCATCGTCTTCTCGAAGTAGTCGTGCGGCAGGTCCAGCGCCCCGGCGAAGATGCGCATCATCGTGCTCGCCAGGGACTCCATCGCCCGGTAGTACTCGGTCCAGGTCTCGCGGAAGGACTCCGGGCGCTCGGGCCAGGTGAGCGGGCGGAAGAAGTACCGTCCCATCTCGTTCTGCGTGTAGTAGTCGTCCTCGGGCGTGTCCGGGCGCCGGATGTCGAAGACCTCCTTGAGGTCCGGCGGTGTCTCCTCCTCGCGCGTGGCGGCGAGGTTCTCCTTCAGCGGGGGGACATAGCCCATCGTCTTGCCTGGGTCCGAGGCCGAGAGTCGCTTCTCCTCCTCGGGCAGGTCGAAGAACGCCCGGGAGACGGCGCGCATGCGCTCGATGAGCTCGGTGGATACGCCGTGGCCCTCGACCACGAGGAATCCGATGTTCTCGCAGGCATCCTTGACGGCGGTCTCGACCGCGCGGCTGGCCGCGGGATCGTCGCCTTCGAACGGCGATATGTCGATGATCGGGACGGTGATGTTCTTCATCTCTTCACTCCTGTCAGATTCATTGCCCTCGGGCGGATGACCTCATCGGCTCCTCGGCCCGAAGGGCTCGGGGCGGAACTTGTCGTCGCGGGCCTTGAGGAACCCGCGGATGCCGTCCTTGCGCTGCTGATCGAACAGCTCCTCCCGCTCGGGACCGTGCGACGAGTGCGCGATGGCCGAGAGAACGGCGTTGAGCTTCATCCCGCTGCCCACCCCGGCCGATTCGAGGCCCATCATGGTGATGGCCTTGTTCAGCCGGATCGCGGCGGCCGGGACCATGGCGATGCGCTCGGCGAGCGCGCGGGTCGTGGCCATCAGCTCGTCCGCCGGGACCACCTCGTTGACGATCCCGAGACGGTAGGCCTCCTGGGCGTCGAAGTGATCGCCGGTGAGGCCGTAGCGGTTCGCCGCCTTCCAGCCCGCCAGCGCGGCGAACAGGAAGGTCGTATTGGAGATGTGGCGCACCTCCGGCTGGCCGAACACGGCGTTGTCGGCGGCGATGGTGATGTCGCAGGCCAGCTGATACCAGAAGCCGCCGCCCAGTGCCCAGCCGTTGACGGCGGCGATCACCGGGATGTCCAGCTTCCAGATGTGCATCAGCTTGTCGGCCGCCGCCCGGTCGCTGTTCCACCAGAACTTGATGTAGTCGCCGACGGCCTTATTGGTCGGATCCATGGGCCGGCCGTCCGGGCCCTCCGAGCCGATGTCGTAACCGGCGCTGAAGGCGGTGGTGCCGGCTCCGGTCAGGATCGCCACCTGGACCTCCGGATCCGCGTCGGCCACGTCGAGTGCGGCGTGCAGCTCCGCCTCGAGCTCGGGCGTGATCGAGTTCATCGCCTCCGCCCGGTCGATCATGATCGTCGCCACTCGGTTCTTGACGCTGTAGTCGATATGGGTGAAGTCGCTCACTGTTGCTCGGCCTTTCCGTGATGTTCCGGTCGGTTGACCGGCGGTTGAATGGGATCGTGCGGGTGATCGCGAGGCACCTCGCGGGGTCGACGGGTCAGGTCCATGGCAGCGGCCTCTCGAGCGTCTCCCCGGCCAGCGAGATCACGGCATCGAAGTCGACGTCGAACACGACGCGGTGGACCGGACGGGGGTCGTCTGGTCGCACGTGCACGCCGGCGAGATAGCGCTCGCCCTCGGACGTCTCGAAGGTCTCCATCACCCGGTCGACCGCACCCAGCATCAGCTCCGGGTACAGCAGGCAGGCGGCCGCGAGACTGTCGTTGATGCCCATCACCCGTGCCCCGCCCGGCTGCGGATAGGAACGCGTGTAGAAGTCCGCGTAGTACTCGCTGATCCGCGCGATGAGCCGCGCGGGCTCATGGCCCGTACGCTCCGCGATCCCGGTGAAGTACTGCTCGGGCACGAGACACTGCCGGGTCACATAGGGCCCGCACCAGGTCACCGGTCCGGGGGTGTCGGCCACGATCCGCGCCGCGGTGAAGTCGAAGGCGACATTGGGATCGCGCGAGATCCGGAACCGCCGGTCGGCCCACGGCTCGGTGTCGCCGTGCAGCGCCGGCCCCAGACTCCCGACGATCGTGACGCTCGCCAGCCGGTCCATCAAGCGGGGATCCTGCTGCAGCGCCCGCGCGAGATTCGTCAGCGGACCCAGCGCCAGGTAGTGGATCTGCCCCGGATGACGTTCGACGAGGTCCGACAGCACGGAGACCGCATCCGGCTCGCCCGGCACCGGCTCGGCGGGGCGCAGGCCCGTATTGCCGAACCCGTCCTCACCGTGGATGCCGCCCGAGAGCCGCAACTCCTGCCCCAACGGCGCGTCGCTGCCCCGGTAGACCGGGATGTCCGGGCGAGCACAGGTGTCGAGGACATAGCGCGCGTTGTCGGCAGCCCGGTCCGCGTGGCAGTTGCCGAACACGCTGCCCACGGCCATGACCTCGACCTCGGGGGCGGCCGCGAGCAGCATCAGCGCGAGGGCATCGTCCACCCCGGTGTCGCTGTCGACGAAGACCTTCCTGGTCATGCGTGCGTTCCCGTCGTCACCGCGCGGACCGCCCGCTGCCCCAGGCGCGGACGAAGGCCCCGGTCAGCTCGGCGCTCACGGGCCGCGCCATATCGGACTCGTCCTTCGAGCCGTAGCCGAAGACCGCACCGTCCGCGACCCGGGCGTACTCCTCTCCCACGGCCGCCGTCATGCCGCTTCCCAGCACCACCGGGGCATCGGGGAAGGCCTCCTTGATGATCTCGACCCGCGAGAGGCTCGGGGGCATGCTGGAGTCGTCGCCGGCCAGGATGATGGCATCGGCACCGCCGCGGTCGAGCATGTCGCCGGCGATGACGGGGACGGGTCGCTCCACCAGCGGTGCCGCATGCTTGGTGAGCAGATCGGCCATGATCAGCACGTCGTCCGCGCCGATCGCCCGGCGATAGCGGGTCACCAGGTGGGCCGCACCGTTGATGATGCCCTGATCGGTCACCATGGCATCGGTCAGGATGTTGAGGCGGATGAAGTCCGCGCCCGAGGCGGCCGCGACGCCGAGCGAGGCCTTCCAGGAGTTCCGCAGCACATTGATGCCCACCGGTACGCCCGCCTGCCGGACGACCTCCCTCGCGCACACCGCCATCGCGGCGACGGTCTCCGGCTCGGTCGTCTCCGGGTAGTAGGGGGCATCGTGCAGGTTCTCGACGATGAGGGCATCGACACCGCCGTCGACCATCGTCGCGACATCGCGCAGCGCGTGCTCGATCACGGCATCGAGGCTTCCTCCGAAGCCGGGAGATCCCGGCAGTGCCTGGAGGTGGATCATTCCGAGGACCGGTGAGGTCCCGCCGAACACGCGATCGAATCGTTCTCTGCGGTTTCTGGACATACTGTTCCCTTCACGTTGTCGTTCGAGAGCACCGTCTGGCGCGGCGCCCGGGCGGGTGGTCGGCGCTACCAGACCCCTCCGCGGTAATCCGGGGCGGCGAAGACGCCACCCTGGTAGATCGATGCGGGGCCCTCCGGGGTGGCCTCGACACGGTCGGCCCAGGCCTCGGCATCGTCGAGCGGGCGATAGCCGATTGCCTCCTCCGCCACGGCGGGATCCCACCATGAGCGGCGATTGGCCGAGACCCCGTAGACCACCGCGAAGGTGACGCCCTCGGCGAGGATCGCCGCCCGCAGGAGCCGGACGCCGTCGGGCTCGCTGAGCCATACGCTCAGGTGCCGGGTGTCCTCGGGGCGGGGTCGGAACGCCCCGATGCGCAGGCAGACGATCTCCGTCCCCCACTTGTCGCGGTAGAGCCGGCAGAGGGCCTCGCCGAAGGCCTTGCTCACGCCGTAGTAGGAATCGGGACGCACGGGGTCCTGGGGCCCTATCGGTTCGTCGGCGCGGTAGAGGCCCGTGATGTGGTGCGAGCTGGCGTAGACGACGCGGCGCACACCCGCCCGGCGAGCGGCCTCCAGCACGCAGTAGGTGCCATGGATATTGGAGGCCAGGATCTCCTCCCATTCGCCTTCGTCGGCCTTGCCGGCCATGTGGACCACGACGTCGACGCCGTCCATGGCCTCGGTGAGCCGTTCGAGATCGTCCAACTCGCCGAGGACGACGCTCTCGCCCGCGTGCAGCGAGTCGACCGGGCTGCGCGAGTACAGCACCACCCGCTCGAACTCTCCGGCGAGCGCCGGCCGGATCACCTGGTTCATCCGGCCGTTCGGGCCGGTGATGAGGATGGATGTCATCGATCGCTCCCTTCGAGGACCTCGGTCAGCCTCGACACCTCCAGGCCGAGCACCGAGGAGCTCTCGGACTCGGTCACGTAGAGGCGACCATCTGGATGGAGGCAGAGATTGGTGACCGCCAGGCCGCGGGGTGACCGCAGGGCCATCGCGGGCGCGCCGGTCCGGTCGTAGACCGCCACCATGCCGCGGCCCAGGTGCGCGACGAGGAAGCTCCCGTGGGGGCCGCGGGCCATGCCATCGGGGCCGATGCCGCCCGAGAGCTGGATGAACCGGCCGACGCGCCCCGGCTCATCCCCGTGCAGGGGCACGCGCCAGATCGCGTTGTCGCGGGTCATCGCGACGTACAGCATGTCCTCGTCCTCGTCCACGAGGAGCCCATTGGGGCTCGGCAGTCCGCCGATAACCGTCGAGACGCGGCCATCGACATCGCATCGCCGGACGCTCCCGCAGGGATCGTGGAGTCCGGAGTCGCCCTGATCGGTGACATAGGCGGCCCCGCGCCGATCCACGACCACGTCGTTGAGCCCGATGAAGCCGTGCACCGCGGCATCGGCCAGGACGCGCGCTTCAGGGGTCGCGGCGGTCGGGTCGTCCACGACCCGCAGGCCCTGCTGGTAGTCGGCGATCAGCAGAGAACCGTCGGACCGGAGGGCCAGACCGTTCGGCTCTCCCCCGCATTCGAGCAGCACGCTGAACTCCCCGGCCGCGGAGAGGTGGAGCAGCCGGCCCCAGGCGACGTCGACGAGATAGAGACCGCCGTCCGGCGCGGGCACCGGACCCTCCAGGAAGGCCCGCGGCGCCGGCACACCCCGCCGCGCGCGGAGCCATCCCGCGTGCCCATCGGTCACCTGCAGCGATGGCGGCACCTCGGCCACGACATCGAGGGTGGCGACGGGCACGGGCTGGACGATCATGAGCGCTCTCCGGCTCCGACCACGTCGTTGACCAGCGGCTCGAGATGATCGACCCGGGCCTCCATCCGGTCGCCCGGTGCGATCACCGCGGCACCCGGCGTGCCGGTCGAGATGAGGTCGCCGGGCAGGAACGGCATCATGTCGGCGTGGAACCGCAGGATCTCCTCGGGCGAGTGCATCATATTGTCGACGGTGTTGCGCCGGATGATGTCGCCATTGCGCACCGTGGCCACCTCGATATCGCCGAGCCGGCCCTCCCCGATCAGCTCATCGGGGGTCACGATCTCCGGGCCGAAGGAGAAGAAGGTCTCGAAGTTCTTGGACCTGGTCAGATACCGCGGATTGAGCTGCAGGATGTCCTCGGCGGTCTGGTCGAGGACGACGCAGAAGCCGAAGAGGCTGTCCAACGCATCGCGTCGATCGATGCCGCGGATGCGCCGGCCGATCACCAGGCCGAGCTCGGCCTCGGAGGTCGTGCGCTCGCTCTGCGAGGGAACCACGATCGGCTCCCCCGGGCCGATGACCGTGTGCGCGCCCTTCATGAACGACGCCGGCTGGGTGGGGCTGTCCGCGCTGAGGTCGGCGGCATGGTCACGGTAGTTCAGGCCGATGCCCCAGATCTTGCCGGTCGGCCGGTAAGGCGCGGCGTAGACCGCCGTCGCCCGTTCCACCAGCTGTTCGCCCGCGAGCGACGCGGCCGCCCGCGCGAGGTCGGCCAGGTCCTCGCGGCTCGGCTCCTCGGCGATCAGCCGGAGCAGGTCCCCGCGCAGCCGGGAGTCGACATGATGCAGCGGCGCCCAGCGGTCTCCGGGACACAGCACCGCCGCCTGCTCGGTGCCGTCCAGCCTCAAGGTCGCGAATCGCATGGCGTCAGGACCACTGATCCGTCGCGACGTCCTCGACGACCTCGGGCAGGAAGTCGAATCCGAGGCCGGATTCCGTCGGCAGGGCGAGGCGGCCTCCCGGCAGCACGGTGAGCTGACGGGACACGAGTCGACGGAAGTTGAGGACCTGATCGTCGGGGAAGTACTCGACATACTGACCGTTGGCGATCGAGGCCACCAGGTGGATGTGCAGGTCGTGGAACCAATGCGGGCACATCGTCACGCCGAACGAGGCCGCCGAGTCGGCGATGCGCTGGAACTCGGTGATGCCTCCGCAGACGGCCGCATCGGTCTGCAGGATCGCGGCACCACCGCGCTCCAGCAGTTCCAGGTGCCTCCAGCGTCCGTACTCGATCTCGCCGGTGGCCACGGTGATGGGGGTCCGCTGCGCGAGCATCGCGTGGCTGCGGATGTCGTCCGGGCCGAAGGGCTCCTCGATCCAGAAGGGGTCGTACGGCTCGAACAGCCGGAGGGCCTCGAGCGCGGTCGGCACATCGCTCCACGCGTTATTGGCATCGAGCATGACGCGGACCTCCGGACCCACGGCGGCACGGACCGCCGCGAGCCGCTCGGCATCGTGCTGAGGGGTCACACCGACCCGGCCGACCTTGAGCTTGACCGCCCCGAAGCCCGCGTCGACGTAGCCCCGCATCTCGGCGGCCAGGTCATCGGGGGTCTTGCCATCGAGGTAGTAGCCGCCGCTGGCATAGGCGGGGACGCTGTCCTCGGTCGTGGTGGCACCGAGGTACTGCCACAGGGGCTTGTCGGCGGTGCGCGCCGCCAGGTCCCACAGGGCGATGTCGACCGCGCTCAGGGCGCGGGACACCGATCCGGCCCTGCCGTGCAGCAGCGTCTCGGCATAGACCTCGTTCCACAGCGCCCGGTGCCGGTCCGCTCGCTGGCCGACCACCAGCGGCGCGATGAGCTCGCGCACGGCGTGGGAGACGACCGAGCCGCCGAAGTTGCCGGCGTAGCAGAAGCCGATGCCGGTCCGTCCGTCGTCATCGGTGACTCGGACGAGCGAGTAGTACCGGACATTCACCGAACGCCGTGCCATCGCCGTCGCCTTCGCCAACGGGACCGCTACGGTCCTCGCCTCCACTGACCTGATTCGTGTCATTCCCGCTCCTCCAGGTGTTCTCACAGTTGCACTACAGAGATCGGCATCCGCTGCGCCGATCTCGATGACGGACTCAGGGCAGCGAGGCGGTCATCCCGCCGTCGACGAGGATCGACTGCCCCGTCACGTAGCTCGCCTCGGGTGAGGCCAGGAAACCCACCACCGCGCCGAATTCGTCGGGTTTGCCATAACGACCCATCGGGATCGAGCTCTCCGAGACGCGTCTGATCTCAGCTACGTCGAGACCCCGCCGCTGGGCCGCGGCCAGGTCGAGGGAACGGACCCGGTCGGTGTCGACCCGGCCCGGCGCCACCACGTTCACGGTGATGTTGTCCGGCGCATAGGTCACGGCCAGATCCTTGGCCAATCCCGCCAACGCCGGACGCATGGCATTCGACAGCGTCAGATTGGCGATCGGACGCCGGATGCTCGAGGACGCGATCAGGACGATGCGACCGCCGCCCAGCGACCGCATGTCGGGGAGCACGAGGCGCACGGCCCGCACGAAGCTCATCAGGGTCAGGTCGTAGGCGACATCCCACTCGTCATCGGTCAGATCATCGAAGCTGCCGGGCGGCGGCCCTCCCGCATTGGCCACCAGCACCCCGATGGGTCCCAGCTCGCTCCGCGCCTCCTTGACCGCGGACGCCAGCTCCGCGCCATCGCTGACATCTGCCGAGAGACCGATCGCCCGGACCCCTTCGGGTAGTGCGGCGATGGCCTCATCGAGGCCTTCCGCCGAACGTCCGCAGATCGCCACGGGGTGTCCGGCCGCCGAGAGTGCGGCTGCGCTGGCGAAGCCGAGCCCACGGCTTCCGGCGAGCACGAAGGCCGCTGGGTTCTCCTTCATTTCGAACCTCCATACGATATTCCGTATACTAGATGCTGGTGTGATCTGCGTCAATCACGGGTGGAAGGGCCTAGGTCGTCGTGGTGTCGCGGGCCCCGACGAGGGCGACCGCATTGCCGAAGACGTCCTCGCCACGCCCCATCTGCTCGTGCACCCGCGGCAGTTCGTCGAAGGCGACGGTCCGCCCGAGGCACGGATCGATCCGCCCGGCGCGGACCAGCTCGTTGTAGGCGATCGCCTGCTGGTCATTCGTGCCGTGGCTGCCTTGGAAGCGCTTCTGCCGCGTCCAGTGGTAGCGCAGGTCGACCATCGCGTCGAAGCCCGCGGTGCCGGCGCAGATCACGACCATCCCGCCGGGCTCGCACACCATGACGCTCGTCGGCACCGTCGCGGCTCCCGGATGCTCGAAGACGATGGCCGGATCCTTGCGCTCGCCCACGATCTCCCAGATCCGCTTGCCGAAGGCCCGGGCCGACTTCAGCCAGACCGCCTGCCCCTCGGCATCGTCGACACGCGGAGGGATCCCCCAGTGGTCGTAGTCGCTGCGGTTGATGAAGCCGATGGCACCGCGCTCGACCGCGTAGGCGCCGCGCTCGTCATCGGAGACGACCGCCACCGGACGCGCACCCGCCAACCGGGCGAGCTGGATCGCCTGGGTGCCGAGGCCTCCCGAGCCGCCCCACACCAGCACGACATCGTCCTGGGCGATCTCATTGCCCGCCCATCCGTGCAGCATCCGATAGGCGGTCGTGCCGACGAGGGTCGGTGCGGCCGCCTCGGCCCAGGAGAGATGCTCGGCCTTGGGCAGCACCTGGTGGGCCTGGACCCGGGCGAACTGGGCGAAGGAGCCGTAATTGGTGTCGTAGCCCCAGATCCGCGCGGACGGGGCGATCATCGGATCCTTGCCGGCGGCGATCCACGGATCGTCGGCATCCCAGTAGCCCGGGTGGATGATGACCTCGCTGCCGACCGCGATGTCGTCGACTCCTTCGCCGACGGCGTAGACGATGCCGGAGGCGTCGGAGCCGCCGATGTGGAAGTCCTCGGGTTCACCGGCACGCTGGCGCAGGGCGATCACATCGACGGGGTAGCCGCGGGCGGCCCAGACATTGTTGTAGTTGACGCCCGCCGCCATCACGGCGATCAGCACCTCGCCCGGACCGATCCTCGGCACCGGGACGTCCTCCTCCACCACGAAGGCCGAGGTCGGCGAGCCGAAGCGGTCCTGGCGCACGACGAGGGCGGTCATCGTGTCGGGGACCTGACCCACCGGCGGCAGGGTTCCCAGGGGCACGGCACCCTCGAAGGTGCTCACCTCTCGACGCAGCACGTCATCCACGGTCGACTCCGTTCTCTCGTTGGGGGCCGTCGACGATTCGACGGCCCGTCGGTTCGGCTCGCCCCGCGGCGATCTCGTCCCAGAAGTGGCAGGCCACGGCTCGCGACCCGCCGATGGAGCGCAGCTCCGGCTCCTCCGCGGCGCACAGGTCCCTCGCGAAGGGACAGCGCGTACGGAAGCGGCAGCCCGACGGGGGCGATGAGGGACTCGGCGCCTCTCCTCCGAACTCGGACTCCGGCGGCTCGATATCGGGATCGGGCTCCAGCACCGCCGACAAGAGCAGCTGCGAGTACGGATGCCGGGGAGCCTCGAAGAACTCCTCGCTCCGGGCCACCTCGACGATCTTGCCCAGATACATGACCGCCACCCGATCGGCGATATGCCGCACCACGCCGAGATTGTGGGAGACGAAGAGATAGGTCAGCCCCATGCTGTCGCGCAGATCCGCCAGCAGATTGAGCACCTGCGCCTGGATACTGACGTCGAGCGCGGAGACCGCCTCGTCGCAGACGATGAACCGCGGCTTGAGCGCGAGTGCCCGCGCGATCCCGACTCGCTGGCGCTGCCCACCCGACAGCTCATGCGGGAAGCGCTTGCCGAAGGCGGGATTGAGCCCGACGCGCTCCAGGAGCTCGGCGACCTGAGCGCGGCGGCCCGCCCGATCGCCGATCCCGTGCACGATCAGCGGCTCGAGGACCGTCTGCGAGACGGTCATGCGCGGATTGAGACTCGTATAGGGGTCCTGCAGGATGATCTGGAAGTCCCGGCGCGCGGTGCGGAGCCGCCGGCCCTTCAGGCCGGTGAGATCGTCCCCCGCGAACCGGATGGTGCCGGCGGTCGGAGACTCCAGGCGCAACAGCGTCCGAGCGAGGGTGCTCTTGCCGCAGCCCGACTCGCCCACCAAGCCGAGGGTCTCCCCCTCCATGACGCCCAGCGACACTCCTGCGACGGCCTGAACCGCCTGCGCGCCGCGACCGTATCGCTTCTCGAGATCGTGGCAGCTGAGCAACGGCGACGGCAGGAGGGACCCCTCCGTCCAGTGCTCCGCGACCGCCGGCGCCTGACCCGGATACTCACTCATCGCCCACCACGTCCTCTCGCTGCACGGCCCGCCCGTCCTCGGAGATCGCGAAGTGGCAGGCCGCCTGGTGCTCAGGCTCCCCGGCGACGTACGCCAGAGCCGGTCGCTCGGTCGCGCAATGCGAGACGGCGAACCGGCACCGGCTCCGGAACGGACAGCCCGCCTCGTCACCGCCGGGACGCGGTGGCAGCCCCGGAATCGACGGAAGCCGCTCGGTCCGCGGTCCCTTGACACCCGGGATCGACTCGAGCAGACCGAGCGTGTACGGGTGCTGAGGGTGGCCGAGCACCTCTCGGGCGGGGCCCGACTCCACCACGCGGCCGGCGTACATCACCGCGATCCGATCGGCCAGGGAGGCGATGACCCCCACGTCGTGGCTGATGATCACCACCGAGACACCGCGCTCCCGGGTGCGCTGGCGCAGGAGGGCGAGCACATCGGCCTGCACCGTGACATCGAGCGCTGTCGTCGGCTCGTCGGCGATGATGAGCTCGGGCTCGCAGGACAGCGCGATGGCGATCATGACGCGTTGCCGCATGCCGCCGGAGAGCTCATGGGGGTACGCGCGCAGACGACGGGCGGCGTCGGGGATGCGGACGAGGCGCAACAGCTCCAGCGCTCGCTCCTTGGCCTCAGCCGTGCTGAGGGAGGTATGGGCGCGGAGGGTCTCGACCATCTGCCGCTGTATGGACCGGACCGGATTGAGCGAGGTCATCGGATCCTGGAAGATCACCCCGATCTTGCTTCCCCGGATCTGCCGCAGTTCCCGTTCCTTGAGGGTCAGCAGGTCCCGGCCGTCGAAGAGCGCCCGGCCGTGGGCCACGCGCCCTCCCTGGTATGGCATCAGCCCGAGAACCGATGCCATGCTGACGCTCTTGCCCGATCCGGACTCTCCGACCACCCCCAGCACCTCGCCGCGGCGCACCGACAGCGACACGTCATGCGTGACCGGGACCCATCGGTTGCCGCCGATCCGGAATTCGGCCTGCAGGTCCTGGACGGAGAGGAGGAACTCGTTGTCCTCCTGGACCGGTGGCGTGCTGATCGTGCTCGTCATTTCTCGACTCCTTGTACTTCATCGGCCCCGGAGGCGACGTCGAGGACGTCGCGGAGGCGGTCACCGAGGATGTTGACGGCGAGGACGAACAGCACGATGGCCACGCCGGGGAAGAGGCTCACCCACCAGCCGACGGCCAGCAGGTCGCGGCCCTCGTTGACCATCGCCCCCCACTCGGCTGCCGGAGGCTTGACCCCGACCCCCAGGAAGCTCAACGCGGCGGCCGTCAGGACGGCATAGGCGAGATAGAGCGTCGCCAGGACGACCACGGGCCCGAGGATGTTGGGGGTGATGTGGCGCAGCAGCAGGCGTGTGCGGCTGCATCCCACCGCACGGGCGGCCAGCACATACTCCTCGACGGCGGCGCGCATCGTCGCGGCGCGCGTCACACGGGCGAAGGTCGGCGTGCCCGAGACTCCGACGGCGATGATCACCGTGGCGATCCCCGGCCCCAGCAGCGCCGCCATCACGATCGCGAGGATCAAGCCCGGGAAGGCCAGCAGGATGTCCATCAATCTCATCAGCACCGCATCGGACCAGCTGCGGACGAATCCGGCGACCAGACCGACGGTGCAGCCGACGAGCACGGCGAGGCCCACGGCGCCCACCGACACGAACAGGGTCAGACGCGCCCCGGAGAGGATGCGGCTGAAGATGTCCCGTCCCAGCTGGTCGGTGCCGAGCCAGTGCGCACCCGACGGCCCCTGGAGACTCGCCGCCGCATCGGTCGCGGCGGGATCGTAGGGAGCGATCCAGGGCCCCAGAGCGGCCGCGACCACCAGCAGGAGGATGACCAGGCCCGCGACGAAGGCCATGGGATCGGCGAAGAATCTCTTCACCTGGCGCCAGATGTCCCGGCGTCGTTCCCGCGCACCGCGGGCGACCACCGTGGGCTCCACCGCGTCGCCGCCGGCGACCGCCGCGGCCTCGGACTGCTCGGACAGCGTCCGCTCACCGGAGGTACTCATGCTGCCTCCCTGATCCTCGGATCCAGCAGTCCATAGGCGGCGTCGACGATCAGATTGACCACGACGTAGATGACGGCGAGGAAGAGGACCGTGCCCCGGATGACGGGGACGTCCTTGTCCAGCACCGCATCGATCAACAGGGATCCGACACCGGGTCTGGAGAAGACCACCTCGACGACGACCGTGCTGCCCAGCAGATAGCCCAGCTGGAGACCGAGCAGCGTGACGATCGGGATGATCGCATTGCGCAGCGCATGCACCCAGAGGATCGTCGGCTCGCCGATGCCGCGGGCCCGCGCGGTCATGATGTACTGCGCGTGCGTGACCTCGAGCATGCTCGACCGGGTCAGCCGCGCGATGGCGGCGGCCGAGCGCAATCCGAGGATCGTCGCCGGCAGGATCAGGAACTCGATGCCGCCGGCCCCGAAGACCGGGAACCACCCGAGCCAGCTGGCGAACACCATGATCGCGACGATCGCCATCCAGAACTCCGGCATGGACAACCACAGCAGCGAGCCGAACATGCTCATCCGGTCCGGCCAGCGGCCGTGGAAGAGGCTGGCGATGACGCCGGTGCCGATCCCCACCACGGCCGCGATGAGCAGCGCCATCCCCGTCAGCTCCAGGGTGTTCGGCAGAGCCTCCAGGATGAGACCCGTCACCTCGCGTCCCTGGTGGATGGAGCGTCCCAGGTCTCCGGTCAGCGCGGCTCCGACGAAGCTCACATACTGCATCGGCAGCGGGTCGTTGAGGCCGAACTCCTCACGGACCTGCTGGATCTGCTCGGAGGCCACGTCGCCCTCGACGCCGCTGACCAGCAGCAGCACCGGGTCGCCGGGCATCAGGTACAGCAGCCCGAAGGTGAGCAGGGAGACGCCGAGCATCACGGGGATGACCGACACGAGGCGGGCACCGAAGAAGCGCATGAGAGGCATGGATTCCCTATCGCTCGCGGTGGAGGGGACGTCAGGGCAGCCGGCGGCTCAGTTGCCTGGCCAGCTCTTCTGGAGGTTCTCGCTCACCCAGACGTCGTGGAAGTAGACATAGGTACCGCGACGCTCCGGCATGATCCCGTGGACTCCCGATGCGACGGCGATGTTCGCGTTGAACGACAGGAGCGGCAGATAGGAGACGTAGTCGCCCACGATGGACTGCACCTGGTCGAAGTCCTCACGCCGCTGGTCGTCGTCGAGGGACTGCACGGCCGACTCGAGCAGGCTGTCCACCTCGGGGATATTCGTGCGGGTCTCGTTGCTGGTGCCGTTCGGCGGGATGAACCGCGAATGGTAGAGCGAATAGAGCAGGTCGGGCATGCCATTGGTCCAACCGATCGGGTTGCCCCAGGCCAGCTCGTAGTTACCCTCGCCCTGGATGACCGCGCTCGCCTCGGCCGGTGAGACCACGTCGACATTGAGCTCGATCCCGATATCCTTCAGCTGGGACTGGATCAGCGTCATGGTCCGCTGCATCTGAGTGGAGGTCGTCGCATCCAGGCTGAGCTCCACGCCGTCCTTGGACCGGATGCCGCCGGGGCCCTCCTGCCAACCGGCCTCGTCCAGCAGTTCGGCGGCCGCCTCCGGGTCGAACTCCGGGAATCGGGCGTCGTCGTTGACCCAGTCGCCCATGCTCTCCTCCAGCAGCGAGTAGGCGGGCTGGTGCTTGCCGTCGTAGACGGCCGAGTTGAGGGCCTCCCGGTCGATCGCCAGGGAGATGGCCTGGCGGACCTCGACCTCGCCGGCCGGACCGGGAGATGAGGTGTCGAAGGTCAGACCGCCCGGCTGGCCGTTCTTCTGGATCTCGACGACCTCGAACTGGTCGTTGCTCTCGAAGCTCTCCTGCGACAGCGGCGGGACGCCCATGATGGCGTTCACCTGGCCCGACTGCAGGGCCGCGGTCCGCGTCGAGTCCTCGGGGACGTAGGTGAAGGTGAGGCGCTCGACCGAGGGAGCCGAACCTGCCGTCTCGGTGAAGGGCGGGCCCCAGGTGTAGTCGGGATTGCGCTCGACGGTGAGGTGCTTGTCGCGCTGCCACTCCACGAAGGTGAAGGGCCCGCTCCCCATCGGCTCCTCGGCGAATCCCTCGTCTCCGACCTCCTCGATGTAGTGCTTCGGCACGATCGACAGGAAGTTGCGGGCGAGATTGGCCAGGAAGGCGGCCTGGGGCTGCTTGAGCCGGACCACGACCGTCTGGTCGTCGACCGCCTCGGCGGACTCGAAGGCCGACATGCTCGCGGCCGCGAAGGCGCTCTCCGGCATGTACTGGGGGTCCACCACCCGTTCGAAGGTGAAGGTGACATCGTCGGCGGTGAGCGGCTCGCCGTCCCAGAAGGTCACGTCATCGCGCAGATGGAAGGTGTACTCCAGGCCGTCATCGCTCACCTCCCACGATTCGGCGATCCACGGCATGATCTCGCCGCTGTCGGGTTCCTGGGAGACGAGCTGATCGAACATCGTCATGCTGATCGTGTGGGCGTAGATCTTGTTGCCGCCGACATTGGGATCGAGCGAGTTCATGTCGAACGACTCGGTGGTCGGCAGGGCGATGGAGACCTCGCCGCCGTCGACCCGCTCGGCATCGGACTCTCCTCCGCCGTCAGTGCCACCGCATCCGGCGAACAGAGCTAACGCAACTCCGATACCGACGGCCTTCATGCTTCGACGCATACGCCCTCATCCTCTTCGTGAGTCCAACTGACGGTTCATCTCGCGGGGCCGTTGCCCCACAGTCCTGCCCGAGATTCCAGCCACGACCAATGATCACGATCGCATAGTGGATGCGGTATATGCTACACAGCATCGCGTATCTGTCAACGGTCCACAGGTGTCCGCTTCCCGCCTCGGCGAGGCGGGTCAGCCCCCGGGGCTGCCAGGATCTCGCCATCAGGTGACGGCGGCGCTACCGTCGTGTGACGTCGCTGGTCCGCACGGACAGCACGAAGGGGCGGTGGC
>JAEZEJ010000026.1 GCA_023417775.1 Actinomycetes bacterium | reverse complement strand
CGTCTCGAGGTCGAAGTGGAGCTTGGGAACGAGGAAGAGGCTCAGGCCCTTGGTGCCGGGGCCGCCGACGCCCTCGACGCCCTGGGGGCGGGCGAGGACGAGGTGCATGATGTTCTCGCTCATGTCGTGCTCGGCGGAGGTGATGAAGCGCTTGACGCCTTCGATGCGCCAGGTGCCGTCCTCATTGGCGAAGGCCTTGGTGCGACCGGCGCCCACGTCCGAGCCGGCATCGGGCTCGGTCAGCACCATCGTGGTGCCCCAGCGACGCTCGATGATGTGCTCGGCGATCTTCTTGTGACGCTCGGTGCCGTTCTCCCACACGATGCGCGCGAAGGCCGGGCCCGCTCCGTACATCCAGATGGGGGGATTCGAACCGAGGATGAACTCGCCGAGGGACCAGATGAGCGAGGAGGGGGCGGGCTGGCCACCGAGCTCCTCGGGCAGCTGGAGGCGCCACCACTCCGAGTCCATCCAGGCCTGGTAGCTCTTGGCGAACTCGGGATTCATGGAGACGGTCTTGGCATCCGGGTCGTAGACCGGGGGGTTGCGGTCGGCGTCGGCGAAGGAGGCGGCGAGGTCCTCACGTGCGAGGCGCTCGACCTCCGCGAGGATGCTCTTGGCCGTGTCGGTGTCGACCTCGGCGAAGGGGCCGGTGCCCAGCACCGAGCTTCGGTCGAAGAGTTCGAAGAGGTTGAACTCGACATCGCGGAGATTGCTCTTGTAGTGGCTCATGCCATCGTCCTTTGCACGAGATGGGGTGGCCCGACGGACTCGGAACTACTGCCGGGTAACATAAGTATCTCGCGAGTAACTTACCAACTCAAGTGCGGGGTGCGGGTGAGTTCGCCGAAAAAGAGGAAGGCCCCAGCTCCTCGGGGGAGAGCTGGGGCCTTCGGGTTGGCAGCGGGTGGTCACTGCCAACGCGCGGGCACGCGACGGTAGCCGTCGGTGCGGACGAGTTGCACCGTGCGGGTGACCCCCACGGCGAGCGTGATGGCGGCCAATGCGGAGATGGCGATCATGGAGGCTCCCTTCGTTCGAATCGGTCTGCTGTCCATGATGTCGGTGTCCATTGCCAAGAACAATCTCAGTGAACTTCATTCAACGTGTAGTTTTACTACATGGATGTGCGACGCCTTGGGATTCTGCGGGAATTGGCGGAGCGGGGTTCGGTGGCGGCGGTCGCCGATGAGATGAATGTCACTCCATCGGCCATTTCGCAGCAGCTGAAATCACTCGAACGCGAGGCGGGATTTCAGCTCGTCGAGCCGGCGGGGCGGGGCGTTGCGCTCACCTCGGCGGGACGCGCGCTGGCGCGAACGGCGACCGAGATCGCGGTCGCGATCGAGCGTGCCGAGGCGAAGTGGCACGACTACATGTCCCGGCCGGCGGGCGACGTGCTGCTGACCACCTTCCCGACCGGAGGCGAGATGCTGCTGCCCGGTGTGCTGCGCCGGATGGAGGCCGAGCCGAGTGTCCGACTGGCGTGCCATGACGCCGACCTGTCCCATCTCGAGGACATGGCCGACCTGGTGCCCGACTACGACGTGGTGGTGGCCGACTCTCCGAGCGCCCACGAGACCTGGCACGACCGGGGCCTCCAGGTGGTGCCGCTGATGAGCGAGCCCCTCGATGTCGCACTGCCGGAGGACCATCGGCTCGCGCGGAAGGCGACGCTGTCGCCGCGCGATGTGGCGGGGGAGACGTGGATCGGCGTTCCGAACGGCTATCCCTTCGACGATGTACTGACGCGGATCGTGGCCGTGACCGGTGAGCCGCTGCACATCGCTCAGCGGATCGTCGACAACGGGATCGTCGAGGCGCTGGTGGCGGGCGGGCACGGCATAGCGATCCTCCCGCGCTTCACGACGCGTGAGCACGGGAACGGGCTGGTGACACGGCCGCTGGTCGGCATCCGGGCGAAGCGGGAGATCGCCGCGGTCCTGCGGCCCGACCGTCTGGAGCGCCCCTCGGTGCGGTTCGTGGTCCAGGCGCTGCGGGACGAGGCGCGGGCCGTCGCCGATGCCCACGCTTCGGTCTGACCCCGGTGTCGCCCGGGAACGACGGAAGATGTGCGTCCGCGGCAGCGGGAGCGACCCCGTGAGCACATGTCCCGTGGCGCGGGCGGGTCAGCGGCGGAACTTCGCGGCGAAGGCGGAGAACTCGTCGCTGGCGAGGGACTCGGCCTGCGCCCACGACTCGAAGTCGAGGGATTCGTTGAGGTCGCCGGTGGCGGCGATCTGGACCGAGCGCTTGATATCGCCCATGAGGTCGGCATTGCGCGAGGTGTAGCGCTCGGCGAGCTCGCGGGCCCGTCCTCGGGGATCCTCGACGAGCTCCTGGGCGAGGCCGAGGCGCAGTGCCCGCTCGGCGTCGATGATGTCGCCGGCGTAGAGGGCGGCGGCGGTATTGGCCGAGCCGATGCGCTGGGTCAGCATCCAGGTGCAGCCGCCGCCGGGGTGTAGGCCGATATTCGAGAAGGTGGGGCCGAAGCCGGCGAGGGGCCCGGCGATGATGACATCGCAGCACAGGGCGATGTTGAGGCCGGCGCCCACGGCAGCGCCCTGGACGGCGGCGATGGTGGGGATGGTCAGACCACGCAGCCCGAGGAACGAGCCGTAGACGTGCATGAGGTGCTCGCGCAGCCGCTCGGTCGGCCGGCTGGTGTCGCCGAACAGACTGTCGACATTGGCGCCGGAGCAGAAGGCCTTGCCTTCGCCGGTGACGACGAGGGCTTGAGCATCGGGATCGGCGGCGACGGCGGCGATCGCATCGCGCAGCTCGTCCAGCAGCGGCATGTCGAGGGCATTGAGCCGTTCGGGGGCGTTGAGGGTGATGGTGCGGATCGGGCCGTCGGCTTCCAGCAACACGAGAGGCATGGCGCCACCGTAGCGTGGCGCGGTCGCGTGGGGCGCTATAGTCAGGGGCGTTGCCGGTGTAGCTCAATGGCAGAGCGCTTGCTTCCCAAGCAAGATACGCGGGTTCGATTCCCGTCACCGGCTCTCCCGGCGAAGCCGGCTCTCCCCGGTGTCGGGGATCGAGTCGGGCCCCTCTCCCGCGCGGAGCGCGCAGTCCAGGGATCCCGTCACCGGCTCTCGCGCGCAGCGCGCTCTTCCCGGTGTCGGGGATCGAGTCGGGCCCCCCTCCCGCGCGGAGCGCGCAGTCCAGGGATCCCGTCACCGGCTCTCGCGCGGTGGGGTAGGTCGACGTGGCTCGCGGGGTCGACCGCAGACGGATCGGCTCCTCGCCGTCGACTCGCCTACACTCGTGAGCGTCGTCGAACGGGGGTCATGATGAGGCGTCGCGGGATGCTGGTGGGTCTGGCAGTCGTCGTGGTGGCACTCGTGGCCGGACTGATCTGGTGGTCCCTGGAGCGAGCGGATGACGATGACGATGCCGCATTCGTCGCCACGCTCACATCGGTGAGCCCCCACGAGGTCCCTGGTTACGCCCACCCCGAATGGTGGAGCGATGGGACGACCCCGGTGCGGCTCTCCTGGGATGGCGAGACTCTGGTGGTGGATTCGCCGCGGCCGAATATCGAACGTGTGCGTGGCACCCGTCTCGACACGGCTCTGGCCGCTCCTGCGACCGCTGATCCGGCCGCAATCGCGTCACTGCCGGGCGGGGAGGGCGCGCCGTGGATCGCCGTGGCCTTCGAGTCGAAGCGTGTGGACCAGGATGACAAGGAGACGACCGAGAGCCCGCTGACCTGGACGGGTACCGATCTCACCTCCGAGGGCCGGCTCGAGGGCGGCGACCCGATGACCCTCCCGGTCGCACTGCGCAGCAATGAGATCAGCCCGGCCGAAGGCCCCAGCGCGATCATGACCGCTGACGCCGCCGTCGCGCGGCTCGGCGACACCGACACCGCTCTGGTCACCACGTCGCAGCTCGGCACGATCACCCTGCATCGCTGCACGGTGTCGGCCTGCGAGTGGGAGGAGGCTGCGGGCCCTGAGGGTGAGATCCCCTTCTCGGTCGCCTCGACCGGTCGCGGCTTCGTCACCACCACCGGTGCACGGGACGAGGGGCACACGATCTGGTACGCCGAGGACGCCGGGCTGCAGTGGCAGTCGATCGGTGAGATCCCCGAAGGGGAGACCATCAGCAGATTGCGCGATGGCGAGGACGGCGTCCTCCTGCTGACGCAGAGCGGCGGCGATGAGGAGACGATCTACGGCATCCGCACCATCGATGCCGACGGCGTCGAGGAGGTCGTCGAGCCCACCGCCTTCCCGGGGTCGGGCACGGTGATGGATGTCGGCCGGAACGGCGATGACTGGTTTCTCGCTGGATTCCGTGCGAGCGACGCGCGGGTGGATGTCGGTCCCCAGTCCACCTCCGCCGAGCTGTGGACGCTGGGCGATGAGGAGTGGGAGCCGCTCGGCGATCCGCTGCTCGACTACCAGCCGCTCCAGTGGATGCGGGTCCTGTTCACGAGCCTCGACGGTGAGCTCGCCGCCGCCAGCGACGCTCCGGGCCCCGATATCACCATGACCTGGACCTTCGGCCCCGCCGGGGACTGAATCGCGCGCCGCCGAGAAGCAGCGGGCGATCCGCTCACAGCGATCGGCCGGTGCGATTGACTCTGATGATGAGGTAGAGCAGATAGGGCGCTCCCAGCGCGCCGGTCACCACGCCCACCGGATAGCGCGTGTCGAAGGCGAGCTGGCCGACGAGATCGCCCGCGAGCACCAGCACGGCTCCGATGAGAGCCGCCGGCACCAGCAGGGAGCCGTGTCGCACGATGCGTGCCGCGATCGGACCCGACAGGAAGGCGACGAAGGCGATGGGCCCGGCGGCGGACGTCGCGAAGGCGATGAGTCCCACGGAGGCGGTGACCAGGAGCAGCCGCGTGCGCTCGACCCGGATGCCGAGGGCGGCCGCGGTCTCGTCGCCGAGCTGCAGCTGCGACAGATTGCGCGCCTGAGCCAGGAGCATCGGGCCGAAGACCGCCAGAGCGATCGCCACCGGCACCACGGCACTCCACCGGGTGCCGTTGATGCTGCCGGTGATCCACCTCATCGCCTCCTGCAGCTCCCACTGCGGCGCCTTGCTCAGGGCATAGGAGGTGACGCTCTCGAGCATCGCGGCGATGCCGATGCCGATCAGGATGAGGCGTGTGCCGTGAACGCCCCGGCGGAAGGAGAGGAGGTAGATGGCCAGGGCGACGCCCAGGGCCACCACGATCGCGAGCACCGAGAGCAGCGTGCCCGATAAGGACCAGAAGACGATCCCGACGACGGCCGCCGCGCTCGCTCCCGAGCTGATGCCGATGATGTCGGGGCTGGCGAGCGGATTGCGCAGCATGGTCTGGAAGGTGACGCCGCCGAGTCCGAAGCACATGCCGGCGACGACCGCCAGAGCGACCCGCGGCAGGCGCAGGCGACCCACGGTGAAGGAGGCGCCCGGGACCTCTTGGCCCATCAGCACGCGAGCGACGTCCCCCGGCGGGTAGAAGGTGTTGCCCAGCATGAGCGATGCCGCGACGAGCAGGGCGACGAGCACACTCAGTGCGGTGAGCGTCAGCATCCGGCGGCGCCTGCGACTGCCCCGCTCGCGGGCCACCGGGTTGAGGGTCTGACGGGGCTCCCGGCTGACGGCGGTCACAGGCCGCGGACCTTCTGACGCCGGACGACGGCGATGAAGAAGGGAGCTCCGATGACCGCCGTGACGATGCCGACCGCCAGCTCGTCAGGACGCGCCACCACGCGACCGACGATGTCCGAGGCCGTGAGCAGTGCGGCACCCACGGCCGCGGAGAACGGCAGCAGCCAGACGTGGTTGACGCCGACCATGAGCCGGCAGACGTGGGGCACGACCAGCCCGACGAAGGCGATCGGACCCGCTACCGCCGTGATCGCACCGCACAGGATCACGGCTCCGAGCGCCGCGAGCCCCCGGACGACGGCGACACGTTCGCCCAGGCCGGCGGCGAGCTCGTCACCCAGCGCCAGCAGATCGAGTGCTCGTGCCGAGGCCAGACAGATCACCGTGCCGACGATGATGAAGGGTACGGCGGGGGAGATGCCGTCGAAGGTGGCTCCACCGACACCGCCGATCTGCCACGACCGGACGCTGCCCGCGATGTCGCCGCGGGGAAGCACGACGGCGCTGATGAAGGAGGAGAGCGTGGCCGATGTCGCCGCACCCGCCAGCGCCAGCTTCAGCGGCGTGGCGCCTCCGCGCCCGAGCGAACCCATCACGTACACCAGCAGCGCTGTCGCTGCCGCTCCACCGATGGCCGTCCAGATCATCGAGGTCTGCGTCCACAGCCCGAACCAGGCCATGCCGGTGACGATGGCCAGCGCGGCCCCCATGTTGACTCCGAGGATCCCCGGGTCGGCGAGCGGATTGCGCGTGACTCCCTGCATGACGGCCCCGGCGATCCCGAGCGCGGCCCCGGCCAGCAGCGCCAGCACCGTGCGGGGGATGCGCTTGGCGATCGCCGCCTGCGCCACGGAGTCGACTTCGCCGCGCAGCGCCGCGGCGATGTCCGACCAGGCGACCTCGCGCGAGCCGATGCTCAGCGAGGCGGCGGCGAGGCCGACGAGCAGCGCGACGACCACCAGCAGCCAGATGCCGCGGACCCGCGCCGAGCGACGTCTGATCGTCACGCCCGGCGCGGGAGGGGCAGCGGTCACGACACCGCTTCGGCGATCAGGCTCACGTAGTCGTCGAGCACCCAGGAGATCGCCAGGGGCGTCGGGTTCGCCGCGGTGCCCAGCGGTCCGCTGCCGTCGAGGAAGACCACGGCGTCATTGGCCACGGCGGGCATCTGCGAGAGCAGGGGGTCGGCCTTCAGGGTGTCGACGAGCTCCTGGTCGCCGTAGGTGACGATCACGTCGACATCCTCGAACATGTCGATCTGCTCGGCACTGATGCTCGAGGCGAATTCGCCTTCCGCGGAGGCCTCCTCGACGGCGAGGGGGGTGGTGAGACCGAGGTCGGAGAAGAAGGCCGCGCGCGAGTCGTTGGCGGTGTAGAAGTTGACCGTGCTGAGGTCGGAGCTGTCGACATGGGTCACGAACATGGCTGAGCTCCCCTCGATATCCGGATGGGCCTCGACGGTCGACTCGATCTCCCGCTCGAGCTCGGCGACCAGCTCCTCCCCCTCTTCCTCACGCCCGATGGCGGTGCTGTTCACACGGATGAGGTCCCGCCAGGACGTGGCCCACGGGCCGTCCGGATAGGCGACGACCGGGGCGATCTCGCTCAAGGTCTCGTAGTCGTCCTCCGAGAGTCCCGAATAGGCGGCGAGGATCACGTCGGGCTGGGTGTCGGCGACGGCCTCGAAGTCGATGCCGTCGGTCTCGTCGAAGAGCACGGGAGTCTCGGCGTCGAGCTCCTCGAGGCGTTCCTCGACCCAGGGGAGGACTCCGTTGCCGTCGTCATCGCCGAAATCAGCCGAGGCCATGCCCACGGGCACGACGCCCAGGGCGAGGGGCACCTCGTGGTTGGCCCAGGCGACCGTCGCGACCCGCTCCGGCTCCTCCTCGATCGTGGTCGTCCCGAGGGCATGCTCGATGACGATGGGGTAGTCCCCGTCGCCCGAGCCCGAGGCGGTCGACGACGAATCGGTGGAGCAGGCTGTCGCCAGCGCCAGGACGGTGCCCGTCGCGACGATGGTGGCGAGGGTGCGAGAACGCATACGTCGTTCACTCTCTGATGGGGGACTGGAGGCAGCTCGCAGGAGCGAGGCAAGGCTTACCTTAGAGAGTGGATCGGTGTGACGCAATCACGCGATCGAGTCGACCGATGTCGCGTAGTGGACATCGGTCGGGAGATTCGAGGACGGCCTGAAGCGTCCGGGCGTCCATCCCGTGGCACGCCGGAAGCCGACCACGAAGGCGCTCGCCGAGCTGTACCCGACCACCCGCGCGACCTCCTCGACGGTGAGATCCTCGGCCAGCAGCGCGATCGCGTGCTGGGCGCGGACGGCCGTCTGCCACTGATGGAAGCTGAGCCCCGTCTCGGCCCGGAAGGCGCGCGCGATCGTGCGGGTGCTGACGCCGAGCTCGCGCGCCCACTCGTTGAGCCCGCGCGGATCGGAGGGATCCGCGAGTGCGCTCTCCGCGATCGGACCCAGGATCCCCTTGCGCGGCACCCGGACGAGCAGCCGATGGGGCGAGGGCTCGATGACATCGAGGACCAGCTGCTCGGTGAGATCCCGAGATCTGCTCGACAGCGAGGGGTCCTCCAGGCGGGTGAGCAGCAGGCTGAGCAGCGGCGTGATCTCCACCGTCATGGGCTCCGCGGCCAGCGCCGGCGTCTCCTCGACATGGAAGTGGGTGGCCCGTTGCGAGGTGCCGGCGCTCGCGGCACCGGAATGCACGGTTCCGGCCGGCATCCAGACGCCGATCCCCGGCGAGATGATCCAGGTCCGGTCCTCGACCGAGACGGTGGAGGCTCCGCGTGTGTTCCACAGGAGCTCATGCGTGGGGTGCGCGTGGGGAGCCCAGCGGGTGTCGCGGGTGATGAGCTCCCTGACGCCCTTGACGACGAAGGGCACGTCGAGCTCGCCGGCCGCGTACAGGGGCAGCGTGCGCTCGTCGACGGCCTCGCGGCCGGCTCGACGACGTCTCGACGGCGCCGGGTCCTCGCTCACGTGATCACTCTAGTGTCGCGTGCCGGAAGTCGGTTGCCGAGAGACCGTCAGGCCACGAGGCGCGGAGCGGGTGGCCGGGGCGCCCCGAGACCGCCCCGACCACCGACCGCCGGTGTCAGACCGCGGCCACCGCGGCGTCGCGGACCGCCTCGCTCACCCACGGCACGACGGCCTCGCGCACGGTGACCGGCCGGGGCAGGAGGCGGTTGGCATGCAAGAGGTCGGCCGCGCGCTGCTGCTCGTCGAGGAAGGCATCGTCCACGGGCAGCACCCCGAAGGGCCGCCCGCGCAGTGCAGCCTCCCACTCGTCCAGGTCGGCCTCCTGGCCTCGAGCCCTCGCATCGTCGACGAAGAACTGCGCTGCCTCGCGCGGGTGCTCGGAGATCCAGGCGTCCGACTCCTGCAATGCCTCGATGAGAGCGGTCAGCTCCTCGCGCCGCTGCTCGGCGACCTCGCGACGCGTGAACCACAGCGACGGGTGGGAGAACAGGCCATCGGTGTCGATGAGCGTGCGCACCGGGGTCCTGGCCTCCACCCCGGTGAGGGCCGGGTAGGAGCCGACCCAGGCGTCGATCTCGCCCTCCTCGAACTCCCGGGCCGCGTCCACCGAACTGTCGACGGGCTCGATGTCATCCCAGGTGAGACCCTCCCGCTCCAGTGCGAACAGGACGAGCGTGGTCTGCCATGAGCCGTGAGCCAGGCCGACGCGCCTGCCGCGCAGGTCCGCGATCGAGGCGATGGGAGAGTCGGCCTTGACGACGATACGGCCGTTCTCCACCCGAGGGCCTGAGATGCCGATGTAGGCGACCTCGCGGCCCTGGCCCAGTGCGGTGATCGGCGGTGTGAATCCCGTGCCGATCACGTCGTACCCCTCCTCGGTGAAGAGATGATCGCTGTGGACCGTGGGGAGGCCTTCGCGGATATCGGGGCGCTCGCCGGAGGGCAGGTCCCGCAGGTCCACCCAGGTCGCGCTGGGAAGCCGCTTCTCCAGCAGGCCGAGGTGCCGCAGGACGAACAGCGAGTTGTTGTGCGGGAAGAATCCGATGCGCAGGGTCATGACAGTACTCCTTGTGGTGAGGGGTGGGTGAGACGAGGAAGCACGAAGTCGCCGACGCGGTATGCCTCCTCCAGATGGGGGACGCCGGCGAGGATGAAGGCATCGACGCCGGCGTCGATCAGCGCGTTCAATCGTTCGGCGACCTGCTCGTGGCTGCCCACGAGGCCGAAGGACGGACCGCCGCGCAGGAACGAGAAGCCGCCCCAGACGTGGGGCTCCACCTCGAGATCGCGCACATCGCGCACTGGTCCGTCGATGAAGGAGCGTGCGCGGGCGACGCCGATCGAGTCTCCGCCGCCCCCCTCGGCGAGGGCGGTGAGGTCGACTCCCGCGAAACCGTCGCGGACGACCTGCCAGGCCTCCGCCTCGGTGTCACGGGAGACGACATCGATCCGCACCGCGAACCTCGGGGTGCGTCCGAGCGCCCGGGCCGCTGCTCGGACGCTGTCGAACTTCTCGATCAGCGCAGCGTGGGGCTCGAGCCAGGAGAGGTAGTAGTCCGCGAACGGCCCTGCTGAGGAGATCGCGGCCGGCGACGACCCGGAGAAGTAGATCTCCGGGAACGGCTGGTCGGCCAGGTCCGCCGGCAGATAGGCGTGGTCGAGCCGGTAGAACTCGCCGTCGGCGTTCTGCGGCTGCGAGGACCAGGTGCGCCGCAGGAATCCGAGGAACTCGGCGGTGCGGGCGTAGCGTCGATCGTGCTCGATGTCGTCACCCCACCACCGCTGGGCGGGTCCTCCTCCGCCGGTGATGACGTTGTAGACGAGCCGGCCGCCGGAGAACTGCTGCAATGAGGCCGAGAGGCGGGCGGCTCCCCACGGGTGCACGAACCCTGGCTGGAAGGCCACCATGAACCGGAACGTGCGCGTCTCCTCCACGAGGGAGGCCGCCGCCGCGAAGGGATCGTCGGTGAACGGGAATGACGGCATCAGGCCTCCGACGAAACCCGAGATCTCCGCAGCACGGGCGACATCGGCCATGTGCTCCAGGTACGGACGGCCGTCGCCGCGCCCGTCTCCCCATCCGGGGGCGATGTTCCCCGGGGCCAGTGGGCTCCAGTCGCCCCGGGTCTCCGTTCGCCGGCGCAGGCTGCTCTGGTCGCCGTGCATGCCGATACGCCAGTAGACGTCAACCATGGCTCAACGCTCCGATCCTCGGTGAGATGTGCTCGCCCCAGCGGTAGATCTCCTCGACGCGGTCACCGACATCGAGATCCAGCCACGTGGCGCGGTCGAGCGCCGGCGCGAGGCGCTCCGCCACCGTGTCGGGGGAGGGCGAGCTTCCGAGAGCGATAGGTGCCGCCACCGGCAGCCCGAGCTCCGGCCAGGAGGTCGGGTCGAGGGTCTCGACCGCGATGCCGTCGGCGATGCGCGATGCCAACAGCGCATCCCTCTCGTCCCGGACGAGGATCTCGAGCGGCGGCAGCGGCTGGCCCGTCAGCGGAGCATCGAAACCGCCGTCGTGGACGCCGAAGTGATCACCCTCGAAGCTGTAGGGCCGCTCCTCCCATACGCCTCGCGCGACGGTGACGAACTCCTCGATCAACTCGTGGCGTCCTCCCCAGCCACGGGCGGGGTCGATCCTCCACCTGAGCCGGCCACCGCTGAAGCGCTGGAGCGATACCGAGAGCTTCGCGGTGTAGACGGGGGTGGCGAAGTGCTGGGTCAGCTCCACCGTCCAATGGGCCCGATCGGTCGCACGAAGTCCGGCCGCGACGACCGAGAGGGCGCTCAGCCCGTCGGCGCGGTCCGGCACCACGATGTCCTCGATCCCGACCGCCTCGGCTGCTCGACGCGCATGTGCGGCGAACTCCCAGGCGCCGACCCTCCGCGGACGGTCGTCACGCACGTGCCCCAGGTCGATCCGGTCGCGCCAGCGCGTCGAACTCGTGTCGAGGACCAGGCGAGGGCGCGCTCCCTCGCTCATGCGGCACCGCGCTGTTCCCGGGCGCGACGCAGCGGCCGCGGGTCCGCCCAGGCGTCGAGGTGGATGCTGGCGTCGAGAAAGCCGTGCTGGCGCAGGAAATCGTGCTGACGCCGCAGGAGGGCCAGCCGCTCCTCGCTCAGCGTCGGCTCGAGCGAGACGTGCAAGGCGTCCCCATAGGCCCGGCGGATGCCGTCCTCTCCCGACCCGGTCTCTCGTGCGATGAGCTCGCGCGCCTCGCGCGGGTGATCGCGTGCCCAATCCGCGGCCTCGAGGGTCCGCCGCAGGAAGGCGTCGACGAGCTCGGGATGCTCCTCGAGCAGAGAGGCGTGCACCGTGATCGGGCGCGGCGTCCCGTTGTTCACCCGGAACTGCGGATCGAGGTCGTCGAGGCGCACGGCGGCCACGGCTCCGATCCGCGCGGCGTCCTCCACGGAACGGCCACCCTTGACGTAGATCGCATCGACCTCGCCGCTTTCGAGCTCGTCCACACCCGGCCACGTCGACGTGGTCCAGGTGCCGCGCGCCACACGCCCGGCGACCTCGACCTGACGGACGTCCCGCAGTGAGCGGCCCACCGATCGGAGGGCGCCGTCGAGACCATGCAGCGCCATGGCGCGAGGGAAGCTCTCCGCCTTGGTGGCAGCCCAGGCTGGGACCGCCACTCGCGCGCCGACGAGGTCCTCGGCGGACCGGATCCCCGAACTCGGCAGCGTGAGGATCGACTGCCCCTCCTCGATCCATGTCAGACCGATGAGCCGCGTGGGTGCCCCCTCGGAGCGGGCGACGAGCGCCGGGACATTGCCGCCCTCGCGGATGAGCCCGGGCAGGCGGTGGTCGAAGTGCCGCCGCGCGATCTCGGGAGGCGCGTCCTGCAGGATCGACAGATCGATGCCATGGCCGGCGAACTCGTCGGTCAGCCAGCCGAGAAGATGGGCGATCCCGCTCGCCGTGGGCACAGGGCACCGGGTGTACCAGAGGGTGTCGACGGAGGTGAGGGTCATGCGGAGGCTCCAGTAGGCAGGTCGAGGGCGGGCAAGATGGTCTCGGCGATGTGCCGCGACTCCTCCAGCAGGGGATTGCCGGACAGGATGAAGGTGTCGACTCCGAGCGCCTCGAACTCCTGCAGACGCTCGATCACCTGGGCGTGCGAGCCGACGATCGCCGTCCCGGGCCCTGGGCGGATGAGGCTGAAACCGGGCCACAGGTTGGGCGAGACCTCGATATCGCGTGCCCGGTCGGGAACCTGCCCGCCATGTCCGGCGTGCTGACGCTGTGCGCCGACCGAGTCGCTGTCGCGACCACGTGAGGCCTGCCAGGAGAAGGTCTGCGGACTCGTGACATCGAGCAGGTGGTCGGCCCAGTCCCAGGCCTCCTGCTCGGTGTCGCGGGCGATGAGATGCACGCGGAGACCGAACTCGATCGATCGGCCGTGATCGGCCGCGCGCTGCCTCAAGGTCTCGATCTTCGTCGCGAGCTGCGCGGGAGGTTCGCCCCACGATAAGTAGGTGTCGATGACCTCGCCGGCCAGATCCAGCCCTGCCGCCGAGGAACCGCCGAACCACAGCGGCACGTGCGGCTTCTGGGTCGGCTCGAGTGCGCCGAAGGTGGAGCCGGCTCCGCGCAGACGATAGTGCTCGCCGTCGAAGTCCACGACCTCGCCGGCCGTCAACCGCTTGAAGATGCTCCAGTACTCGCGGGCGAGTGCGTAGCGGTCGTCGTGGGCGAGTTGCAGGCCGAAGGTGCCCAGGGTCGCCGAATCGCCGTTGATGACGTTGATGATGAGCCGGCCGTCGAAGAGATCATCGAAGGTGAGCGCCATCTTGGCCAGGAGGACCGGTGAGATGAGGCCGGGATGGACGGCGACGAGGGGACGGAGCTTCCGTGTCCGCGCGGCCAGCGCGCTCGCAAGCACCCACACATCGTGATGGGCCGTCGCGAACAGTGCGCCCGAGTAGGGCAGTGAGTCGATGCTCGCCGCCACCTGGGTCAGGTAGTCCAGGTCGACATCGCGGCGTCCTTCCGGCTCCCAGGGGTAGGCGCCGTCGGATGGGACGATGTACCAGAGTGCTTCTTTGGCCATGGCTCCTCCTTGATCGGAGCCTCAGTAGATCGTCACCCCATCGTGATCGATTGATGTCTCGGCATGTGAGCAGGCGCGAGCGACCACTAGGGTCTGCTGCATGGAACAGAGCCAGAGCCTGCTCGCCCGGCTGACGGCGGAATCGCGATTCACGAGCCCCGGCTACCTGCTGGCGACCATCGGCAAGACGGCCGAGGCTTGGATCGCTGAGGCCATGGAGCCGCTCGATCTGCTCCCGCGTGAGGGCGCGGCCCTCCTGGTGCTCCGCAGCCATGGCGAGTTGACGCAGCCGCGCCTCGGCGACTATCTGGGCGCGGATGCCAATTCGGTCGTCATGATCCTCAAGAAGCTCGAATCGCGGGGGCTCGTGGAGCGCCGACGCGACCCGGCCGATCGGCGTCGACATCTGATCGCCATCACCGATCGGGGGACCGAGATCCGATCCCGGGTCGATGACGCCGTGCAGCAGGTGGAGAGCCGGCTGCTGCGCCGGCTGGACGATGGCGAGATCGCGACGCTGCGGGAGCTGCTGTTCCTGGTCGACGATGTGGCGGGACGCCACCGCCGGCTCGGGGAGGGTCCCTAGAGCATCCCGGATCCGGGGCGTCGACATCTCGCATAGTGATCATGTCGGGGTGATCATTCGCTGAGGACGATCGTGGAGGCTCACTCGAACCGATCACGGGAGTCGCCTCATGTCGAACACTCACCCGCGGCAGGCCTGGGCGCGCCGTCTCGCCGCCGCCGTCACTGCCGCCCTCCTGTTCCCTCTCGCCGCCTGTGGCGGCGGTTCCGCCGCCACGTCGGGCGATGACGAGCGGGTGACGCTGAAGCTGGCCGACCCGGGCAACAACGGACTGCTCGCCTACGCCAAGAAGACCGGGGTCCTGGAAGAGGAGCTGGAGAAGGTCGGCGCCGAGGTGGAGTGGGGAGGGTCGTTCGCGTCGTTCACCGCCACGATCGATGCGCTGCGGTCCGGTGACGTCAATGTGCTCGAGGGCGCCATCTCGCCGGCGATCGGCTATCTCGCGGAGAACGACGACCTGAAGATCTTCTCTGTGGCCGATCGCACGACCGACCCGCAGGCGCCGGTCGGAGACGGCCTGGTGGTGCCCGGTGACAGCGACATCGAGACGATCGACGACATCGTCGGTCGCAAGGTCGCCGTCAACCGGGGCGGACGCGGCGAGTATCTGCTGCTGAAGGCGCTCGACCAGGCCGGTATCGACCACGACGAGGTCGAACGGGTCTACCTGAATCCGCAGGACGCGGCGGGTGCGTTGGCGTCGAAGAGCGTCGACGCGTGGTGGGCGATCGTCCGGGGCTATCCCGCCGCGGTGGCGAACGGCGCCCGGACGATCGTCACCAACACCGATGTGGATGATGACGATCTGAACATGTTCGCCGCCCGCGAGGAGATCGTCGACGCGAATCCCGAGGCATTGCGCACCTTCCAGCGGGTGTTGGCCGAGTTGGCCGAGGAGTCGCGTGAGGAGCCGGAGAAGTTCCAGAACGTCTTCCAGGACTCGGGTCCGTCAGCGATCGAGGGGGAGGCGCTGGAACGCGATATCGAGGTCCAGCGCTACACCCAGCCGCAGCGGCTGGTGACCGACGGCGATCTGGCCACGGTGCAGGCGGTCGCGGACTACTTCGCCGACAACGGGCTGGTGGCCTCGAGGATCAACGCCAATGCCGCCGTGGCTCGTCTGGACGCCGACGAATGACCGCTGTCGTCGGAGCTCTGGCCCCGCCGCGCTTCCTCGGGGACCATCGGCCCACGCGGCGCAGGTCGCTGCTGCTGCGGGCGAGCGTCCCGCTGGGGCTGCTGCTCGTGTGGCAGTTGTCGTCGCTGCTCGGGCTGCTCTCGCCGCAGGTCCTGGCGGCGCCGAGCGAGGTGATCGGAGCGGTGCGCGAACTCGCCGCCAGCGGCCAGTTGTTCGATTTCCTGTTGGCATCCCTGCGGCGGATCGCCATCGGTGTGTCGATCGGCCTGGCCCTCGGGACCTTCCTCGGTTTGCTGGCGGGCGTGGGCAGTCTCGGTGACCAGCTCATCGATCCGACGATGCAGATGTACCGAGCGGTGCCCTTCCTCGCCCTCGTGCCCCTGCTGCTCACCTGGTTCGGCGTGGACGAGACCTTCAAGATCGTGCTCATCGCAGCGTCTGCGCTCGCACCGATGTACGCCTACACGTACCTCGGGGTACGCGGGGTCGATCGCCAGATCATCGAGGCGGCGCGGGGCTACGGGGTGAGCGGCGTGGCACTGATCCGCGAGGTGATCGCCCCGAGCGCGCTGCCGAGCCTGCTCATGGGCGTGCGTATCAGCCTGTCGGTGAGTCTCACAGGACTGATCGCCGCTGAACAGATCGGCACGACCGAGGGCATCGGTTACCTGGTGGCCCTCGCGCAGCAGTACTTCCGCACCGACTACATGGTGCTGTGCATCCTCATGTACGCGGTCTTGGGCCTCGTCTTCGATGCCCTCGTGCGTGTCGCCGAGCAACGGGCGATGCCCTGGAGGAGGGAGGGTCGATGACGGTCGCAGTGTCCGTGGAAGGGGTCGTGAAGGCCTATGGCGATGTCCGTGTGCTCGATGGCGTCAGTCTGTCGATCCCGCGGGGTCAGCTCGTAGCCCTGCTGGGGCCGAGCGGGACGGGCAAGACCACGTTGCTGCGCCTGCTCGCGGGGTTCGAGCGCCCCGACAGCGGTGAGATCGGCGTCGTCGAACCCCGCACCATCGTCTACCAGGAGCCGCGTCTGATCGAGGGCCGCCGAGTGCTGCGCAATGTGCTCCTCGGCCAGCGTCGCGATGACGTGGCGACCGCGCGTGCACGTGCTGTGCTCGCCGAGGTCGGCCTGGCCGACAAGGAACGGGCCTGGCCGACGACCTTGTCCGGCGGGGAGGCGCAGCGTGTGGCGTTGGCGCGAGCCCTGTCCAATGAACCACAGCTACTACTCGCCGATGAGCCCTTCGCGGCCCTCGACGCTCTGACGCGCCTGAAGATGCACGCGCTGGTCGACGCCCTCCGCACCAAGCACGACCCGGCGATCGTTCTCGTGACGCACGACGTCGATGAGGCGGTACGCCTCGCCGACCGGGTGGTGCTCCTGCGTGACGGCGTCGTCGCGATCGACGAGCTCGTGTCGGTCCCGCATCCGCGGTCGGCCGACGATCCCGGGCTGGCGGCGCTGCGCGAGCGGCTGCTGAGCGCACTGGGTGTGGAGGTGCGCCCGACGGCCTCGACGTAGAGCGCGGACCGCCCCGATCGGGGACGGAGGAGAGGGAGCGCGCCGGTGCGAGCGGCTGGTCGGATGCTCCCGGGGCGTGCCCCCCTGGCCGTCTCAGCCTCGCTCCGGCAGCACCTTCGACGGCACCAGCCAGATGTAGAGGATCATCGCGAACAGCTCGACGATCGACTGCATGACGATGACGATGGAGGCGGCCTCCCAGCCGGACGGCAGCGCAAGCGCGAAGGGCAGCACCAGGAACGAGTTGCGGGTGCCGAGGCTGAAGACGAGCGTGCGTCCTTCACGCATCGGGAGCCGGGCGATGTACGCCGTGATCACGGCCACGACGAGGCCCACCGCCAGATAGCCGACCGCCACTGTCAGCACGATCGGGAAGAGCGCGAGGGCCTCCACGGCCGCTCCCGCATGTGCCGTCGCGACGAGCGCGATCACGACCGCCAGGAGCGGCACCGGCCACCAGCCGAGACGCTCGCGGGAACGTCGTCCTCGGTCGGTCGTGTCCAGGGGCCGGGCGATCGCCGAGGCGACGACGAGCGGGACCCCGATGACGAGCAGTGCCGGCCAGAGATCGTTCAGGGTGACGATCGAGGTCACCGTGCTCCCGGCGAACCAGGAGAGGTACAGCGGCAACACCAGCAGCTGGACCACCAACAGCACGGGGGCCGCTGCCGTCGCGCGTGCGGAGTCCCCGCCGCCGAGTTGCGTGAAGCTGATGAACCAGTCCGTGCAGGGCACCAGCAGCACGAGGAGCAGGCCGAGACGGAGGGCGGGATCATCGTCGGGGGTCAGCGACACGAGCGCCCACACGATCGGCGGCATCACGATGAAGTTCGCGATCAGCGAGGTCGCGAGGAAGCGCCGGTCGCGCACCGCCGAGGCCAGCGCCCTCGCCGGGATCTGCGTGAAGGTGGCGAAGAGCAGGAGGGCGATCACCGGCCAGACGAGCGGCTCGGCTGCCGCGTCCGCGCCGGGGACGAGCGCCCCGAGGAGCAGCCCGGCACCCGCGCCGCCCAGGTAGAACCACACCTGGTGCCGCTCCAGCGCCTCTCGCTCGATCACGGATCGTACTCCTCGTCCTTCATCGACCGAGGCCATCGTAGGGGGATCCGCGTATCCCGTCTGGCGGGCTGGGATGACGCGATGACGGCTAGAGTCGAGAGGTGACTCCCGTCAAGGTGGCCGTGGCCAATGACTACGCCCTCGTCGTCGCGGGGCTCGCCGAGATGCTCCGCCCCTTCGCCGACCGGGTGTCCGTCGTCGAGCAGGAGAGCAGGCTGCCGGTGGTCGGCGATGTCGATGTCGTGCTGTACGACACCTTCAGCCAGGTGCAGGGCAGCGACCTCGATGTGGAGCGGGTGGTCGGCTCGTCGAAGGCCCGCGTCATCGTGTTCAGCTGGCATACCGATCCGGAGCTGGTGAAGGCCACGTTCGCGGCGGGTGCCCATGGCTACGTCGCCAAGTCCGGCTCGGCCGAGCAGCTGGTCGAGGCCATCGAGCGCGTCCATCGCGGTGAGCTCGTGACCCCGTCCCCCGGGGCCGGGAGCGAGGACGGGGAGGGACGCTGGCCGGGCGACGACCATGGACTGACCGCTCGAGAGGCGGAGGTACTCGCACTCATCTGCCAGGGCCTGACGAACGATCAGATCGCCGAGCGCGCCTTCCTCGGCATCAACACGGTCAAGACGTACATCCGGAACCTATACGCGCGCATCGGGGTGACCACCCGGACGCAGGCGGTGCTCTGGGGCGTGGATCACGGCTTCCGGCCCCAGCCGGTCCGCCGCATCGACCCCTCCGCGCTCTGACCCTCCGCCGTCGCCGAGCGCGCGCAGGTATCCCGCGAAGCCTCCCGGCGTACGGCCGTCGGGGCGTCCCGAGGTGATGACATCGCTGCCCGCGGTCACGGAGACCCCGGCGGCGAGCAGCCGGGCGACCAGATCGACATCCTCATGCTCACGAAGCTCGGCGAAACCGCCGGCGCGCCGGTAGGCGTCCAAGGCGACCCCGAGATTCGCGCCGTGGATGTGCCGGAGCACATCGCCGCCCCGGTAGTGACGCACCCAGCGTCGGTACAGGCGATCGGCGACATCGGCGGGGTCGAGCCAGGCCCGGCCGAGGATGAGCTCCGCACCGCCCTCGGCGCGCCCGCACAGCGTGCTGAGCCACTCCGGCGGCACGACGCAGTCGGCATCCGTGCAGGCGATCCAGATGCGATCGTCCGGCGTGGTCGTGGAGGTCGCGACCTGCTCGATCCCTGCGGCGCGGGCCGCACCGACATTGCGCCCCGATGTCCGCAGCAGCTCGACCCCGAAGGACTCCGCGATCTCCTCGGACCGGTCGGTGCAGGCATCGAGCACCACGATGACCCGGGAGGTCGCGGCATGGGTCCGGTGCAGCTGTCGCGCTGCGAGGGCCACCGACTCCAGGCATCGGGCCAGCAGCTCCTCTTCGTCGTGGACCGGGATGACGACGGCGATCTCCCGGGCGACCGGGTCGTCAGGCATCGGCGGAGATCCAGTCCGTGCTCATCACCAGGATCTCGACATCGTCCTCGAGGTAGCGGGCCCAGACGGGAGGGAGCTCGCCGGAGTTCTCGGCGCTCTCGTGGACGGCCGGGCCGTCCAGCGGCCAGCCTCGCACCTCGCCGCGCCAGTGGCACAGCACCACCGTGCCGCCCGGACGGAGGGCGCCGGCCACGGCCGTCCACGTCCGCTCCAGCGCGACCGGCGAGAGGAAGTAGCCGATCTCCGACAGCACGATGAGGTCGAATCGACCGTCCGGCCACTCCTCCGGCAGGTGCCGGTGGGCCACGTCGACGGTGTCGGGCACGCGCTTGCGGGCGAGGTCCACGGCATGTGCGCTCGCATCGACGGCCAGCACCCGTCCGGCCCGCTCGGCGAGGGCGGCGCTCAGGGCTCCGGTCGAGCAGCCGATCTCGAGCGCCCGTTCGTACCGCTCACGCGGCAGGCAGGCGAGCAGGAGATCGCGCTTGCGCCGCTCGTACCAGCGCTCATCCACGCCCCAGGGGTCGTCATCGTCGGCGTGCAGCCGATCGAGGGAGTCGTCACGGGGCTCCTCGATGATGAAGTACTCGTTCGTCCCGGTGAAGTGTTCGACGAAGGCGGGGCTCAGCAGCGTCTCGTCACCGGGCCGTCCGGACAGCGGCGCGACCTGGGAACGATGCGCGGCGATGGCCGCGGTCTTCTGGGCGCGGATCGATCCGTTGGCGGCCCAGCGTCGCGCCGCCGAGTACGGCAGCTCTTCGGGATCGGCCCAGTGCCACAGCCAGATCGGATACTCGGCGAGCATCGCCCCGGTGCGCACGGCGGCGGCCGCCGCCGCGCGGCCCGCCGCC
>JAEZEJ010000113.1 GCA_023417775.1 Actinomycetes bacterium | reverse complement strand
GTCCTGCGGCGGGCCGACGGCCGCCAGTCCTCGACGGGCGGGCTCGATGTAGAGCCGGCGCCGCTCATAGGGATAGGTCGGCAGGGTGACCCGCCGGCCGGCCGGACCGATGAGCTCGCGGAGATCGAGACCGGTCCCGCACGCCCACAGCGTGCCGGCGGCATCGAGGAAGGCGACCCGGCCGTCACCCGCGTCGTCGGCGAAGGGTACGACGACGGCCGATGTCCGGTCGCCGCCCACGGCACGCGCCGACCACGGCACCGTCGAGCCGGGGCCGCAGGACAGCACGACGCATGGACCCTCGCCCATCGCGGCATCGAGGGCCTCGGAGAAGCGCACGGGGCGACGCAGATGTTCACCCCACCGGGCGGGATCGGCCCACGCGGCCTCGCCGACACGGCGGCCGTCGAGCGTGGAGTACAGGTCGATCGAGGGAGAGCGGGGAGTCAGGGTGGACGCCAGGGCATCGAGCTCGGGGCGTACCGGGTCGACGAGACGCGAGTGGGCGGCGACGTCGATCCCCACGACCGTCGCCCGCGTCCCGTTTCGTGACAGCTCCTCGGCGAGCCCGTCGACGGCCTCCACGGAGCCGGCGACGACACAGGACCCCGGTCCGTTGACCGCCGCCAGATCGACATCGCGATGGTCCTCCAGCAGCGCCGTGACCGAGGTTTCGTCGAGGGCCACGGCCAGCATCCGGCCCGGTGCGGTCCGGCCCATCGCGTCCGATCGCGCGACCACGAGCGCCGCGGCATCGGCGAGGCTCAATCCCCCGCTCGCCACGGCGGCCGCGTACTCGCCGACACTGTGGCCGACGACCGCGTCCGGCCGGGCACCCAGCTCCATGAGGCGCCGGGCCATGGCCACCTCGGCGGCGAAGAGCATCGGCAGCCCGACGGCCGGGTCGGGCACGAGGTCATCGGAGGCCCGATCGGTCAACAGGTCCACCAGTGCCGGCCCGCCGGCCTTCTCGATCGCCTCAGTGGCGTCGACGAGGTGGGAGAGCAGCTCCGGGTCGGCGGTCGCCGCATCGCGCAGCATGCCGCGACGCTGCGAGCCCGCACCGGGGAAGGCCAGCACCAGACGAGCGGCGGTCGAGGCGTGTGTACTCGACGCCAGGGTCGTACCGGTCTCATCGACCACCGCCACGGCGCGGTGCGTCATCTCCGCACGGCCGTGCGCCACGGTCGCGGCGACCTCGGCGATCGTCGCCTCACCGGAGGCGATCAGTCGGCCGGCCTCCGCGACCGTGGCGTCACGCCAGGCATCGGCCGCTGAAGGGGTCGCGGCACTCAGTGCGATGAGCTCGGCGCCGCGCGATGCCCGCGGCGGCGCCGGACGCTCGGGTGGCTGCTCGACGATGAGATGGCAGTTGACGCCGCCGATGCCGAAGGAGCTGACCCCCGCCCTGCGGATGACCGTGTCGTCCCAGGCCCGGGCGGCATCCGGCAGGTAGAACGCCGAGCCCTCGAGCTCGTCGACCGGGTCGGCGTGCAGCGTCGGGAAGATCTCGCCATCGCGCACCGCGAGCACGGCCTTGATCAGACCGGCCGCTCCGGCGGCGGAGGACGTGTGCCCGATATTGCCCTTCACGGAGCCGAGAGCGCACCAGGGCGCGTCGGCGGCTCCCCAGACCTCGCGGAGTGCGGCGATCTCGATCCGATCGCCCAGCGCCGTGGCCGTGCCGTGCCCCTCCAGGAGACCGATCTCCGCCGGCTCCACGTCGGCGACGGCGAAGGCCTGCTCGATCGCGGCGACCTGACCGGCCACGGTAGGGGCCGTGAAGCCGACCTTGTCGGCGCCGTCATTCGTCACGGCGCTGCCACGGATCACCGCGTGGATGGGGTCGCCGTCGGCCAGCGCGTCCTCGAGCCGGCGCAGCACGACACAGCCCGCACCGTCGCTGAAGACCGTTCCCGAGGCTCCGCGGGAGTAGGCGCGCGTGTGCCCGTCGGTGCTGAACGGCCCGTCGGGCACCGCGACATATCCCTCGGGCGGTGGCACCTGCAACGAGACACCTCCCGCCACGGCGGTGTCGCACTCGTCCGCGAGGAGCGCCTGGACAGCGGCGTGGACGGCGACCAGCGAGGTCGCGCAGGTCGCGCCGACGGCCATCGAGGGCCCGTCGAGACCGAGGAGATGGGCGGCGCGCAGCGGCAGGTAGTCGGCGACATTGGCCGTGTGCAGATGCAGGCTGGTGACCGGGTCGGCGCCCCCCGTCGCGTCGAAACGGTCGGCCAGATTGTGGGCGAGATAGCCCGACAGGCCGGCTCCGGCATAGACGCCGACCACACCTCGCGCCTCGCCGGACCCGTGTCCGGCGCGATCGAGCGCGTCGCGAGCACACTCCAGGAAGACGCGATGCTGCGGGTCCATCACCTCGGCATCGGTCTCGCCGAGTCCGAGGGCTGCGGGGTCGAGGTCGAGCGCGGTGTCCACGCGTCCCACGACGGGCACCAGAGGCGACGTGGCCCGGGTGCGGCGGAGCCCCTCGCGACCGGTGGCCACGAGGTCGTGGAACTCGTCCACATCGGCGGCACCCGGGAACCGGCAGGACATGGCGACGACGGCGACATCGGTCATCGTGCCGCCGCCGTTCGCCGGGCGACCAGCACGAACTGCGCCATCGGATCGAGCGGATGGTCGCTCCCGGGTTCCAGGCTCACCGGTTCGAGACCGGCGGCGCGCGCCGCATCGAGCCATTCGGCACCCCGGAGCAGGATCCGGCCGTCGTGGCGTCGCTGGTCGACGGGACGTGCGTCCGGGCGATCGGCGGGTGGCGACATCAACAGGTACATCGAGAGCAGCAGCGGGTGGTGCTCTCGCCCGGTCTCGACCATGACCAGATGGCCGCCAGGGCGCAGCAGCCGGGCCACTCGTTCCAGCGTGGCGACGGCGTCGAGGCCGTTGTGCAGGACATTCGCCGCCACGACCACGTCGATGCTCCCTGGATCGTGTCCCTGCTCCCCGCACTCCTCGTGCAGGTCGTAGCGGGAGGCGTCGAAGGCCCCTCGGTCCGACCAGCGGCGGCGGGCCTCGGCGAGGAAGTACTCGCTCACATCGGTGAAGTCGTACCGCACCGACTGCGGCAACCGTTCCAGGATCGGCTGGGTGGTGGCACCGGTGCCGGCGCCGATCTCCAGGACCCGCCCGCCGTCCCGCACCAGCTCCGCGGTCCGCTCGGCGGCGAGGGAGTTGACCACCGCGCTGGCCGCGTTGCCCGCATAGATCTCGTCGGCCGTACGCGGGTCGGCGAACAGCAGGCTCTGCACCGTCAGCTCGTCGCGCAGCAATGCCGGCAGCTGCTCGGCGCACGCGTGGTAGAAGTCGCGCAGCGCGGGTCCGCAGCAGTGGCGCACCCCGGCGGTGTCCTCGAAGGCCTGCTCCACCTCATCGGCATCCGGGATGCGCACGGCGTGGAGACGGGCGGCGCGCGGATCGACCGCGCTCAGCCCCGAGCCGGCCAGCACCCGAGCCCACCGGTCGATGACCCGACGGTGTCGCGGGGCGATGCCGATCTCGTCCCCGATCTCTCGCAGCGTCAGCGAGCGGCCCGCCGTGAGACCGGCGGTGGTCGCCAGGAACCGCGCCAGTGCCAGCTCGGCCCAGCGATCGAGCCGGTACATCTCGTCGAGCACGACCGGCGCCTGGGGTGACGCGATGGCGATCATCGGGGCTCCTCTTCTCGGGACTTATATAGATATGAATATCATTCCCATTATGGATCTCGCTCACCTCCCCCTCCCCGACGGCGTTCGCTGGGAGGAGACGGCACCCCGGGTCGTGGCCCCGCATCCGGCCGAGGCCCCGGCCGTCGAGCGGGCCGTCCCGTCACGACGCACCGAGTTCGCTTCAGCTCGGGAGTGCGCGAGGGCGGCACTCGGACGACTGCACCCGGCATGGGGGACGATCCCCGTCCCGCGACGGGACGATGGCGCACCGCAGTGGCCGGAGGGCGTCGTCGGAGCCATCTCGCACTGCGACGGGCTCCACGCCGCAGCGGTCGCCCCCGAGGACGGCATCGGCGCTCTCGGCATCGACGTGGAGCCGGCACGTCCGCTGCCCGCCTCCGTCGCCGAGCTCGTCCTGAACGACTCCGAACGACGCTCGCTGGCGGCGTCCGGCGCGATCGACACGGTCGGATTCAGCCTTAAGGAGGCGCTGTTCAAGACATGGTGGCCACGCACCGGCACGTGGCTGGACTTCAGCGAGGCCGAGGTGGAGGCGCGCCCCGACGGCACGGCGCGCCTGCGAGTCCGGCGCTCCCATCCCCGCTGGCCGCACGATGCGGCACGACTGCGATGGCATGTCGGCCACCGGCACATCCGCACCATCGCCTGGCTGCCGGGGGCGAGGACATCTCACTGGACATCCGGACGATGACCCATTTATGTTATGCGCATAACGTAAATTGTCGACGGGTCGAGGGAGGGCCGGCCGTGACACCACCGCGGAAGGGGCGACCGCCCAAGGTGACCGAGACCCGGATCGTGGAGGCGGTGCTGGCCGAGGGATTCGCGGGACTCACCGTCCCGGCGGTGGCCGCGCGCCTCGAGGTGAGCACCATGACGCTGTACCGCCACGTGCCCACGCGCGCCCGGCTGCTGGCAATGACCTGGGATCACGTCCTGGACACCCACACCTGGCCCGGCCGGGATCTGCCGTGGCGCGGACTCCTGCGGACCTATGCCGTCACGCTCTGGGATCTGCTCGCCCGACACCCCGGCGTGGTCACCGAGATGTCGGCAGCCGTCTTCCCCGACCGGATGGCCGATCTCTTCGACGATCTCGCCGTCGCGCTGGTCGACCAGGGCTTCACCGCCGGCCGCGCCCTGCTCGCCGTCGACACCGTCATCGACCTGACCCTGGACCACCGCCGCGGGGTCGAGACCCTCGCCCAGCCCGTCGAGGGCACCACGGGAAGTCTGCGCGATCAGGTCAGCGCCCTCTGGCAGCCGGACGATCAGTTCACCGATACCCAGGCGCCGGCCCGGCGAGCGGTGCGACGGGCGATGAGCGAGGCGATCGCCGCCGACCCGAGGATCTGGTTCGGCCGCAAGCTCGATCTCATCCTCGACGGCATCGCCGCCGGCCGGTCGGCCGGTGAGGACACCACGAACACCGAAGAGAGACCTGCCCCATGACGACTCCCGCACCGGCTCCCGCTCCACAGATCAAGCTCGTGCTGATGGCGGCGTTCCTGGCCTTCCTGGCGCAGATGACGCTGAACCCGATCATCGCCCCACTGTCACGCGAGATCGACATGCCCGAATGGCAGGTCGGCGTCACCATCAGCACGGCCGCCGTGATGGTCGTGCTCACCGCTCAGATGTGGGGGCGCCGCTCCCAGTCGCTGGGCCGCAAGCGCGTGCTGGTAGCGGCATTGGCCCTCGGGGCGATCACCACGGCGGCCTTCGCCCTCGTCTCGCGGCTCGGCATGACCGGCGCGCTGAGCGGCGCGACGCTGTTCGTCCTGTTCATCCTCCTGCGCGGGATCGGGTTCGGCACCGCGATCGCCGCCGTCCAGCCGACGGCCCAGGCCTATATCGCCGACGTGACCGATGACGAGAGGACACGCGTCAAGGGCATGGCGGGGGTCGGCGCGGTCCAGGGCATCGCGATGGTCGCCGGATCGGTCGTCGGCGGCCTGCTCGCCGCCTTCGGCCTGCTGACCCCGCTCATCGCGGTCCCGGTCCTCCTCGGCCTCGGCCTGGTCCTGGTCGCCTCTCGTCTGGAGCCCGAGCCCCGCACCACGTTGATCGAGCGACCGGCCCTCGTGCGTCCGACCGACCCACGGGTGTGGCCCTTCCTGCTCGCCGGATTCGGCATGTTCACCGCGCTGGGGTTCATCCAGATCATCACCGGGTTCATCGTCCAGGACCGTCTTGACCTCGATGCCCAGACCGCGGGAGTCCTCACCGGAGCCGCGCTGCTGGCGGCCGGGGTGGGCATGATCCTCGCGCAGGCGGTCATCGTGCCGAGATCCGGCTGGGGGCCGGCGACGCTCCTGCGCGTCGGCGGGGCCGTCGCACTGCTCGGCTTCGTCGTCCTGATCCCCGATATCGGCCCGGTGACCCTGTTCGGATCGCTCGCGCTCATCGGGCTGGGGCTAGGCACCGCGATGCCCGGCTACACCGCCGGCCCGACCCTGCTGGTCTCCCGCGAGGAGCAGGGTGGTCTGGCCGGCCTGATCGCCGCGAACATGGGCCTGACCTTCGTCATCGCACCCACCGCGGGCACGGTCCTCTACGGCGTCTGGGCGCCCCTGCCGGTCATCGTCGGGGCCGCCGTCATGGCCGTCGTCACGGGCTTCGTCCTGTCCCATCCACGATTCCGGCGCATCCCTCCCGCCCCGGCACAGCAACCATCGACGGGCGGCTCTCCCGCCGATCAGGAGCCGCGACCATGAAGACCCTTCTCCTCGGCGCGCGAGGCGCGGTCGGCACCGTGATCGCCCGCGAGCTCGAGAGCTCCGGCCACGCGGTGACGGCCGCGGGCCGCACGGCCCCCGGCGACGCCGGGGTGGACCTGCGCGGGGACCTGACCTCGCTGCGCCGTCTCGCGTCCGGACACGACGTGGTCGTCAACGCCTCGGGTATCGAGCGCGCCGACCTCGCCGACGCGACCGGAGACACCCCGCTGGTCGACATCTCCGCCACCGGCTCCTATCTCGATGCGCTGCGCGAGGCGGCCTCCGGCCCGGTGGTGCTCGGTGCGGGGCTCGTTCCCGGTCTCAGCACACTCCTGGTCGACTCCCTCGCCTACCACCCTGGCGACGATGTCGACGTCCTCGTCATGCTGGGCGCCGGTGAACGGCACGGTCCGGCGGCCGTCGAGTGGACCGCGGGGCTGATCGGCACAGACCTCCACCGCCCTCCGGAGGGCGGGACGGTGCGGAATCTCCGCGAGAGTCGGCGCGAGACGGGTGCGGACGGCCGCACCCGCCGCTATCTGCGCGCCGACTTCCCCGATCACATCCTGCTCAGCGGTCCGGATGCCCCGGCGATCCGTTCCTATCTGACCCTCAGCTCCGCGCCGACCACGGCAGCGCTCAGCGCGCTCAGCCGCATCCCGTCGTTGCGCCGCACGCTGGCGTGGGCGCCCCATCTGGGGAGCGATGCCTGGCACGTCATCGCCCGCAACCGCCGAACCGGGGAACGCCGGCAGGCGTCGGGCTTCGGCCAGTCGGAGGCGACCGGCCGGCTCACCGCACTGGCCGCGGTGGGTGCCGTTCGCGCGGTCGGCGCGGTCACGATGGCCGAGGTCGTCACGCTGCCCGAGGCTCTGAACGTGCTCGCGAGCGGCACCGCCGGATGAGGTACCGGCGCCGGACTGGCTAAGGTGTCGATGTGCTCGCCGAGCCCGGTCCGCGATTGTTCGTCGCCCTCATCGCGCTGGTCGCCCTCGCTCTCATCGCCTCGCTGATCGGCCAGCTGCGCCAGGAGCGTTCCATCGCCCAGGCCGCCGGCCGCGCAGCGGTCCAGCTGGCCATCGTCTCGCTCATCATCACCGCCGCGCTCAGCCACCTCGCCTGGTCCGCGGTGTTCGCCGGGTTCATGTACGCCACGGCGGTGTTCACCTCGTCGCGGCGGATCGGCGCCGCACGCGCCTGGCCCTGGGTGGCCGTGGCGATGGCCTGCGGTCTGGCACCGACACTCGCCGTGATCTTCGTCTCCGGCGCGGTGCCCTTCAACGGTCCCTCGCTCGTGCCCGTCACGGGCATCATCATCGGCGGCACCATGACCGCCACCTCGCTGGCGGGACGACGTGCCTTCGACGCCCTGCGTGAGGAACGAGGGGCGTACGAGGCGGCGTTGAGTCTGGGCCTGCCGCGCGCGGACGCGATCAGTCTCGTCATCGCCCGACGACTGCCCGAGGCCCTGGTTCCCGGCCTGGATCAGACGCGCACCGTCGGACTCGTGACACTGCCGGGTGCGTTCATCGGCGTGCTGCTGGGCGGTGGAACGCCCATCGAGGCGGGCGCGGCCCAGCTGCTGGTGCTCTTCGGTCTGCTCTCGACCCAGACCATCACGATCGTCGCGGCCCACCGGCTGATGTGCGCCGGGCGCCTGCTCCCCCGCGATCTGGCGAGTTCCCTGTCGCCGTAGCCACGACGGCCCGCCCGGAAACGGACGAGCGAGGCTCTAGGCAACGCCCCCCTCCGGGTGTACTTTGTTGAGGCTCACCTAACTCGGCGGAGAGGAAGCCTGGCACGGCCAGCCATGATCGGGACCTTCATCATCGGCCTGCGCGAAGGACTGGAAGCAGCCCTGGTCGTCGGCATCCTGCTCGCCTACGTCCACCGCGTCGGACGCTCCGATGTCGCCACGCGCATCTGGCTGGGGGTGGGCCTGGCCATCGGTCTCTCCCTCGGGCTGGGGGCGTTGCTCACCTTCGGCACCTATGGGCTGACCTTCGAGGCGCAGGAGATCATCGGCGGATCGCTGTCGATCGTCGCGGTCGGGCTGGTGACGTGGATGGTCTTCTGGATGGGCCGCACCGCCCGAACCCTGAAGAGCACCCTGGAGTCCGATGTCGCGCGGGTGATCGAGGGCAGCGCCTGGGGGCTGGTGCTCATCGGCTTCATGTCCGTCGCCCGTGAGGGGCTGGAGACCGCGCTGTTCCTGTGGAGCGCGGTGCAGTCCAGCGGCGACTCCCAGGGGGCCTGGATCGGCGCCGTGGCCGGACTGCTGACCGCGGTGCTGCTCGGATGGCTGATCTATCGCGGCATGATTCGCATCAACCTCGGAACCTTCTTCACGTGGACCGGCGCCTTCCTCATCGTCGTCGCCGCGGGCGTGCTCGCCTATGGCATCCACGACCTGCAGGAGGCCCGGGTGCTGCCCGGCCCGTTCTCCGCGGACAGCGGTGGATGGATCGCCGGCTGGGCGTTCCAGCTCAGCGGATCGATCGATCCGTCCGGCCTGCCGGCGGCGCTGCTCAAGGGCACCGTCGGCTTCTCCCCCGACATGACCCGGCTGGAGGTCATCGGCTGGGCGGTCTACGTGGTCGTCGTCATGACGGCCTATCTCACTCAACACCGTCGCCTGCGCGCCCGCGCGGCTCGTCAGAAAGTCACCCCATGAATCGCACTCTGCCCCTCGCCGTCGCGCTCATCGCCGCGGCGGCCCTCACCGGTTGCGTGAAGAATGCCGACGATGACGCGGCCAGCGCGAAGCTGACCGTCTCGAGCACCGCCGATGCCTGCGAGGTCTCCGCGGACAGCGCGGACAGCGGCAATGTCACCTTCGATGTCACGAACGACGGCGACAAGGTCACCGAGTTCTATCTCCTGGGCGATGACGGCCTGCGGATCATCGGCGAGGTCGAGAACATCGCCCCGGGAACGTCACGCGACCTGACCTTGCAGGCCCAACCGGGCGACTACTTCACCGTGTGCAAGCCGGGCATGGTCGGCGAGGGCATCGGCAAGACCGAGTTCACGGTCTCCGGCGATGCCACCGAGGTGTCCGCCGACGACCAGGAGGCGATCGACGCCGCCGTCGCGTCGTATACCGCCTACACCAAGAACCAGGTGGCTGAGCTGGTGACCGGCGTGCGCGCCTTCGTCGACGCCTATGAGGCCGGTGACGATGACACCGCCCGGGCGCTGTTCGGTCAGACACGCGTCAACTACGAGCGCATCGAGCCCACCGCCGCGCAGTTCGGCGATCTCGATCCCCAGATCGACTACCGCAAGCCCGGCGCCGAGGCGGAGGGCCTGGACTTCACCGGATTCCACCGCATCGAGATGGACCTGTGGTTGGACCAGGCACGGGAGAACTACCCCGGGGAGGACCTGCAGCCGCTGGACCAGGCCGGCCGGCAACAGCTCGGCGAGCAGCTGGTGACCGATGTGCAGTCGCTCTACGACCAGGTGCACGGGGACGACTTCGAGCTGAGCATCGGCGACATCACCAACGGCGCCATCGGCCTGCTCGACGAGGTCGCCGCGCCCGATGGCAAGCTGCCCGGCGAGGAGAACGAGTTCGCGCACACCGATCTGTGGGACTTCTACGCCAATGTCGAGGGCGCCCAGGTCGCCTATGAGGCCGTCCGCGACATGGCCGAGGCCAAGGACCCCGAGCTCGTCGAGGACATCGACGATGCCTTCGAGCGGATGTACGCCGGGCTGGACCAGTACGGCAGCTATGAGGACGGCTTCGACTCCTACGACACCGTCACCCAGGAGCAGCGCAATGAGCTCGGCGCACTGCTCAACGGCCTGAGCGAGCCGCTGTCGCAGCTCACCCAGACGGTCCTCGGAGTGGAGCCTGAGTGAGCCCCGAGGGTCGTGGGGGGGGGGGGGGGGGGGGGGGGGGGGGGGGGGGGCGG
>JAEZEJ010000011.1 GCA_023417775.1 Actinomycetes bacterium | reverse complement strand
TTCGTCAACCGGGTCCTGCTCGGGTTGACGAATGGGGAGCACATCTCGGTACAGGTCAGAGGAGATCGGGGCGGCCGCGGTCTCGCCACTGCGGGGGCACGGCCTTGACCTGTTGGGCTGCGGCGCGGGTGGTCACCAGGATCGCATCCTCGGTGACCGCCACCACCACATCCTCCAGACCCACCACGGAGACCGTCTGTTCCGTCGTCCCCGCCACGAAGCCGTCGGCATCGACCCAGACGGCATCGGCGGAGGGCGATCTCTCGGACAGGGCGGCGAAGTCGCCGAGATCGGTCCAGTCGAAGGTTCCGGGCACGACCGCGACGCCGCCGTCGAGCGACACCGGCTCGGCGATCGCATGGTCGATGGCGATCGACGTCAACCGGGGCCACTGCTCGTCCAGCACGGCCAGGCGCTCGGGGGTGTCCCATGCCGCGGCGATCGCGAGCAGTCCGGCGTGCATCGTCGGCTGCAGGCGGGCGAGATGGTCGAGCAGGGTCGCGGCGCGGACGACGAACATCCCGGCGTTCCACGAGTAGGTTCCCGAGGCGAGGTAGTCGCGAGCCGTCGGGGCATCGGGCTTCTCCACGAAGCGACGCACCGCCCGGGCGGTCGCGAATCCCTCCAGCCGCTCGCCCCCGTCGATATAGCCGAACGCGGTGGAGGGGCCCGTGGGGGTCAGGCCGATGGTGACGACCTTGCCGGTCTCGGCGACCGCGACGGCCTCGCGGACCGCGCCCCGGAAGCTCTCGGCATCGTCGATGAGGTGATCGGCGGCGAAGGAGCCCACGACCGCCTCCGGATTCCGGTGCGCGATGACGGCCGCAGCCAGCCCGATCGCGGGCATCGAGTCACGCGGACCCGGCTCGGCGAGGACCTCGGCATCGGGGAGCTGATCGGCGACCATCCCCGCGTGGGCTCGGCCGGTGACCACGTGCACCCCGTCGGCCAGCCCTTCCAGCCGATCCGAGGTCTGCTGCAGCAGGGAGCGGCCGGCACGGGTCAGATCGAGCAGAAACTTCGGATGCCCGGCCCGCGACAGCGGCCACAGGCGCGTACCCGCGCCACCGGCCGGGATGATCGCATGCAGCTCGCTCATGCCACCGCCGCCTGGAGGAGAAGAGTGTAGGCCGGCGATGGCATGAGGTGCCCTGTCGTCCGCTCGCGGCGCTCGCTCATGCCACCGCCGCCTGGAGGAGAGGAGCGTGGGCCGGCGATGGCATGAGGTGCCCTGTCGTTCGCTCGCTGCGCTCGCTCATGCCCGGAGACTACCGGGGAGGAGGGCCCGAGCCGGACTCGGTCGTAGGCTGGCGGGGTGGATGTGATCGCCGAGGTCGAGAGGTCCGGGCTCGTGGAGAGCCGCCATCGCGGCGTGGTGGTCCGGGCCGATGCCGAGGGCGCCGTGGTCTGGGCACTGGGCGACCCCGATACGGTCACCTACCCCCGCTCCGCCAACAAGCCCTTCCAAGCCGTCGCGATGCTCCGCGCCGGGCTGCCGTTGCGCGGTGAGCAGCTGGCGATCAGCACCGCGAGCCACTCGGCGGAGCCCTTCCATCTGCAGACGGTCAGGGCCATCCTCGGCGATGCCGGTCTCACAGAGGACGCCCTGCAGACTCCCGCGTCGTATCCGGCCGATCCGAAGGAACACGCCGCCGTGATCCGGGCCGGTGAGGGCCGCCTGCCGATCCGCCACGACTGCTCCGGCAAGCACGCGGCCATGCTGCGCACCTGCGTCGAACGCGGATGGGATCCGGGTTCCTATCTCGATGTCGAACACCCCCTGCAGCAGGCGATCACCGAGACCTTCACCGACCTCACCGGGTCGCGTCCGGCGCATATCGGCGTCGACGGGTGCGGCGCACCTCAGCACGCCACCAGTCTGCGTCACCTGGCGATGGGCATCGCCCGCATCGCGGCGTCTCCCTCCGGGTCGGAGGAGCAGCGGCTTCGCCAGGCCATGATCGATCATCCGACCTTCGTCAGCGGCACACGGCGACCGGAGCTCCGCTTCATGACCGAGCTTCCCGGGGTCATCGGCAAGTCAGGGGCCGAGGCGCTGTTCGTCGCCGGCCTGCCCGACGGCACCGCCATCGCCGTCAAGGTCGAGGACGGCTCCGACCGCGCGCTCTACGCGGTGGCGGGACGCGCCCTGCAGTTGGCCGGCTGGGAGGCCGACGTGCTCTCAGAGCGTCCGACCGTGCTCGGCGGCGGCGAGGCCGTCGGCGCCGTACACGTGACCTTCTGAGCCCTTCGTCCCCGGTCGAGGAGTCAGCTGCCGCGGATGACGGCGAGGGCCGGAGCGGACGCCACGACGAGGCCGGCGGTGACGCTGCCGACCAGTGCGAGTCGTCGGCTGCGGCGCACCCGCAGAGGCAGGGAACGCGCGAGGGCATAGGCCTCCGCGACCAGGCGTAGATCCATCGGGCCCTCGGGGATCGGCAGCACCGCCGCGCGGACGCCCTCGGCCTGCAGCTGGGTCGCGACATCCTCCGGGGTCGCCGGGACGCGCACATCGTCGATGCCGACCTGGGCGGCCAGGTGTTCGGCCTTCGCGCGATCGGCCCCGGTCGCGAGGGTGCAGCCGATGCCGAGCTCGCGCAGCCCCTGGACGCCCGGAGCCGCGGATTCGGCGACCTCGTCGACGAGGCGGATCAGCCCGAGGGGGCGGTCGTCGACCTCGACGGCCACGGTGGTCGAGAGCGGGTCGAGGGTGGTGTCGATGCCGATCCACCGCGGAGAGCCGACCCGGACGGGGTGCTTGTCGACGATCCCTCGGATGCCCACGGCGGAGTCCTCGAAGACATCGGTGACGCGCCCGCGGGTGGAGAGGCGGGCGATGGCCCGACCGACCCGGTGGGTGGCGTGGTGCTCGAGTGCCCCCGCGAACCAGCGCAGATCCCGTTCATGTCCGGCGCGCAGCGACTCGACCTCCTCGACACGCATGCCGGTCACCAGATAGCCGTCGCGATCCAGCACCAGGCGCTCGATCGAAGGATCCGGGGGCAGATCGAGTCCGCGTCGGTCGGCCGCCTTCCGCAGGGACCGTCGGGCGCCGCGGGCGCCGAGATCGAAGGCGGCCGGGGCGGTGACGGCCAGGGTGCCGATGGCGGCGACGAGGGCCCACAGGGGTCCATCGCGGACCCACCAGACAGCGAGGACGAGGATGCCTGCTCCCGCCCACAGCAGACGTCCGATCACGGGGCCTCCTCGGCGTGGAACCGTTCGAAGTCGCGCTGGTCGCCGGCCTTCCACAGCGGCACACTTGCTTTGAGCAGCATCGTGATCTGCACGATGAACTCCGGCTCGTGCAGGTCATCGCCGAAGATCTCGTTGATGCGTTTCCAGCGGTAACGGATGGTCTGGGGGTGTACGCCCAGGCGTGCGGCGATCGCGGGTGCGCTGTCTCGCGTCTCCAGCCAGGCCAACAGCGTCTCGGAGAGGATCTCCCGGGAATTGGGGGTCTCCGCCAGCAGCGGACGCAGCAGTTCCTGGACCATGCCGCGGCGCAATGCCGGCTCCGCCCCCAGCCACAGCTGGGTGCGGTGCCGACCGCAGTCGATGACCGGTCCGTCGCCGATGACCCCCGCTGTGTGCAGCTCGATCGCGCGAGTGCTCCACCGGTGGGCATCGGGCACGTCATGACGCTCGACCGGCCAGCTGAAGGCGACGCAGATGCTGGGACTGGCGATCTCATCGAGCTGACGCCGGAGTTCGGCCGCATCGGCCTCGCCGCAGACGAGGTCCACGGCACGTGCACTGGATCGCTGCAGGATCCCCGGGGCGAGATCGGGCAGCGTGACGGGCTCGTCGGGGCTGATGGCGCGGATCGCCCAGACGACGAAGCGCTCGGGTATCGACCACCGGGCCTGCGTGGTGAGCGCGCTGAGGTCGGGCAGCTCCGGGTCGATCAGCGCTTCCAGCAACCGGGTGCGGCTGCGGTCCTGGTCCCTCTCGAGGACATCGTGGGCGGCCTGCCAGCCGATCACGGCCTGCTCGGAGAGGTGGTCGATATAGGCGAGCAGGGCGTCGCCGAGGACCCCGAGGGTCTCGGTGCTCAGGTGGTTCTCCACGGCGAAGATCCGCAGATAGTCCCAGGCGCGCTCGCGGGCGATCCGATACGACGCGCGCATCGCGGTGAGATCGTGTCCGTCGAGCGCCTCGCCGTAGCCCATCTTGCGGAAGAGGTCGTCGATCCGGTCACCGGATCCGCCGGTGCCTTCCACGAGATCGAGGAAGTGGCTGACCGCGCCGTTGACCGCCAACAGGATCAGCCGGTGTCGGCGCCCCTGGGAGGGGCCGGCGAAGGCCGGGACGCCCGCCTGGATCTCCGAGGTGATGCGGGCGACGAGCTCGGAGATCCGCGGGCGGAACAGCGGAACGAAACTGCGGGCTATCCCACGGAGGCTGCCGTCCTCGCGAAGCGCCGTCATGAGATCTCGCCAGCGTGTCGACGAGGAACTGCGGCGCTCATGATCTCCCTTGCTCAACGTGCCGGGCCTCACATTCTCGCCGGACGACCAGCCGACGCGCAAGCAGCTACTGAAGATCGCGGAGTGGCCGGTAAGGGAGTGGGAGGGAGTAACCGGCCACCCCGCGATTCACGGGCCGGGTCAGGAGGGAGGAGTGACCCGACGTCTCCCAGTGGAGCACGGGATATGGACCTGAGCCACCGACTTGTGGCAAAAAGTGGAAAAATCGGATGATCATCCGAAAATCGCTCGCCGTAGACCCGTTCGGCGCACGAGAATGAGCATCCGAGCGGTTCCTCGACGCCGCGGCGGGGTCTCGTCCGTGGTGTACTGCAGAGGACGCTCGTCTACGGGAGCGGGGAGGAGGCCGCCGTGAAATCGCTGGTCACCGGGGGCGTGCGCTCGGGCAAGTCGTTCTATGCCGAGTCCCTCGTCGTCGCCGAGTCGCATGTCACCTATATCGCCCCTGGACGCGAGGCCGATCCTGTCGCGGATCCCTCCCACGCCGCTCGAGTCGAGGAGCACCGGGCCCGCCGTCCCACGAGCTGGATCACGGTGGAGTCCCATGATCTGGCCTCCGCGCTCGCGGCGGCGGAGGGGGCGGTCGTCGTCGACTGCGTCGGCGACTGGGTGCAGTGGCTCATCGGGGAGCTCGACGGGTGGGACACGACCCGGGACGAGTGGGAGCCGCACTTCGTGGAGCAGGTCGATGCCGCCGCGGAGGCGGTCGCCGCGCGAGACGGGGTCATCGTGCTGGTGACGCAGGAGGCCGGTATGGGGGTGGAGACCGATGACTGGCGGGCGCGCCTCTTCCGCGATCTGCTCGGCTACGCCAATCAGCGTCTCGCGCTGGAATGCGATGATGTCTTCCTGGTCGTCGCGGGGCGTGCGCTGACATTGTGACCGTCACGTCGCCGCGAGCAGCATGAGCGCGAGCGAGACCTCGACCGTCGCGCCGAAGACATCGCCGACCACCCCGCCGAATCGGCGGATCGCGCGGCGCAGGATCCATCCCGTCGCGGCGAGGCCGACGAGGGTGACGAGCAGGCCACGCCACCAGGGCAGGTCGATGGCCCAGGCGCCGACGCACAGTCCCACGGTGATGGCCGCCCAGACCGCCACGGTCGTTCCCGGATGGATGGTCTCGGTATAGGTGACGCCGAGGCCGTCCTTGCGCGCCCCGTGGATCCCGCGGGTGCAGCCGACGACGGCGGCCGCCCGCGAGACGCAGACGAGAGCCGCGGCGACGGCCGGCCCCCAGGGGTCGGCGAGCAGGGTGGTGAGTGCGCCGATCTGCAGGCCGAGGACGAGCACGAGCGCGGCGGCCCCGGCCGGACCCGCGTTGCCCACCTTGACGACCTCGAGCGCCCGCACCGGATCGTAGGAGGAGGTCAGCCCGTCGGCGGTGTCGGAGAGGCCGTCGAGATGGAAGGCGCGGCTGCCGAGGGCGAGTACGGCGACCGCGAGGGCAGCGACGGCGATCGGCGCGAGGCCGAGCTCGCGACCGATCCACAGCACCGCCGCCACCGCGAGGGCGAGGGGGAGCACGGCGAGGGGCGCGAGGGTCACCGCTCGACCGCTGAGGCGAGGGGTGACGGTCGTCGGCGGGGCCACCGGGATGGCCGTGAAGGTCCCGACCGACAGACGCCAGGCGTTCAGCAGATCCACGTCGTCCGGGTCCTCACTGGCTCGGCGGCCGTACGCCGGTCGGGCTCACGGCGGGCAGCAGGGAGGCGACCTGGACGGCGAGCCTGGAGAGGGGAGCGGTGACGGTCAGCGCCCGTGCGGTGGCCTCGCGGTCGAGCCCGGTGGCGCAGACTCGGTCGGTCGCGGCCTCGAGCTGGGCACGTGCCGCGCGGCCCGTATCGGTGAGCTCGCCCTCGGGGGTGAGCCAGCCGCGTTGGCGCAGGTTCTCACCGCCCTCGTGCCAGGCGTCGCCGTCCCACCCGCGGGCGGCCTGCTGGGTCGCCGGGACCAGTCCGGCGGCCTGGGCCAGCCTGTTCGCCGCCGCACCGCCGAGACCGGCCGCCGTGAGGACGGCGACATGGCAGTCGCCGCGGTACTCGCGCCATACGGTCGCGGCATGCCAGAGGCGATCGAGGGGGCCCTCGGGAACCGGCAGTCCGGCGTGGGCGGCGGCGAGAGGCTTACCGGCCCAGTCGGCTCCGTCCAGCATGCCGAGGAGGTGCCGCCCCACGTCCGCGGTCGTGTCGTCGGTCGGCAGGAGCGGGGCGAGGGCGTCGTGCGCGATGGCGCGGCGGGTGGACAGGATCTCGTCCGGTGTCGCGCGGGTCCAGGCATCGGGTAGCGCCCGTCGGATGCGGGTGGGGGAGAAGCCGTGGAAGAGGGCGGTGACGACGCCCGGGGCCGGAGTGCCCAGGGCGGCCGAGCGAGAGGCGACGTAACCCATCCAGAAGCCGGTGAGACCCAGTTCGGCATACCGGCTGGTGGCGTCCTCGGCGAAGTAGACCGGGGCGTGGAGGGTTTCGACCGACTGCCAGAACTCGGGGGTCACCACCATGACGCTCAGTCTCGCACGGCCGGTGCGCCGAGGGTCACGCCCAGTGCAGGTAGGTGCGGGGCTGGACCGGCGCGTCGTCACCTGGGGGAGTCTCCCCGTCGGCGACGGGCACCTCCTCCTCGACGAGCAGGGAGAGATCGGCGGCGGCGCTCCGCCATTGTCCGAGCGCCGTCTGGTAGGCCTCGGTGGCAGTGCTGCTCCACTGCACGCGCAGCTCCCGCAGTTCTCGCTCCAGCTCGGTCAGCCGCTGGCTGATGGGGTCGACGTGCGAGGTCATCCGGCGTGCCGGGTCAGGGAGCCGTCGTGCACGAAGGGCTGGGCGAGCGCCGAATGGTCCAATGCCGTCTCGAGCCGCTCGAGCGCAGCCAGGATCCGGCGGGTGTCGGCATCGTACCGATAGTGCTCGCGGGCGTACCGTTCGTCCTCGCCGAAGAGGGTGGAGCGCAGGGTCGCCGCATGGGCGGCGATCTCGCGACGGGCGGCGGCGACCCGGGCGGCGCCGAGCTGCATGGACAGGGCGGGGTCACTGACGTTGACGGACATGAGGCCCCCTGACATCTCGCCGCGGCCTTCACCGCACCAGTACATGATGATGGGCCCAGCCTAGACGGCTGGGCCCATCATGACTAGTACTAAAGGCCTAGTCCGAGGCTACGTTTCGATGGAGGCCGGACGTCAGACGGTCAGTACGACCTTGCCGGTCGCCTGCCTCTGATCGAGGGCGTTGAGGGCCTGGGAGGCCTCCTCGAGGGGCCAGCTCGGGCCGATCACGGGCGCGAGGACTCCGCTCTCGATATGCGGCAGCATCGCCGCCCACTCCTTCTGCAGGTGTCCGGGCCGGCTCAGCGCATAGGCGCCCCAGCCGACGCCGACCACGGAGACATTGTTGAGGAGGAGGCGGTTGACCTTGACGGTCGGGATCTCGCCGCCGGTGAAGCCGATGACCAGGAGGCGTCCGTCCTCGGCGAGGCAGCGCAGCGAGTCGGTGAAGCGGTCGCCGCCGACGGGGTCGACGACGATGTCGATGCGCCCCTCGGCGAGGACGGCGTCCTTGAACCCCTCGGCCAGGACGTAGCTGTCCGCGCCCGCGTCCAGGGCGATCTGACCCTTGGCGTCCGTGGAGGTGACGGCGACGATCCGCCCGGCGCCGAAGGCCTTCGCGACCTGGATCGCGGCGGTGCCCACGCCTCCGGCCGCTCCGTGGACGAGCACCGCCTCGCCGGCCTGCAGGCCGCCGCGCTCGATGAGGGCGAAGTAGGCGGTGCCGTAGTTGAACATGAAGGAGGCGCCGGCCTCGTAGCTCATCGTGTCGGGCAGGGCGAAGGTGTATTGGGGCTCGGCCGTGACCTGCTCGGCGAATCCGCCGAGGAAGGGCAGGGCTGCCACGCGGTCCCCGGGCCGCAGGCGGGAGTCCGCGGGGGCGCTGATGACATCGCCGGCCACCTCGCTGCCGGGGATGAACGGCAGATCGGGTTTGATCTGATACTGGCCGCGGCTCTGCAATAGCTCGGGGAAGGCCACGCCGGCCGCACGGACGGCGATGACCACGGCCGCATCGTCGGTCGGGGCGGTGACCTCGTTGAGCTCGATGGCGTCGGGACCGTCCAGGGAGGTGATCTGAATCGCACGCATGGGCTGAGCCTAGTGGTGGACCTGAACCCAACGTCAACTTGGGAGTTCAGATACTATCGGTATCTGGAGCTAGGGAGGGCCGAAGGTGACGCAGACCAGGGTGACACGTGCCGAACGACAGGCGCAGACGCGGGGGCGACTCATCGATGTCGCCAAGGAGATGTTCCTCCGTGACGGCTATGCCGCGACCTCGCTCGACAAGGTCGCCCTCGAAGCGGGGTTCTCCAAGGGCGCCGTCTACTCGAACTTCGCCGGCAAGGAGGAGCTCTGCCTCGCCGTGCTCGACGTGATCCACGCCGAGAAGGTCCGCGGGGTGCGCGAGGCATTCACCCGCGAGGCCGACCTGGAGGCCCAGCTCAAGGCCTTCGCGGACTGGGCCCACGATGGTCTCGGGGAGCCTCGATGGACCGCCCTGGAGGTCGAGTTCGGGGCCGTCGCGCGGCACAACGAGTGGGTGGCCGCGGAGCTGGTCACGCGCCATCGGGAGATCCGCGAGGCCATCGGTCAGCTCATCGAGCACGTGGTGAACGAGGCGGGCCTGACCTCGCGTCTTCCGGTCGCGACCGCCGCAGCGGCGCTGCTGAGCCTCGGGGTCGGTCTCGGGGCGCTGAGATCGCTCGATCCCGACATCGATGTCGGCGTCTTCACCGATGTGATGCGCGCGCTCATCCCCCCGTCGGGCGGCGAGGCGCCGGCCGACCGAGCCTGACGCGACAACGGATGCGGGCGGGCGGCGGGCCGGAGGATCCGCCGCCCCTTCGGCTCAGTATCCGCCGTTGTCCCGGAAGCGCTGGAAGCTCGCCTCGATCTCGACCTCGGCATCCGCCCGGCCCACCCACTGGGAGCCCTCCTCGACCGACTTGCCCGGTTCGAGGGCCTTATAGGACTCGAAGAAGTGCTGGATCTCGCTGAGATCGAACTGGGCGACATCGCCGATGTCCTGCAGGTGCTCCTGGCGGGGATCGGTGGCGGGAACGCACAGGATCTTGTCGTCGCCGCCCGCCTCATCGGTCATCTTGAACATGCCGATCGCACGGCACTCGATCACGCACCCCGGGAAGGTCGGGAAGGGGAGGATCACCAGCGCATCGAGCGGATCGCCGTCCTGGCCCAGCGAGTCGTCGATGAAGCCGTAGTCCGCGGGGTACTGCATCGACGTGAAGAGCGTGCGATCGAGACGGATGCGGTGCGTCTTGTGATCGAGCTCGTACTTGTTGCGCTCCCCCTTGGGGATTTCCACAGTGACGTCGAAGAACACGGTACCTCCGGTGATATAGGCGGCGTCCCAGGCGCGGAGACGAGATCGTCGCCTCGCGTGAGCGGTCGAGTGCTGACTCTATAGTCTCTCCCACATGGCGAGAGGAAGTTGGGGCAGGGTCCTGAGCCGATTCCTCGTGCTCGGCCTCCTGGTCGCCCTGGTCGCGGGCATCGGCACCCTGTACCTGCGGGGGGACCTGAACCGCTTCCTCTGCGACGGTGCCTGCCCGGCCCGTTATGCGACGGCCCCCGAGGGCGTGCGGGCCCTCGACGGATCGCGGATCATGCCCGACGAGCCCACCGACGCTCCGATCGCCTCCAATGCGCTCAAGCAGGCCCTCCAAGGTCCGCTCGGCGACGCCGCCCTCGGCCCGCACGTGGGATTCGCCGCCGTGGACGCGCGCGACGGGACGCCCCTCGCCGGCGGCGACGAGAGCGGTTTCGTCCCCGCCTCGACCACCAAGGTGCTCACCGCCTACGGGGCCTTGAAGGCGCTCGGACCGGACGAACGATTCTCGACCCGGGTGGTGCGCGACGGCTCGACCCTCACGCTGATCGGCGGCGGCGACCCCTATCTGACCCGCGTCGCTCCCAGCGAGGCCGATCCTGTCCGGCCGGCGAGCTTGGAGAAACTGGCCGACCGCGTCGCGCGCGAGGTGGGAGTGGGTGACTTCACGCTCCAGTACGATGCCTCGCTCTTCGAGGGTCCGGCGATCAGCCCCGACTGGGAGGAGAGCTATGTCCCCGGCGTCGTCGCCCCCATCGCCTCGCTCTGGGCCGACCAGGGACGCAGAGACGGTGTGCGGTCGATGGACCCTGCCCTCGACGCCGCCGACGACTTCGCGCAGCTCTTGGGCGAGCGCGGTGTGACGGTCTCCAGCGTGGTGCCGGGGGAGGCCCCCGCGACCTCCAGCGCGGTCGCGCTCGTCCGCAGCGCCCCCACCGCCACGATCGTCGCCGAGCTCCTCGCGACCAGCGACAACGAGGCGAGCGAGATCATGCTGCGTCACATCGCCGAGGCCGCGGGCGCGGAAGTGAGCTTCGGCGGAGGCGTCGCGGCATTGCGATCGGTGCTCGAGGAGTCCGCGATCTCGACCGGGGGACTGGAGCTCCACGATGGCAGCGGCCTCGCCCGCGGCAACCGGATCAGCCCGACCACCCTCGTTCAGACCCTCGTGGCCGCCGGCCGCGACCGGGCCACCACGGCAACCCTCAGCGGACTGCCGGTGGGCGGATTCGACGGGACCGTCCGCAACCGTTTCGCCCAGGCGCCGGCAGGCCTGGGGTGGGTGCGCGCGAAGACCGGGACCCTGACCGGCGTGCACAGCCTCGCCGGCATCGCGACCATCGAGGGGGGACGTCCCATCGCCTTCGCGGTCATGGCCGACGACACCGAGGCGCTCAACCCGCTCGAGACCCAGGCCGCCCTCGATGCGGTGGCCGCCGCGGTCGCCGGCTGCTCCTGCTGACCGCCTCCGGTGGTAGCCGTTCCGCGGTCGTTGGGGTGGGGCGGTGCGTGGTCAACCACCGGGTGGAAACGGTGTGGTTGAGGAGTCACCGGGATGTGCCTCGGTGCGATGACGGTGGGTGATGTACTACCGCGGCGCACGTGGTGGTTGACGAGTCACCGGGATCGTGTCTGGCGGGTGGGCGGTGCGTGGTCAACCATCGCAATGGAGGCTCGGGTGGTTGATGACTCACCGTCTTCGGTGAGGGAGGCTCGGGTGGTTGATGACTCACCGCCTTCGGCCGCCGTGGTCGATGACTCACCGGCCGCGATCCGGTCTCTCACCCTCGCTCCCGGCGGGCGTGGGGCGTGAGCCGATACCGTGGGCGCCATGATCGACTGGAAGCTCGCGCAACGCACGGCGGACCGCTTCACCTCGCCCGGTCCGGAGCTGGAGGCAGCGGAGGTCGCCGATGTCGTCGACGAGCTGCGTCAGGCGGCCCGGCGGGCGGTCGCCCCCGTCGAGGAGTACACCGGTCTCGTGGCCGATATCGCCTCGCCGGTCCTCGTGGTCGATCGGCCCCGCTGGGTCGAGGCGAATCTGGCGACCTTCTCCCGCATCATGGACCCGGTCGTCACCACCCTCACCGCCGAGCGGACCCCCTCCCCGGCCGCACGGGCCATCGGCGCCAAGGCCTCGGGGGTCGAGCTCGGCGCCCTGATGGCCTTCCTCTCCGGCAAGGTGCTCGGTCAGTTCGATCCCTTCCACAGCGAGAACGGCGTCGACGGGAGACTCCTGCTGGTCGCGCCCAATATCGTCCACGTCGAGCGCGAGCTCGGCGCCGATCCGAGCGACTTCCGCCAGTGGGTGTGCCTCCATGAGGAGACCCACCGCGCGCAGTTCACCGGCGTTCCGTGGATGCGCGAGCATCTGCTCGGCCTCCTCGATCAATTCATCGACGCGACCGACACCTCCGAGGGCGCGGTGAACACGATGGTCACCGAGGCGCTCCCCGAGCTCGTCCGGATCGTCCGTGGAGACTCCGACAAGTCGCTGTCCGATCTGTTCCAGAACGAGCGCCAGGGGGCGATCGTCGAGCAGATGACCGGTCTGATGTCCCTCCTGGAGGGTCACGCGGATGTCGTCATGGATGCTGCCGGACCAGAGCTGATCGGCTCCGTCGCCAGCATCCGCCGCAAGTTCGACAAGCGCCGGTCGCAGGGCACGGGCCTGGCCAAGGTGCTGCGCCGGCTGCTGGGGCTCGAGGCCAAGATGCGCCAGTACCGCGACGGCGCCGTGTTCGTCCGTCAGATCACGGACCGCGTCGGCGAGGAGGGCTTCGCCGCGGTCTGGGCTGCCCCCGAGCACCTGCCGACCAAGGCCGAGATCGACGATCCCGAACGCTGGATCGCCCGCGTCCACGGGTGACCGCGGTGCCGGGGCGTCTCGATCCGGTCGTCGCGCGGGCGCGCACGCTGGTGCGCGACGTACTGGAAGACGATCCTCGACCGGTGATCATCGGGCTCTCCGGAGGCGCCGACTCCCTCGCGCTCACCGCCGTCAGCGCATTCGTGACCGGGCGGATGGAGCGCTCGCTGCGCGTCGTGGTCGTCGACCACGGCCTGCTCGACGGATCCGGCGGGGTGGCCCGCTCGGCGGTCGCCGTCGCCGCGCGCCTGGGCGTCGAGGGTGAGGTCGTCCGGGTGTCGGTCGACCCGCAGGACGCGCGCGGTCTCGAGGCCGCCGCGCGGCAGGCACGCTACGAGGCGCTGGAACACGCCGCGGAGACCGACGACGCTCAGGTGCTGCTCGCCCACACCCTCGACGATCAGGCGGAGACGGTGCTGCTGGGCCTCGGCCGCGGCTCGGGAGCGCGTTCGCTGGCGGGCATGGCGGCGCGCAGGGGACGCTTCGCGCGGCCGCTGCTGGGCCTTCGCCGGGCCGATACCGAGCGGATCTGTCGCGTGCACGAGCTCGAATGGTGGGACGACCCGCACAATGCCGATCCACGGCTGCGCCGGTCGCGGGTGCGCCATGAACTGCTCCCGCTGATGGAGGACGTGCTCGGCGGAGGTGTCGCCGAAGCGCTCGCGCGCACCGCCGACCTGCTGCGCGCCGATGCCGATGCCCTCGACGCCGAGGCCGAGGCGTCGATGACCGATGACATCGCGGCGCTCGCCGGACTCACGCCGGCCCTCCGCTCGCGGGTGCTGCGCCGTTCCGCCCTGCGGTCGGGGGCTCGGGCCGGCGAGCTCACCGCCGAGCACATCGCTCAGATCGCCGCGCTGGTGACCCGATGGCATGGGCAGGTCCGAGTGGAGCTGCCCGGTGGTGTGAGTGCGGTGCGCGCGGGGAACCGGCTCCGATTCGTTCCCACGCCTGTGGCAGGCTGAGCCCGTGGACGTCGAACACGTAGAGAGTGACATCGACCGGACCAAGCCCCTCTACTCCGAGGACGAGATCCAGGCGCGCCTCGCCGAGATGGCGCGTCAGATCGAGGCGGACTATGAGGGTGAGGACCTGCTGCTCGTGGGCGTCCTCAAGGGCGCGGTCATGGTCATGGCGGACCTGTCCCGGGCGCTGAACCGGCACGTCGAGATCGACTGGATGGCCGTCTCGTCCTATGCGGGCACCCGCTCGTCGGGCGTGGTGCGGATCCTCAAGGATCTCGACACCTCGCTGGAAGGGCGTCACGTCCTCATCGTCGAGGACATCATCGACACCGGGCTGACCCTCTCCTGGCTGGTCGCCAACCTGAGATCGCGCGGTCCCGCCTCGGTCGAGGTGGCCACCCTGTTGCGCAAGCCGGAGGCGCTGGAGATCCCCGTCGATGTCAGGTACGTCGGCTTCGACATCCCCAATGCCTTCGTCATCGGCTATGGACTGGACTTCAACGAGCAGTACCGGAACTTGCGCAGTATCGGCACACTGGCTGAGCACGTCTACTCCTGAGTGAACGGACACCCCCGCGCCACATGAACGTCAAACGTCTCTTCAAGGGCCCCTGGCTCTGGATCATCCTCATCGCCGTCGTGGTGCTGGTCGTGATCAACTTCTCCTCGGGCGCTGACGGCTACAAAGAGGTCAAGACCGCCACCATGGTCAAGCACTTCAACGACCAGGACATCTCCGAGGTGACCTTCGTCGAGGGTGATCAGGAGATCCGCGCGACGCTCAAGGGCAAGGACGAGGAGCAGATCAAGTCCACCTGGCTGGGCGACCAGCAGAGCAGCGAGCTGGTGACCTTGGCCCAGCAGCAGGTCGACGACGGCGACATGGACTCCTACAACGTCGAGGTGCCGCGGAGCAATCCGCTGCTCTCGCTGCTCGGCACGATGCTGCCGCTGGTGCTCTTCCTGCTGCTCTTCTTCTGGATCATGATGTCGATGCAGGGCGGCGGCGGCCGGGTCATGCAGTTCGGCAAGTCCAAGGCGAAGGTCATGAGCAAGGACACGCCGAAGACCACGTTCTCCGATGTGGCGGGCGCCGACGAGGCGATCGAGGAGCTGGGGGAGATCAAGGAGTTCCTCGCCGAGCCTGCCAAGTTCCAGGCCGTGGGCGCCAAGATCCCCAAGGGTGTGCTGCTCTACGGTCCTCCCGGCACCGGCAAGACGCTGCTCGCGCGGGCGGTCGCCGGCGAGGCGGGTGTGCCGTTCTACTCGATCTCCGGTTCGGACTTCGTCGAGATGTTCGTCGGTGTGGGCGCCTCGCGTGTGCGCGACCTGTTCGAACAGGCCAAGGAGAACGCTCCCGCGATCGTCTTCATCGACGAGATCGATGCCGTCGGCCGTCATCGCGGCACCGGCATGGGCGGCGGACACGATGAACGTGAGCAGACCCTCAACCAGCTGCTGGTCGAGATGGACGGCTTCGATGTCCGCGGTGGTGTCATCCTCATCGCGGCCACGAACCGTCCCGATGTGCTGGACCCGGCGTTGCTGCGTCCGGGACGTTTCGACCGGCAGATCGGCGTCGAGGCGCCCGACCTGGACGGTCGCACGCACATCCTGACGGTCCATTCACGCGGCAAGCCGATGGGCCCGGATGTCGATCTCGCGGCGGTCGCCCGGCGTACTCCCGGCTTCTCGGGCGCGGATCTGGCGAATGTGCTGAACGAGGCCGCGCTGCTGACCGCTCGTAACAACCAGAGCGTCATCGACAATGCCGCGCTCGACGAGGCGATCGATCGCGTCATCTCCGGCCCGCAGAAGCGCACCCGCCTCATGAACGAGCACGAGCGCCTGGTGACGGCCTATCACGAGGGCGGACACGCGCTCGTGGCCGCCGCGCTGCCGCAGAGCGATCCGGTGCACAAGATCACGATCCTGCCGCGCGGCCGTGCCCTCGGGTACACGATGGTGCTGCCCGATGAGGACAAGTACTCCCAGACCCGTGCCGAGCTGCTCGACAAGCTGGCCTATATGCTCGGCGGCCGCGCCGCCGAGGAGCTGGTGTTCCACAATCCGACCACCGGCGCCGGCAATGACATCGAGAAGGCCACCGGCCTCGCCCGCGCGATGGTCACCCAGTACGGCATGAGCTCACGCGTCGGTGCCATCAAGTACGGCGAGGACAACTCCCAGCCCTTCCTGGGGCGCGACCTCGGCAGCACCCGCAACTACTCCGAGCACGTCGCGGCGACGATCGACGATGAGATCTCCGTGCTGATCGAGCGCGCCCACCAGGAGGCCTTCGACATCCTCGCGGAGAACCGCGATGTCCTCGACTCCCTCGTCGAGGAGCTGATGGAGAAGGAGACCCTCGACAAGGCCCAGGTCGCACGGATCTTCGAGCCGCTGCGTCGCCGGGAGATCCGGCCCGCGTGGACGGGCTCCGATACTCGCGTTCCCGATCAGCGCCCGCCGGTCGTCATCCCGGCGAGCACCGGTGAGGAGCCCGCCGAGGAGCGGGACTCCGGTCAGGTGATCGCCCCGGACTCCGGTCCGGACGCCCCCTCGCCGCAGGAGAACCCCGACTCATGACCCCGCGCGTGGCTAGAACCCAGAGGTGCGCCCCATTCGTCAACGGAAGACGCGTTCCGTTGACGGATGGGAAGCCCATCTGGATCCAGGGGGCGGCATGAGCGTCGACTTGCCACGTGCTGAGGCGGCGGTCCGCGAGCTGCTGCTGGCCGTGGGCGAGGACCCGGATCGCGATGGTCTGCGCGACACTCCGGCCCGGGTGGCGCGCTCCTATGCGGAGCTGCTGAGCGGGCTGGACCAAGACCCCGCCGATGTGCTGACCGCGGTCTTCGAGGTCGGCCACGACGAGTTCGTGCTCGTCAAGGACATCGAGCTGTGGTCGATGTGCGAGCACCACCTGGTGCCCTTCTTCGGCGTGGCGCACGTCGGCTATATCCCCGGCGAGGGCGGCAATGTCACCGGGCTGTCCAAGCTCGCACGCCTGGTCGACGTCTTCGCCCGTCGCCCGCAGGTCCAGGAACGCCTGACGACGCAGATCGCCGATTCGCTCGTCGAGGTCCTGCACCCGGCGGGTGTCATCGTGGTCCTGGAGGCCGAGCACCTGTGCATGACGATGCGCGGGGTGCGCAAGGGCGGAGCGCGTACCGTCACCAGCGCCGTGCGCGGCCAGCTGCGCGATTCGGCCACCCGGGCCGAGGCCATGCAGCTCATCACCGCGTAATCTGACCGGCGTGACCATCCGCCTGCCGGGGATCCCCGCCTGGGATCGGTGCGCCGTCATGGGCGTGGTGAACGTGACCCCCGATTCCTTCTCCGACGGCGGCCGCTGGTTCGACACCGATGCGGCGATCGCGCACGGCCTCGAGCTCATCGAGCAGGGCGCCGATCTCGTGGACGTCGGTGGCGAGTCGACCCGTCCGGGAGCATCGCGGGTCGAGCCCGAGGAGGAGCAACGCCGCGTGCTGCCGGTGATCCGGTCGCTCGTCGCCGCCGGTGCCGTGGTCTCGATCGACACGATGAATGCCGAGACCGCGGATCAGGCCCTCTCGGCGGGCGCGCGGATCGTCAACGATGTCTCCGGTGGCCGCGCTGATCCGCGGATGACCGCGGTCGCCGCCTCAGCGCGTGTGCCCTTCGTCGTCATGCACTGGCGCGCCCACTCGGCGCAGATGCAGCAGCACACCCGCTACGACGACGTGGTCGCCGATGTCACCGAGGAACTGCTGCGACAGCTCGACGACGCCGTCGCCGCGGGCATCGATCCCGAGGACATCATCGTCGATCCCGGGCTGGGCTTCTCCAAGACCGGCGAGCAGAACTGGGAGCTCCTCGCCCATCTGGAAGCGTTCACGGCCCTGGGGCACCCGCTGCTGGTGGCGGCGAGCCGTAAACGCTTCCTCGGGGATGTGCTCGCGCGCGACGGTGTCCCGCGGCCCACCGACGAGCGTGAGGACGCCACCGTGGCACTCTCGACCCTCGCCGCGCTCGCCGATGCGTGGGCGGTCCGCGTCCACGCCCCGCGTCCGTCCGCCGACGCCGTGCGGGTGGTGCGACGGTTGCGCGAGGCTGAGAGGCTGGAGCAATGACCAGCGTCGAGGAACAGGTAGTGGCCGCGCATCGGGCGTTCTACGACGCGGTGGAGACGGCCGACTTCGATCTGATGAGCTCCCTATGGGTCGACGATCCCGGGGTGAGCTGTGTGCATCCGGCGGCCCATCCGCTGTACGGGACCGAGAAGGTGCTGCGCAGCTGGGCGGTGCTGATGGCCCAGATCGACTACATCCAGTTCTTCCTCACCGATATCGCGGTGACGACCTTCCCCTCCGGGGACGATCCGCAGTCGGCCCTGATCGTCTGCACGGAGAACATCCTCTCGGAGGGGGAGAGCACGGAGTCCTTCACGGGCGGATCGGCGGTCTGCTCCAGCGTCCTGGTGCGCGACGGCGGCCGGTGGCGGTTCTGGTCACGGCACGCCTCCCCGGTGGCGGTCGTCGAGCCGGGTGACGAGGCATGAGCGACGGGACCGCGGGGGCTGTCGAGGATCTGGATCGCATCACTTTGACCGGTGTGCGGGCGGTCGGCCACCACGGGATCTTCGAGCACGAACGGCGCGAGGGGCAGCCCTTCATCGCCGATGTGGTGCTGTGGCTCGATCTCTCGACGGCGGCGAGCACGGGGGATCTGAGCGCCACCGTCGACTACGGGACGCTGGGTCAGCAGGTGCACGATGTGCTGGCGGGGGAGCCGGTCGACCTCATCGAGACCGTGGCCGAGCGGATCGCTGGGCTCGCCCTCGATCATCGCGCAGTGCACCGGGTGGAGGTGACCGTCCACAAACCGCAGGCCCCGATCCCGGTCCCCTTCGCGGACGTGGCCGTCACGATCGTCCGCTCGCGGACGCACCCGACGCGAAGTCCCTCCCCCTCCGTATAGTGAACCTGAGTCCTGTGCGGACGGGGCCCACGGGTCGCCGCTCGCAGGAGGACCCGCCCACGGCGATGCCGCGTGCATCGTCCACACGACAGAGCGGAGTAGCTAGTGACCGAATCACCCACGCCGTACGTTCTCGACGCGGACACGATGACCGGAGGCATGCGTCCTATCCGGCAGGCCGTCCTGGCGATCGGGTCGAACCTGGGTGATCGCGCCGGCCGCCTCCAGGGCGCCGTCTCGGCACTCGAGGACACCCCGGAGGTCACGGTCGTGGCGATCTCGTCCGTGTACGAGACCGAGCCCGTCGGCGCCCCGGAAGGATCCGGCAAGTTCCTCAATGCGGTGGTGCTGATCGACACGACGCTCACGGTGCACACCCTCCTCGACCGCGCGTTGGCGATCGAGGACGCCTTCGGCCGCGAGCGTGGCGAGCCCGGTGCTCCGCGCACCCTCGATGTCGACATCATCGTCGTCGGCGACCGGATCGCCGATGACGACCAGCTGACATTGCCCCACCCCCGTGCGCATGAGCGCGGCTTCGTGATGGTGCCCTGGCTGGAGGTCGACCCGGAGGGCGAGATCCCGGGGCACGGCTTCGTGGCCGATCTGATCGGCGAGGTCGACACCTCGGGCGTGACCAAGCGCGAGGACGTCGAGATCATCCTGTGACACCACGATGAGGCGTGCTCGGCGCAGCTCACCGCTGTATGTGACGGCGCTCATCGCCGTCGGAGCGATCGTCGGCCGCCTCATCCCGCCGCTCGCGGTCAGGTTCGAGGGCCAGGCCCCTCGCCCGGACTGGACGGCTGCGGTGCTGCTCGCCGCGGGAGCGGCGGTGATCGGGGTGCTAGCCTGGTCCACCTGGCAGTCGCTGCACAAGAAGAAGCTGCGGATCAACGCCGACCGTGCGATCCAGCTGCTGGCGGTGGCGAAGTCCGCCGTCCTGGTCGGTGGCGTATTCGGCGGCGGATACGCCGGTTTCGTGTTCGCCTATGTCGGGGTGGACAGCGAGCTCGCGCGCGAACGTCTGCTGCACGGTGGCGCCGCGGCGATCGCGGCGGTCCTGCTGCTCGCGGCGGCGCTGCTCCTCGAGCGCGCCTGCCAGCTGCCCGGGGACGATGACGAGTCCAAGGACACCGCCACCTCCCCAGCCTGACCCTCCGGGTCCGACTTCTGCCGGGATACGGCCCTCGAGATGCGCCTGGAGGGGCCGCAACCCGGCAGAACTCGCGCGTCAGCCGAGGAGGGCTGAGCGCAGCGTGCCGAAGCCGACGCTGCCCAGTGCCAGGGCGTCGGCGTGGAAGCGCCGGAGATCGCCGCCGCGGAGCCTGGTCCAGTCGGTACGCAGTCGCTCCCACTCGCGCTGCCCGACCTTGTACGAGGGCGCCTGACCGGGCCATCCGAGATAGCGGTCGGCCTCGAAGCGCACGAATCCGTCGTTCATGTTCACGTGCCGGGTGAGGAACGGATACGCGTCGTCGCCGGTCCAGACACCGCTGCCGTCGGGCTTCTGGAGCCCGAGGTGGACGCCGATGTCCAGCACGACGCGTGCCGCCCGCATGCGCTGGGCATCCAGCATCCCGAGCCGCTCGGCGGGGGCGGAGAGATAGCCCAGCTCATCCATCAGTCGTTCGGCGTACAGCGCCCACCCCTCTCCGTGGCCGGAGTTCCAGTTGAACCGGCGCCAGGAGTTGAGTCGTTCGCGCTGCGCCGCCGCGGCTCCCAGCTGCAGGTGATGGCCGGGCACGCCCTCGTGGTAGACGGTGGTGAGCTCGCGCCAGGTGTCGAAGCGGGTGACGCCCGCGGGGACGCTCCACCACATCCGGCCGGGACGGGAGAAGTCCTCGCTGGGCGGGGTGTAGTAGATCCCGCCCTCGTCGGTCGGCGCGATCCGGCACTCCAGCGTCCGTAGCGGCTCGGGGATGTCGAAATGGGTGGCACCCAGCTCTCGCACGGCCTCATCGCTCACCCCCTGCATCCAGGAGCGCAGCGCGTCGGTGCCGTCCAGGCGCAGTGCCGGGTCGGCCTCCAGATGGGCGATGGCCTGCTCGACGGTGGCGCCGGAGAGGATCTCGTCGGCGATGGCCTCCTGCTCGGCGACCATCCGTGCCAGCTCTTCGACGCCCCAGGCATAGGTCTCGTCGAGGTCGATCTCGATGCCGACGAACTCGCGCGACAGCAGCGCGTAGAGGTCGCGCCCGATGGCATCGTCCGATCGGGCGTGGGGTGCCAGTTCCTCCTCGAGGAAACCGGCCAGGCGAGCGTAAGCGGCGATCGCTCCGTCGGCGGCGCCGTCGAGCTCGGAGCGGAGGGATTCGGGGCCGCGCGCGGCGAGCTCGCGGAAGAATCCGTCGGAGCCGGTGAGCTTGCGGGCCTGGGCCGCCACGGCCGCGACCTGACGGATCGCCGGGGTGTTGCCGGCGGCGATGCCGGTCGAGAGCGAGGAGAGGTACCCCTCCATGGCGTCCGGCAGCCGGCGCAGGCGGGTGGCGATGTGCTCCCATTCCTCCGCGGTGTCGCTGGGCATGAGATCGAAGACCTCGCGCAGCGACTGCGCCGGGGAGGCGATCACGTTGAGGTCGCGCTGCCAGAGCTCCGCCTCGTGCAGCTCGATGGCGAGCTCGGCCGTACGCAGCAGTTCGGCGCGGGTCACCTCGTCGACCTCGTCGGAGGGCTCGGCCGCGCGGGCGGAGGCGACCATCGAGCGCGCCGCCGCGGCCCGTCCGGCGTGCCCGTCGGGGGACAGGTCGCTGTACTGGCCTTCGCGACCGGGCCGCCCCAGTTCGACATGGAGCTCGGGGGACAGCTCCAGCAGCGTGTCCATCCACGCCTCGGCCAGCCGATCCACCGGTGTCGGGGTGCGTCCGTGGCTCATCCCTCGAGCCTAGAGCGCTCCCCAACCCGTTGAGTGTGACGTGTGGACGGTGAAGAGATCGTTTTCACCGTCCACACGTCCCCCTACTCACTGCGCTCGTGGGAGGTTCCCCCACGCTCAACGGGTTGGCGGGTGGCTAGGGTGATGGGGTGGCTCGCCAACTGACTCCGCTGCCGTCGAGGGAGTTCGAGGAGATCTGCCGGCGCATCGACGACGGCAGCGCCGAGCGGACCGATCTCAAGGCCGCCACCAAGCATCTGCTCGCGCTGCTGATCCGCCGAGCTCCCGGCACGAGCGTCGAGGTGCGGGTGCCGCCGTTCGCCGCGGTGCAGTGCATCGAGGGCTCGCGTCACACCCGCGGCACCCCGCCGGCCGTGGTGGAGATGGATCCGGAGACCTGGATCGGCCTCGCCCGTGGCACCCTCCGCTGGGCCGACGCGCGACTGCGCGCGAGCGGGGAACGCTCGGACATCAGCGGTTATCTGCCCTTGGTCTGAGGACCTCGTCAGTTGCCTCGGCTCGCTATTTTCGAGTCATGCGCTTCCCCTCGCGCGCGGCGCTCGCTGTCGCCGCAGCGGCCCTCACACTTTCCGCCTGCGGGCCCGACCGTCCCGAGTTCAGCGGGCCGGCGGGCACGCCGCAGCAGGCGCCTCAGACCGCGGCGCCCGCGACGGGTGCGCTGAGCGCTCTGGCCGATCCCGCATGGGTCGAGCAGGTCGCTGCCGACACCGAGATCCCCTCGCGTGCGGTGGCCGCCTATGCGGGAGCGGACCTGCGGGTGCGAGCCGAGGAGGGCTGCTCGGTCGGCTGGAACACCCTCGCGGGCATCGGACGCATCGAGAGCAGGCACGGCACGATCTTCGGCGGTCGCATCGGGGAGGACGGCCGCGCGACGAGCGATATCATCGGCATCCCGCTCGACGGCACCAATGAGACGCTGGCGATCGAGGACACCGACGGCGGGGTTCTCGACGGGGACACCGAGTGGGACCGCGCCGTCGGACCGATGCAGTTCATCCCCGAGACCTGGGAGCGCTGGGGTGCCGCCGCCGACGGGGAGGGACCGGGTGATCCGCAGAATATCGACGACGCCGCCCTCGCGGCGGCGCGTTATCTGTGCAGCGTGGGCGAGGCCGGCCTGGACGCCGAGCAGGACTGGATCGCCGCGGTGCGGACCTACAACAACTCGCGGGACTACCAGTTCGATGTCGCGGCGGCCGCACAGGAGTACAGCCACCACGGCTGAGGGATCGGACTCAGGCCGGTGGTTCGACGAGTGTCGCGAGCCGATCGAGGGTCGACTGCATCGCCTGCCGGGTCGAGCGTGGCATGGAGCCGCGGCGCAGGAAGACCCGCTGCTTGTCCTGGCCGATATCCCAGGTCTCGCGGACGTGCGTGCCGCCCTCGACGGGCACCAGCTCGTACTTCCAGACACGGCCGCCGATGAGGCCGCCGAGGCCGGTCGTCCGCCAGGCGATCACCTCGTCCGGCTCGAAGACGGTGACCTCGTTGGCCGTGGCATAGGGCAGTCCGCGCTTCATCGACATGCCGAACCGTGCTCCGAGACGCAGGGGCTGGGAGGGGCCGCGGGTTCCGCGGACCGTCCCTGATCCGTCGAATGACGCATGCGCGGAAGCATCGGCGAGCAGGGCGAAGATCGCAGAGGCGGGCGCGGCGATGACGCGCTCGGCGCTCACGGTATTGCCGTCCATGGTTCATCTGACCATGCGGCCGGCCATCGCGCAGAAGGACGCGAGCGCGACCGGGCGCCCGCGCCCCTCTGATCAGATCTGACGGCCCTGGTCCGCCCAGAAGGGCTGACGCAGGTCGCGCTTGAGGATCTTGCCGGAGGGATTGCGGGGGAGGGCTTCGACGATGTCGATGCTCTTGGGCGTCTTGTACCCCGCGAGACGTTCGCGGGTGAAGGAGATCAGCTCCTCGGCCGTGGTCTCCCGGTCGGGGAGCAGTGCCACGACGGCCTTGACCGACTCGCCCCAGCGCTCGTCGGGGATGCCGATCACGGCCGCCTCCGCGACATCCGGGTGCTCGGTCAGGACGCGCTCGACCTCCGGGGAGTACACATTCTCGCCGCCGGTGATGATCATGTCCTTCGCGCGGTCGTCGACGAAGACGAAGCCGTGCTCGTCGACGCGTCCGATATCGCCGGTGCGCAGCCAACCGTCCTCGGTCAGCAGGGCCGCGGTCGCCTCAGGTCGGCCGAGATAACCCGTCGTCGCCTGCGGGCTGCGGAACCAGAGCTCGCCGGGCTCGCCGGTGGGGACTTCGGCCCCCGTCGCCGGGTCCACGACGCGGACCTCCGCCGCGGCGACCGGTCGGCCCGCTGAGAGGAGACGCTCGGGATGGTCCGGATCGCGGTGGTCCGCGTCGTCGAGCACCGTGATGACCCCGGCCAGCTCGGTCAGGCCGTAGACCTGGTGGAACTGAGTCGTCGGCCAGTGCTCGATCGCTCCTTGGAGGATCGGCAGCGGCATCGGCGCCGCACCGTAGACGAAGTGCTTGAGTCCCGCGAAGATCCGCATCGCATCCGGCCCTGCGTTGAGCAGTCCCGCGACGACCGCCGGGACGAGGAATACGTGGGTCACGCCGGCCTGGGCGGCCGCGAGGAGGGCCCCCGGTTCCACCTCGCGGATGATGTAGCCCGGCGTGCCGGTGGCCACGCCGAATAGCGCATATGAGGTGCCTCCCACATGGAACATCGGCATCGCGATGAGCATCATGTCGACATCCGGGTCGTAGGCGATGTCGCCGACGGCGTTGCGGGTGTGCTCGATGAGATTGCGATGGCTCAGCTGCACGCCCTTGGGCCGCCCGGTGGTACCCGAGCTGTACATGACGACGGCGGTGTCGTCCGGGGAGACATCGGGCTGGAGGTCGACGGGTTCGCCTGCCGCGACCCACGTCTCGAACTCGTCCTGCTCACCGCCGACGACGATGATGTGCTCGACCGTGGTCAGCTGATCGCGCAGGGCGAGCACCTGGTCGGCGAGCTCGTGACCGACGAAGAGCAGGCGCGCACCCGAGTCGTTGACGGTGTAGTCGATCTCGTCGGGCGCGAGGCGCCAGTTGACGATCGCGACGGCCGAGCCGATGAGCGCTCCGCCGAGCAGGACCTCGAGGATCGCCGGATTGTTCTTGTCGACGAAGGCGACGCGGTCGCCATGGCCGATGCCCGCGGCGCGGAGCGCACCGGCGATCCGGCGGGTCTCCTGCCAGGCCTGATCCCACGTCCAGGTTCGATCACCGTAGATCCAGCAGGTCGCGTCCGGACGTGCCTCTGCCTGGGCGGCGAGGAAGTCCGGCAGCAGATCGGCAGTGGGCATCGATGTCGTCATCTCGGGCTCCTGTCGTCGTGAGCTGGGTCACACCACAGTAGCCAGGCGGTCCGATGCGCGCGCGATGCCCGCTCGGCGGACGGCCTGACCCCCGGCATTCGCGTCGAGGACCAGTCTCCCCGTAGACTGATTCGCGTGCCTCGTGGAGACGGTCGCCTCACTCACGACATCGACCCCCAGGACGTCGGACCTCAAGATGCCTGTGGTGTCTTCGGAGTCTGGGCGCCGGGTGAAGAAGTCGCCAAGCTGACCTATTTCGGCCTGTACGCCCTGCAGCACCGCGGACAGGAGTCCGCAGGGATCGCGGTGAGCAATGGCCGGCAGATCCTCGTCTATAAGGACATGGGCCTGGTCTCACAGGTCTTCGACGAGGCCACCCTCGAGTCGCTCACGGGCGAGGTGGCGATCGGTCACGCGCGCTACTCGACCACGGGCGCGAGCGTGTGGCACAACGCGCAGCCGACCTTCCGCCCGACGAACAGCGGATCGGTGGCGCTCGGGCACAACGGCAATCTGACCAATACCCGCGAGCTGGCCGACTTCCTCACGGCGCGGCTGGAGGCCGAGGGCCAGAAGTCCAAGGAGGCCGCGACGAGCGACACCGCGGTGATGGCCAGCCTCCTCGCCTCGTATCCGGACCGGTCGGTCGAGGATGCGGCCCTGGAGGTCCTGCCCCGTCTGCGCGGCGCCTTCTCGCTGGTGTTCATGGACGAGCGCACGCTCTATGCGGCCCGTGACCCGCAGGGCATCCGCCCGCTGGTGCTGGGGCGGCTCGAGAGCGGGTGGGTCGTGGCGAGCGAGACGGCGGCGCTGGACATCGTCGGCGCGTCGTATATCCGCGAGATCGAACCGGGCGAGTTCGTGGCGATCGACGGCGACGGCGTGCGCAGCGAGCGCTTCGCGGCGGCCGAGCCGAAGGGCTGCATCTTCGAGTATGTGTATCTGGCCCGCCCGGACACGACGATCGCCGATCGCCGGGTGTTCACCGTGCGCTCGGGCATCGGCCGCAAGCTCGCGCAGACCGCGCCGGTCGACGCCGATCTGGTCATCCCGGTTCCCGAGTCCGGCACTCCCGCCGCGATCGGGTATGCCGAGGAGTCGGGCATCCCCTTCGGGCACGGGCTCGTCAAGAACTCCTATGTCGGGCGCACGTTCATCCAGCCCTCGCAGACCATCCGGCAGCTGGGCATCCGGCTGAAGCTCAATCCGCTGCGCGATGTCATCGCCGGCAAGAGGCTCGTCGTCGTCGACGACTCCATCGTGCGCGGCAACACTCAGCGGGCCCTGGTGCGGATGCTGCGCGAGTTCGGTGCGGCCGAGGTGCATGTGCGGATCTCCAGCCCGCCGGTCAAGTGGCCGTGCTTCTACGGCATCGACTTCGCGTCCCGGGCCGAGCTCATCGCCAATGGCGCGTCGGTCGATGAGATCCGTCGCTCGATCGGCGCCGACTCGCTCGCCTATGTCGAGCTCGATGATCTCGTGGCCGCCACCGATGTGCCGAAGGACAATCTCTGCCGGGCGTGTTTCGACGGCATCTATCCGGTGCCGCTGCCCGAGGACGACCTCATCGGCAAGCACCTGCTCGAGCATCCCGACACGACCCAGCTGAAGGTGTTGCCGTCATGACCGAGCGGAGCGAGGGAACGATGAGGGTGTCATGCCGGTGCACGCCTATCGTGGGGTTCTTTTGGCGGGTGGCGGCATGACCGAGCGGAGCGAGGGAACGATGACCACGGAAGCTTCCACCTCTTATGCCGACGCGGGGGTGTCGGTCGCGGAGGGCGATCGCGCCGTCGAGCTGATGAAGCAGTGGGTCGCCAAGGCGACGCGTCCCGAGGTGGTCGGTGGCATCGGCGGCTTCGCCGGTCTCTTCGATGCCTCGGCGCTGAAGGGATACGACCGGCCGCTGCTGGCGTCCTCGGCTGATGGCGTCGGCACCAAGGTGGCCATCGCTCAGCGCATGAACCGCCACGACACGATCGGCTTCGATCTGGTCGGCATGCTGGTCGACGATCTCGTGGTGTGCGGCGCCGAGCCCCTCTTCCTCACCGACTACATCGCCTGCGGCAAGGTCGTGCCGGAGCGCATCGCCGATATCGTCAAGGGCATCGCGATGGCCTGCGCGGAGTCCGGCACGGCGCTGGTCGGCGGCGAGACCGCGGAGCATCCCGGACTACTCGGCCCAGACGAGTACGACATCGCCGGCTCGACGACCGGGGTGGTGGAGGCCGATCGCCTGCTGGGCGCCGACCGGGTGCGGGAGGGCGATGTCGTCATCGCCATGGCCTCCTCGGGCCTGCACTCCAATGGCTACTCCCTCGTGCGCCGGGTGTTCTTCGATATCGCCGGGTGGGAACTCGATCGCGACGTCCCCGAGTTCGGCCGGACGCTGGGCGAGGAGCTGCTGACGCCGACGCGCCTCTACACCAAGCCGTGCCTGGATCTGGCCGACAGGGTCGAGGTGCATGCCATGAGCCACATCACCGGGGGCGGTCTCGCCGCGAATCTGGCCCGCGTGGTGCCGGCCTCGGTGTCGGTGCGGCTGGACCGCTCGTCCTGGACGCCGCCGGCGGTCTTCTCAGTCGTCGGGGAGCTCGGCGGGATCGCCACCGAGCACCTCGACGAGGCGCTGAACATGGGTGTCGGCATGGTCGCCATCGTCCCGCCGGAGGCCGCCGATGACGCGATCGCGGTGCTCGCACGGCACCGGATCGATGCCTGGCAGCTGGGCGAGGTGGGCGCCGCCGGCGCCTTCGGAACGGGGGGCGAGGTCGTCTTCGCCTGAGATTCCGGCAGGACACGCGCCGATGCCGACCCGGTGCGGCATTTGTTGTCGACATTGGCTAGGGTGGAGTCACGATTTATTGACTATTCCTGTGCGAGGGGGTCGAGCCTTATGGGCCGCGGCCGTGCAAAAGCCAAGCAGACTAAGGTTGCACGCGATCTCAAGTACCGTACCTACGATCCGGACTTGGAGAACCTGCAACGCGAACTCCACGGGGAGTCGGGCGATCCGATTCCCGATCAGTACGCGGACTTAGCCGACAAGTTCGAGGGCCCTGCGGCGTCGTGACGCCGCAGCCCCGCCTCTCTCACACCCTGATCTGAGCCAGTCGTCCGATCTGCGCCATGCGCTGCTCGGCGAGCCGGTCGGCGGCGATCGACGGCGCGACCCCGTCCCGCGCGGCCTGGTCCAGCACCGCGAGTGTGGTGTCGAAGATCCCGCTCGCGCGTGACTTGGCCCGGTCGAAGTCGAATCCTTCGAGCTCATCGGCCACCTGGATGACGCCACCGGCGTTGACGCAGTAGTCCGGGGCGTAGGTGATCTGCCGCTCGGCGAGAAGCTTCTCGACCCCCTCGTGCGCGAGCTGGTTGTTGGCGGCCCCGCAGACGATCGCGGCGGAGAGCGTGGCGACGGCGTCGTCGTCGAGTGCCCCGCCGAGGGCGCAGGGAGCATAGATGTCGAGTTCCCCGGCGACCAGCGCGGCATTCGACTCGACCACCTCGATCGGATAGTCGGCACGCAGCGCCTCGATCGCGGCGCTGTCGACATCGGTCACCACGACGCGGGCGTCCTCCTCGATCAGGTGGCGCACGAGGTGGCGTCCGACTTTGCCGACCCCGGTCACGCCGACCGTGCGGCCGGCCAGGCGGGTGTCGCCCCAGACGTGCTGGGCGCTGGCCCGCATGCCCTGGTAGACCCCGTAGGCGGTCAGCACCGAGGAGTCGCCGGCGCCGCCGTGCTCGACGGTGCGCCCGGTGACGTACTGGCATTCGCGGGCGATGACGTCCATATCGGCGCTGAAGGTGCCGACATCGCAGGCGGTGTAGTAACGACCGTGGAGGGTCTCGACGAATCGGCCGTAGGCGCGGAGCAGCGACTCGGTCTTGATGGTCCTCGGATCGCCGATGATGACCGCTTTGCCGCCACCGAGGTCGAGTCCGGCGAGGGCGTTCTTATAGGCCATGCCCTGGCTGAGATTCAGCACATCGGCGATGGCCGCCTCCTCGGAGGCGTAGGGATAGAAGCGGGTGCCGCCGAGGGCCGGGCCCAGCGCGGTGGAGTAGATGGCGATGATCGCCTTGAGCCCACTGGGCTCGTCCTGGCAGAAGACGACCTGCTCGTGGCGGTGGCCGAAGGCTGACACGGTCATGGGGCTCTCCGTTCGTCCGTTCCGGTGCGGCCTCGCCGGGGTGGTGCGATGCCGCGTGGCCCGCGAGGTGACGTGGGCCTGTCTGTGATGGTAGTCACCCGGGAGCCCGGTGGCAGCCCGCCCCTCCGGGTCAGCGGGCGTGACGAGCCCTCGAGAGCGCGCTCGGCCACCAGAAGCGCCGTCCGCACAGCCGCACCAGCGCCGGTGTGACGATGCTGCGGACCACGATGGTGTCGAGGAGGACGCCGAGCCCGACGATGACGCCGAGTTGCGCGAGCAGGACCAGCGGCAGCACCCCGAGCACGGTGAAGACGGCTGCGAGCAGGATCCCGGCGCTCGTGATGACCCCGCCGGTGACGGCGAGTGCGGTCACGATCGAGCCGGTCGCATCGCCGGTGTCGCGCATCTCCTCACGGGCGCGGACAGTCAGGAAGATGTTGTAGTCCACGCCGAGGGCGACGAGGAAGATGAAGGCCAGCAGCGGGGTCGAGACATCGGTGGCGCTCCAGCCGGCGACATGGTCGAACAGCCACCAGCCGACCCCGAGGGCCGACAGATAGGACAGCACCGTCGTCACGGTCAGCAGCGCGGCGGCCACGACCGAGCGGAGCACCAGGAGCAGCATCGTGAGCACGATGAGCAGCACGATGGGGATGACCAGTGCGCGGTCGTGGGCGGCGGTGTCGCGTTCATCGAGGGACTGGGCGTCCGTGCCGCCGACCAGCGCATCGGGGTCGGCAGCGTGCACGGCCTCGCGCAGCTCGACGATGGTGTCGATCGCCGCATCGGACTCGGGCTCGGCGTCGAGCGTGACGGTGACCTCGGCGATGGAGTCCGAGCTCTCGCCGGTCTCGACCTGGTCGACTCCGGTCGT
>JAEZEJ010000039.1 GCA_023417775.1 Actinomycetes bacterium | reverse complement strand
CCGCGCGGCCGTCTTTGTTGTCGTGGTTGAGGCGGACGCCCCGGGCGCCCGCCGGGGTGTAGTGGTCGAGGACGTAGGGTCCGGTGCCGATCCCCGTGTGGCCGATGGTGTCGGCGGAGTCCTCGGGGATGATGTAGCACTGATAGGCGGTCAGCAGCGAGGGGAACTCGGCATTCGGCGTGGTGAGCCGGAAGCGCACGGTGGTGGCGTCGACCGCGTCGACCGCGTCGATGAGCGACAGCGTCCCAGCCTGCGGCGAGGCGGTATCCGGGTCGAGGATGTGCCCGATGGAGTAGCGCACGTCGCGCGATGTCAGCGGACGGCCGTCGTGGAAGGTGACGCCTGAGCGCAGGGTGAAGGTCCAGACGGTCGCATCGGCATTGGGGGACCAGTCGGTGGCGAGATCGGGTACCGTCTCGCCTTCGCGGTCGAGCTTGACGACGCGGTTGTAGAGGGCGCCGAGGTACTCGTAGGCGGACAGCGAGCTGGCGGGATCCAGGGTCTCCGCGGCGCTCGCGGCAGGTCGGGCGATGCGTAGGGTCGCGCCTCGGCGGACGCTCCCGGTCGCGGCGCGCTCGGGCACGCTCAAGGTGGGCGCGCCGCAGGCGGCGAGGCCGAGTGCCGCGGCGCCGCCGAGGGCGCCGGCGAGCAGCCGGCGGCGGTCGATCGATGGGGTCACAGAATCTCCTGAGGCTTATCGTTCACTTGAACGATAAGCCCGGGAGGGCCATGCCTGGCAAGGCCGCATCGCGGCGGCCACGGCCCTAGCTGGAGACGTCGGTGTTCGGGTCGGCCTGAAAACTTGCTGAGATATCGCGGAGAAAGTCGACTCCGGCCGTCACCGCCTGGCTCGTCGCACGACGTCCAGATCGATGTCGCAGAGCGAGACGGCGCGCACCGAGTCCCGGCACGTCGGCGACCTCGACTCCATCGGGGAGCGTTCCCTGGAGTGCGAGCTGGGGCAGGAGGGTCATGCCTTCGCCGGCGTCGACGAGGGCCAGGGCGGTGGGGTAGTCGGTGTAGGTGTGGGCGGCTTCGGGCTGGCCGAGGGAGGCCAGCAGGCGGCGCACCGCCTGGGCCGTGGCGGCGGAGGACTCGACGCGCAGCCACGGCACTCGCAGCCGTTCGAGCTCGACGATCTCCATGGCCGCGAAGGTTCCTGCCGGGGCGACGATCTTCCAGGGGTCGTCGAGCAGGGGGATCTCGCGGACGCCCGGCCCGAGCGGAGGCGCCGGCTCGCCGCTGTCGTACTCGATGACGATGATGTCCAGATCGGCGGACCTCAGATCGCGCAGGAGGACCCCGCGTGGCGCCTCGGTGATCTCCAGCTGGACGCCGTAGAGCTCCTCGCGCCACCGGGGGATGGTGGGGGCGAGGACCGAGCTGATGAAGCTCTGGAAGCTGCCGAGCCGGACGCGACCGGTGGGGTCCTGGGTGGTGGAGGCGATGCGCTGCTCGGCCTCGTTGATCTCTCGTTCGATGTTCTCGGCCAGCTCGACGAGCTCACGTCCCGCAGCCGTCAATGTCACGCCGCGCGGAGTCCTCTCGACGAGGGCCTGGCCGACCTCGGTCTCGAGCCGAGTCAGCTGTTGGGACACCGCCGAGGGCGTGACATGCAGCGCATCCGCGGCGGCCAGGACGCCGCCATTGCGCGCGATGGCCAGGAAGAACGGAAGCCGCGATGCATTGATCCTCACATTCAGAGAGTCTAAACACCCGATTGCAAAAAGTGCATTTGAGTTGAAGGCTCGGCCCGCCTCAGAATTGCTGTGCGCGGTCCGCTGGGGGCCGCGCACAGTCATGTGAAAGGCGGCGTGGTGGACGGCATCGTGGCGGGAGTCCTCGGATGGATGGGGACGGCTGGCACCTTCTTGGCGTATGTGTTGTTGTGGCGCGGAAGAGTGATGTCGACCTCGTTGACGTATGCCGCCATGAACACCGTCGGCGGTGTGCTGGCTGGCACCGCGGGTGCCCTCTACGGCGCGTGGCCGGTCGTCGCCTCCAATGTCATCTGGGCGGGCGTCGGCATCCAGACGCTCGTGATGACCGTGCGGGCGCGCCGTCGACAGGTTCTCGCGATCTAGGGTCGCCATCGGCGGTGTCGGGCGATGAGAGGTCACGCACCGCGGCCCCCAGATCGGTGATGGCTGGTCCGCGAGCCTCAGAGCGAGTCGAGCAGGTGGAGCAGCTCCGGCACGCGGGTCAGCGCATCGCGGGCGATGAGGAAGCCGACGATGCCGACGATCCAGGCCGTCATCTCCCCACCGCTCTTCTCCATCCAGCGGGCGATGCGCAGCAGCAGGGGCTCGACGAGGCGACGGGCCCCCAGCCGCAGAGCCAGGAGCACGAGTGCGGGAAGGATCATCACGCCGCAGTAGGCCGCGAGGACGAGGAGACGCTCGGGCCAGGTCAGGTCGGTGGCACTGATCAGCCCGGTCGCGGCCAGATAGGGCAGCATCGTGGCCACCTCCAGCAGCGCCGCGGCCAGGGCGAAGCCCATGAGTGCCAGCAGCCCCCCGTCGTCGCCCATCACCCGCTGCCGCCAGCGCAGCAGCCGGCCCCCGCGGGCTTCGCCGTCGCCGTCTCTCTTCTTGCCGATGAAGAAGCTCCACACCAGCAGTGCCGCGCCGACCGCCAACTGGATCCGCGCCGCGACGGGGTGATCGAGGAGCGCGTCCAGGTCGCCGAGGAAGGTGTCGATGCCGGCGACCAGGAGCACGCCGACCGCGAAGTAGAAGACCGAGACGGTCCCGAGGAAGATGAGGATCCGCCCTCCGCGGAGTCGACCCGGTGTCAGCAGGAACCAGATCGGGATCAGCAGCGTCCCGAAGCTGGTGGAGTCGATGAGGGCGAGTACCCCGAGCGGCGTCAGGAGGTCGAGGGTCATGCTGTCAGTCTGTGGTCGGCGTGCGTGTGGGTCATCGGGCATCGGGATGACCGCGTGACGGCTCGGCGTACATCCTTCGAAGGACCTCGTCGAGGGCCGCATGTGCTGGGATGGGGTGGTGGAGAGCATCGGCCGGTGGTGGCGCGAACGGGTGCGCGGCACGGAGCGGCGTCGCGATCTGAGCGATGCGCTGCTGACCTTCGCGGTCGGAGCGGCCCTCGTCACCGTCGGGGTGGTCAACACCGGCGGCCCGTCGGCGGGCATCGAACCGGGGTCGCGGTGGCTGTATCTGCTGCCCCTGGGCACGATCTGCCTGACGATGCTGGCCAAACGCCGTCGCCCGATCATCGCGCTCGGCATCGGGGCTCTGACCTTCGCCGCCGATCTGGCGATGGGCGGCAGCATCGGCGTCCTCCTCGGCTTCTTCGACCTCACCTACGCGGCCGCGCTCTACGCCAGCGCCTCCTGGGTGCGGCGTCTCGAGATCGCGGTGGGGGTGTTGGTGCCCGCCGCTGCGGTGGCGGTATTCGTGACGATGGGCGATCTCCAGGCGGCGGTCCTGATGGGCCTGGTGCTCTTCGCGCTCCTCGGCACTCCGCTGTGGTGGGGGCGGGCGGTGCGTCAACAGGTCGAGATCGCCGAGCTCGCGGCGGCGCGCAGCCGCGATCTGGAGCGGCTGGCCGAGTTGCGGCAGGCCGATGCCATCCGGGAGGAGCGGACGCAGATGGCCCGCGACCTCCACGATGCTCTCGCGGGACAGCTCTCGACCATCGCGATCCAGGCCGAGAGCATCCTCGCGACGCCTCAGGCGGATGCGGAGCGGCACCGGAATGGTCTTGCCGCGATCCGGCTGGCCAGTGTCGCGGCGCTGCGGGAGATGCGCGCGATGATCGGCTTGCTGCGCACCGGTGAGGAGCAGGTCGCATCACCTGCCCGGATGGATGAGCTGGAGGGGCTTCTCGACACCTTCCGGGCGCAGGGGATGGTGATCGAGGCGATGCTTCCGAGCGCGTTGCCATCGCTGCCCGCGGCCGTCGACCAGGCCGTGTACCGGATCGTGCAGGAGGCGCTCACCAACGAGTTCCGGCACGGGGTGGCTGGACGGGCTGCGGTCGGCATCGAGATCGATGAGGGGACGATGGAGGTCACGGTGATCGGCCCGGCGAGCGAGGCCACCGTGCCCGGCGGTGGTGACGGCATCGGGCTGTTGACGATGCGGGAGCGCGCCGAGGCTTCGGGCGGCATCTTCTCGGCCGGCTGGCGCGATACTGCTGACGGTCGGCGATGGAGGGTGCGGGCCGTCTTCGACCTGGAGGAGCCCAGATGACGACCCGTGTGCTGATCGCCGACGATCATGCGGCGATCCGGTCGGGGTTGAGGCTGATCCTGGACGAGGCGCCGGACATCGTGGTGGTCGGAGAGGCGGGGGACGGGGCTGCGGCGATCGCCAACGCACGTGCGCTGCGACCGGATCTCGTGCTGATGGACATCCGGATGCCGGGGACCGACGGTGTCGCCGCCACGGCCGCGATCACCGGGGAGTCGCTGGCGGAGGTTCTGGTGCTGACGACCTTCGATGTCGATGAGTACGTCTTCGGCGCGTTGCGGGCGGGGGCTGCGGGCTTCCTCCTCAAGACCGTGGATGCCGCGACTCTCGTCGATGCCGTGCGACGGGTCGCCGCGGGGGAGGGCGTGCTCGCCCCGGAGGTCACGCGCCGGACGCTGCGGGCCTTCGCCGACCGAGCACCGGCCCCTACGACCGTCGAGCCGCGGTCCTTCGACGAGCTGACCGAGCGGGAGCGTGAGGTGCTCGGCGCGCTCGGGCAGGGCCTGTCCAATGCGGAGCTCGCCGCGGCCCTGGCGATCACCGAGGCGACCGCCAAGACCCATGTGTCGCGCGTGCTCGGCAAGCTGGGCTGCAGCTCCCGGGTTCAGGCCGCGATCCTCGCCCGGGAGGCGGGACTGGTCTGAGGTGGGGGGGGGGGGGGGGGGGGGCGGCCGGCCCCCCCCCCCCCACCACAGGGTATCGAGCAGGGTCATGCGGAGGACCCCGCTCGGCCAGGCGGCTGCGGCTGCCCCCACCCCGGCCCTCCCCCGCGCGCGGGGGAGGGA